>CAIJKV010000290.1 GCA_903821335.1 uncultured beta proteobacterium
ACACGTTGACATTACGGAATTCAAGCGACAGCAGCGGCTGTTGGCTGAAGCCGAATTAGCATCACGGCGCGAAAGTGAAAGAACATACTATATGGCAACGCATGACACGATGACGATGTTGCCAAATCGGATGTTAAGCAACGAACGTTTAAAGAATAGTTTCCTCAATCTGAAGCGTTTGCGTGTCGTTTATGCAGTACTGGTTTTGGATATCGACTTGTTCAAATTAATCAATGATGCGCATGGCCACGCGATGGGCGATCGGGTGCTGCGCCGACTGGCTGACGAACTGCAGCATGCCGTGCGAGAAAGTGACTTTGTTGCGCGCATTGGCGGTGAGGAATTTCTTGTCCTGCTGCCAGCGACCGGTATTGATGAAGCTAGATTGATTGCTGAAAAAATCAGACGTTCAGTGGAGGCGATGGAGAGTCCGTCCGGTGACACGCTTACCGTCAGCATTGGTGCGGCTACAGCCAGCCCGGAAGATGATGATGAAGATGCGTGTGTGCTTAAAGCGGACGAGATGCTTTATGCAGCCAAACGGGCCGGTCGCAATCGTGTGATGTGCTTCGGGCAGTGAGGCGGCGCAACGCGACGCAGCAGGATTGTTGTGTAGCGATGCCTGGCTGCACCACGCACAGCCCACTACCAATTCCATGGCTAAGCGTCGTTCGTCAAGTGCTCAATTCAAGCTCAGAGTCAAAGCATCAGTCATGGTCTAACATGAAGGTAATGAAGGTAATGAAGGTAATGAAGGTAATGAAGGTAGGTTGCCCACCTGTGTAGAAAAACATGCGGAAGGTTGCGTGGCATTTAGTATTGTGGTTCGCGGTTGTTTTTTCAACCGCGGTGCTGGCTGTTAACGTCAACGATCCGTACCTCAAGAACAACTATTCGAACGATCTGGCGAAATTTTTTGATTCAGCCAATGCATGGCCGGGCGTGGCCTCGCTTGGGCTGTATAACGATGCGGGTAGCGGGCAGGGTTGCACCGGCACGCTGATCAATTCCCGGACGATCCTCACCGCCGCGCACTGTTTACCTGGCGCGACAAATGGCACCGCGAAGTTTTCGAACAATCCAGAGAATGTCAGCACAGTCAACGACCGCAATCTCAGCGGCGCCATGGCGAATGCGCAGTACAAGGGCTCGGCCAGCAATTATGACGTCGCGCTGTTGACACTTGCCCAGCCTGTCACCGCTCTGGCTCCCGCGCGGCTCGCGGTGTCTGCGGATTTCCCCAACCCCTCGACGCTTGTGGGGCAGGTCGCGACGATTGTGGGTTACGGCGTCGCGGGAACCGGCACACAGCCGGGCGACCGACGCACGATTATCGATCCGGTGACGGGCAAGGAGGTCAGGACAACGAACCTGCCCGGATGGAACGATGGCAAGCGGCGGGTCGCCGTCACGACCCTCGCAACGGTTGGCGCGAATGCGGATGGAGCAACGCCCCGGGTGATGACGGCGGTGTTCAGTGATCCGCTTGTCAATAAGAGTGCACCCGCGTTGCAGGGGCAGCCCGACCATGGCGACAGCGGCGGGCCGCTGTTCGTACAAGTCGGATCTCAATGGATTCAGATCGGCACCGTCATGGGTGGACCGTCGGGGTACGGATCGACCGACGTGTGGACCTGGATCGCCGACTACAGCAATTGGTTGACATTGAACAACCCCCTGCAGAGCCTGACCAGCAAGCAAGGCACGTACAACTGGAACGCGACCGCCGCGTGGTCGACGGGCGAGGTGCCGAACAACAAAGATGGCAATATCGCGAAAGGGGCGCTAGGGCGCTACTTCGAGGTGACAGTCAATACGCCGACGACGCTGACCGTCAATATGAGCCCGACCATTGACAAGCTGACAGTCGATAATGCGCAGGCTGCGTTGACTGTCAACGCGGGTCAGACGCTTTCGACTGTGCTTGACACGACGATCAACAAAGGCACCGTCGAGGTTTCGGGAGGGCTGTTGGCCGGGACCTCATCCGTGTTGTCCCGGATTGTGGTTGCGGGGGGGCTGTTATCGGGCACCGGGTCGCTTGCCGCAACCAACGGCGTGGTGCAAACGGGAGGCATCATCGCCCCGGGTTCCGCGGCTGCGACGGCCACACTCACGATCAACGGCAATTTCATCCAGCAGGCCGGGGGCACCCTGTTTTCACGTCTGAGCGCGACGCATTCCTCTGTGCTTGACGTGACGGGTTCTGCGACGCTGGGCGGCAACCTGTTGATTGGCAGCATTACTGGCCAGCAGCCCGCGACCGGCTTGACGTACACAGTCCTCACTGCGGCAAGTCGCAGCGGCACGTTTTCGACTGTGTCCTCGACGCTTGCCTTTCTCACGTCGACCGCAATCTATGGCAGTACAGCGATTGACGTCACCCTGGCGCGCAACGGCCAGCCATTTGAGTCCGTTGCGAACAATCCGACCGACGCCGGCGTGGGCAAGGCGCTCGACAATCTGCCGGCAACCAACCCCGTGATCAATCAGCTCGTGAGAAATGCCAGAATCTCCTCGAGCCAGATCGATTCCGAGACCAAAAGCCTGATTATCCAGGCCGTCGGCAGCTCAAGCGCGGCGGACGACTATCTCAACGCGTCCGATGCGCAGACCGAGCTCGCGCTCTCGTCGCTGGCGGGCGAAGGCCTGGTCGCCGCGCAAAACGTGGCTTTTTCTAACGCCGCACTTTTCGTGCAGGGTATTGGCCAGCAGTCACAAAACTGGCTCATCGGCCTGCCGGTGCTGGGAACCACGATCGCAAGCAAGTCCGGCGGTACGTCTGCCTGGGTCAACGTGCAGGGTGGCTCGGCCTTGTTGCGGGGCGACGGCACCAACTACGGCATCAGCAGCGCGGGTGCCAGCGTGCAGGTCGGCGCCAATTACCAGATCAACACGCAGGCGTTGGTCGGCATTGCAATCGGCGGCTCCAACAGCACGTTCTCCGTTCCCGATCTCTCGACCACCGGCAACCTCAGTACTGTCAATCTCGGCATCTACGGTATCGCGCGGCATGAGGACCTGTACGCCGCCGGCACGCTGGCCTATGCACGCAACAGCACCACCACGAACCGGACGGTCACCGTGTTCGACCTTTACGACAAACAGAAGGCGAGCTTCAACATCGATACGCTGTCGGCCCGCCTGGAGTTGGGCTATCGCGTCCAGACCCCGCTGATCAACGTGACCCCCTTTGCTGCCATCGAGCCGACCTGGCTGTGGCAGTCCGCATTCTCGGAGACTCAACAATCTGGCGGCAACAGTGACGTCAGCCTCGGGGCCAACGTCAAGGCGCAGCAGACGACTTCCCTGCCAGCCAGCCTGGGCCTGCAGTTCGATCGCCGCATTGATCTGGAAAATGGCTGGAGCATCAGCCCTGTCGCGCGCGCCGCATGGATTCGCGAGTTCATGCCCCAGCGAGGCATCAACGCCGAGCTACAGATGTCCCCGGGCGAGACCTTCGCATCGTACGGACTGAGCGCCGCGACCAATGTCGCGCAGTTCAGCCTCGGGCTGCTCGTGACTGACAACAAGACCGTCTCGAGTTACGTATCGGGGACGGCCTATGCATCGGATCAAGGTCAGGCTTGGCAGGCGCAGTTGGGCGTGAACATCAGGTTCTGACTTGTCACCTTATCAGTCCGAGCCGCGACACGTTGAGCAAGACATCCTGGATGCCTTTGTGGAAGTAGAAGAGGCAATCAGGAGATCGCCGGAAACTGCGCCTTGAGCACCGCCACCATTTCGGGGCTGAGTTGCTTGAACAACTCGGCGTTGTACGACGCATGATAGGGCACAGGCAAACTCGCCTGGCTCAGGTCCAAAAATTGAATACTGGGATCAGTTGCCTTCGGATCATCGGACTGAGGCCTAGTCGGATCCATCGTCGGCAACTTGATTCCCAGCGCCGCGATGGTGGCACCGTTGGGATTGTTATGTTGCAGATTTGTCTGGATGATTTGTTGCGTGGCGATCGCAAGCCTGCGTGATTTCGCCGCAGGCGTTCCAGCGGCGACGGCCGGATCGACGTTGATCGTCACGATAGACACTGTGTAGTCACTGTTGAGATAAATCTCAAAGGTCCTGAACTGCTGCGGAAAATCCCGCAGTGAGGAGCACTCAACCTGCCAGAACCCCCGCTCCGGGTGATCAGGCGTCATCGACACAAACGCTTTCACGACGTTCAGGTGACGATGCCCGCATACCCACAGGAGCAAGTTTGGCGTGGCCTGAAGCGTCTCGACAAGCTCGGTCAGGTTGACCGCATTTTCAAAACCTGGACGGGTACCGCTGTCACCCAGCCACCACTCTGTTTCTTCGCCAATGGCCGACACACCAATGGGGATGTGCGCCGCGATGACCATGAGTTGGTTGGCCACCTGACCCCTGGCCAGCTCAGTCTTGAGCCATGCCCAGCGCCTCGCGTCCAGGTAGCCGTGGCCGTGTATATCTTTGGACCCGTCGTTTTCCGACTGCGTGTCGTCGAGGACGATGACCTTTAAAGGTACCTTTGAGTTCGGCACGAAGCTATAGCAGGCAAAACCATCGTCATCCCTGTCGGGGTGGTCGACATTCACCAGGTTCAAGCCATGACCGACCGGGCCGGTTGTCGTCTTGAAGAATTCCGCGACCCATTCCTTGCGTGGCAGCGACCGTCGGCCAGCGTCTGCCGCGACCCTGGGTGCCCCCGCTGCATAGACCGGCAACGTGCTTTGCCCGGAATACATGACGCGTCCGTAGGGCGACGCGCCATCGATCACACCCGCGTAATAGGACGGTCTGGCCGG
>CAIJKV010000291.1 GCA_903821335.1 uncultured beta proteobacterium
GAGGTACTGAAATAGAACCCGACCCCCACCGGCGGGCAGAACAGTCCGACGCCCATTGAGAGGATGACGACGATCGCGTAGTGCACCTCGTGGATGCCGAGATCCCTGGCGATCGGAAAAAGTAGCGGGCCGAACAGAACGATCGCCGGGATGCCCTCAAGCACGCTGCCGAGCACGATGAAGAGCACGACGGAAACCGCCATGAAGGTGGGCGCACCACCCGGCAGGCTCTCCATCTGGGCGGCGAGTTGACGCGAGAAGCCGCTCTGGGTCAGCGACCAGGACATGGCCGTGGCGCAACCAATGATGAGCATGATGGCGGCGGACAGCGACGCGGTTTCGATCAGCAGCGACTTCATGCGGGACCATTCCAGGCTGCCGTAGAAGATACCCGCGATCAGGCAGTAAACGATGCCGATGGTCGAGACCTCGGTCGCGGTGGCGACACCGCCGACGACAGCCGCACGGATGAAGAACGGCAGCGCCAGTGCCGGTATGGCCACGAACAAACTCTTCCAGATCTCCTTTCTGGTCGCGCGTCTGACAGCTGAGAGGTCTTCGTTGCGATAGCGCCAGCGAACCAGCAGGCACAGCATGATGCCAAGCACGACGCTGGGCAGCAGGCCACCAGTGAACAGTGCGTTGATCGACACCCCGCACACTGCGCCGATGGTCAAAAGCACGATGCTGGGCGGCACGGTCTCGGTCTGCGCACCGGTGGCGGCCAGCAGGGCAACGAGATCGCCGCGCTTGGATCCGCGTTTGATCATTTCGGGGAACAGCACGGGGACGATCGCCGCCATGTCTGCCGCCTTGGATCCCGAAATGCCTGAGACCAGGTACATGGCACCGACCAGCACGTAGGACAGCCCGCCCCGCACGTGGCCCAGAAGATTGGCGAGGAATCCCACCATCACGCGAGCCAGACCGGTTGCGTCCAGAAGCAACCCCAGGAAAATGAACAGGGGCACGGCCAGAAGTATCAGGGAGGACATGCCCTCGTTGAGCCGGTTGGCGACGATTGACAGGTCGATATCCGCAGCGAAGACCAGATAGGAAATCGTAGCAAGGCCGAAACAGACCGCAATCGGTACGCCCAGGGCCACCAGGACGCCAACGACGCCGACGAAGAAGATCAGCAACTGCCCCTCGGTCGGCAGGTCTTGCAGCCACTCCTGAGCCCAGAATCCGAGTGCTGCAAAGACGGCGAGAACGACCAGTGGCTGCAAGGCTTGGCCAGGCGAATTGCTCTTAAAGAGTCTCAGCACGGCGAGCAAGGCCATGAGGCCTGCCGCAACCGGCAGCGAGACGACCCGGTAGAAGCTCGACAGGTTGAGCCCGGGCATGATGTTCAACGTCTCTTCCCGGGCAAAGTCGATGAAGGGCACCAACAGCACGCCGAAAAAGCTGCCCAGGGCGGCAAGAGCCAGGTTATGCGCGAAGCGCTGCCAGCCCTCGGGCAGAGACCTGACGACGGCGGTCATCCGCATGTGTTCTTCGCGTCGCAGAGCGACCACCGCACCCAGCATCGAAAGCCACAGAAACAATACGGATGCCAGCTCATCTGACCAGATAAGCGGACGATTGAAGACATAGCGGGCGATCACCCCGGCCAGCAGCACCAGAATGTCTGAAACCACCAGCCCGATGACCAGCCACTCGACGACGAACCCGATCCCGTTGTCGATCTTGCCGAAAATTGCACTTGCGCTGAAAGGCCGTACTTCTTCGACCGCCGCGACCGTGTCCGAACCCTGATTACTCACTTGTGCGCATCCATGACG
Source organism: uncultured beta proteobacterium (assembly GCA_903821335.1). Lineage (GTDB taxonomy): Bacteria > Pseudomonadota > Gammaproteobacteria > Burkholderiales > Burkholderiaceae_B > Zwartia. The sequence goes on from CAIJKV010000291.1 coordinate 1,785, forward strand.
GCATATCGTCTGCCCAGCCAGGCAGCGTCGCCCACCTGTGGACGGCGCTGCGGCGGGTCGTGTTCACCAACGACTGGTTACAGTCGGTTCACCCAAGGGTCGTGCCGGTGGCCTGCTCAAGAGCCGCCCAGGCCTTGGGACCATACTTTTCTTTCCAGGTGGTGTAGAAGCCAGACTTGATCAGAGCCTGACGGAATGGCTCGGAGTCGACGTCATTGAAAACCAGCCCCTTCTGGCTCATCTCGGCGCGCAAGTCGTTGTTCATCTTGAAGACGTCGGCTCTTTGCTTGACCGCCATCTCGTTGAAATTGCGCGTGATGACTTCCTGCACTTCCTTGGGAAGGGCTTTCCACTTCTTGGCGTTGGCAATGACCAGGTTGCCGTCCCACACATGGCCAGTCATCGAACAGTACTTCTGTACTTCGTAAAAGCGAAAGGCATTGATCTGGACCAGCGGATTCTCCTGGCCATCGACCACCTTGGTCTGCAGCGCGGAATAAAGCTCGGGCAGATTGAGGGCGACCGCGGAGGCCCCCAGCGCCTTGAAGGCGTCCACCCAAAGCGGCGTCACCGGCACCCGGATCTTGAATCCCTTCAGATCATCGACGCTTTGGATGGGCTTGGTGCTGGAGGTGATGTTCCGAAAGCC
>CAIJKV010000292.1 GCA_903821335.1 uncultured beta proteobacterium
CCAAGGCGATCGCACTGGCGTCGAACCTCGTGCGCGAGGTCGGGCTCGAGCCAGTGCTGATCGGACCGCTCACGATGGGCAAATATCTGTTGCCGGGAACGTCGCTCGCCGGCGAACACACGCCCGAACAGATCCGCCAGATCCTCTCAACCCTGAAGTAATCCGTCCCTGAACGACCGACCGACCGACCGGATCGGATCGGATCGGAGCCGCACCTCGCAGCACACGTCGACTCGCTCATGGCCGGCAAGTATTGGTGGGTTGCCTGGTGCGTTGTTTTCACTTGTCGTGTTGATCAAAAACCTTTTCTAGCACTGGAATAATCTGCCTTTTTCTACTCATCACGCCTGCCACCCAGGCCGAATGATTTTTCAGGCTGACATTCAATGCGTTTCCAATTGCCAGTTGATTCTCGCCAACGACCAACAGTTCTGTGCCTTCAGATTGAATGTCTGTCAGCATCAATATCAGTGATTTGTAGCCTTGTTCTTTTTGTTGCTTTTGCATTTCAGCAAGATAATCATCTTTGCGGTCTGTAAGCAAGTCAACGCTCATAGCGGTCAATTGTGCAACACCTACCTTGTTCCCACTCATATCAAAATTTTTAAAATCACGTTGAAGCAAGCTTACGATCGGCGCAGTGATCAAATCTGCCTCACCAGCTAAAAACATTTGCTGACCATATTTTTGAATATCGTTGACATTGGCAATGGCAGCTAGGCTTTTTACCGCTGTTCGATCTAAATCTGTAGTGGATGGGGATCTGAACACCAGCGTATCTGAGAAGATTGCACTTAACATTCCGCCTGCAATAGCGGAAGGAATCGCCACGCCAGCACGCTGATACAGTTGCCAAATGATGGTGTTCGTGCTTCCAACAGGTTTAATCAAAACTTCAACAGGTTCATCTGTCGATATGCCACCTAAATTATGGTGGTCAACAATCCCTACAATTTCTGCCTCTTTTATATCTTCGGGTGCCTGAGCATAATTATTATGATCAACAAGCACGACCTGATTGCCTGCAACCTTGAGTACGAGAGAAGGTGCCAGTAAACCAAAGTAATCTAATACAAACTGAGTTTCCGGATTCGGTTGACCTTGCGCAATGGCAACGGCCGGGGTGCCTTGTTGCGACTTAAGATACGCCAATGAAATGGCAGCGAAAATCGAATCACTATCTGGATTTTTGTGGCCAACCACCAAAACAGGCGCTGCATGTGCTGAACTCCCCAGCAACATGAACAGGCCGCTAATTAGCGCTATCTTGTAACGAGCAATCATTGTTGGCACCGGGTTAAAACTGACCTGCTAAGCACACAAAAACGCCTATGCTACAGTTGATCATCAAAAAATGGAAATGCAAACTCCAGTCTGACAGCGCCATCATCTAAATGAATATAGTCACCTTTGATCACTTTGTATTCCATCTCGTCAATGGCAATGTCGGCAACTCAAAATTGTTCGATGCCGCTGTTTTTTTCCTTGCAGACAAGGATGTCCTCAAAGGGATACCTGTCATGATGGTTTGGTGGGGGTTGTGGTTTTATAAAAGTCCAAAAACCAAGCAAAACAGGGAAAACCTGTTGGCGATGCTTGCGGTTTCCGTGATAGCCATTTTTGCTGGTCGCCTTCTCGCCTTAAATCTTCCTTTCAGATTGCGACCGATACACGACGCCTCAATCGGAACAAAGCTCGTTGAATTTCTCAGCCCACAATTCGCCGACGGGATGAGTTCATTTCCGAGTGATCATGCCGTTTTATTTTTTGTATTCGCGACATGTCTGTTTCAAATCAATAAAGTTATTGGTTTGATTTTTTATTTACATGCCGTGGTAATCATCAGTTTGACGCGGATTTATCTTGGCCTGCATTTCCCGGGCGACGTCCTGGTGGGAGCTCTCGTCGGATGCATTGTAGCCATGGCGCTGCTTCGGCCAATTGCCAAATTTATTGAAAAATATAACTTATTAACTTTTGAAGACCGGTTTGGTTATATTTTTTATCCGATTATTTTCTTTCTAACGCTTCAGTCAGCCACGATGTTTGATTCAGCACGTGCCTTTCTTAGAGAACTGGCCAGACTAATATAAGCGTTATTATTTATCTCAAAAATTATCAGCAATATTCTCTGTCTCTAAAATTGTCAGCATTATTCCTTGTCTCAAAAATTATCAGAATTATTCCTTGTCTCTAAAAGTATAAGCATTATTCCCTGTCCCTAAAATGTTCCTTGATCAGATCGCTTCGGTGCTTGAATACAGCCTCATCCGAAAAAGACTGTCCTAACACTTTGCATTGAGCCGCCACGCTACAAAGCAGCTCCCTGTTTTTGTGCAGTTCAGTGATCTTAGCGGCCAACGCCACCCTGTCGTCCGTGGGCGTCAGGAGCTGCGAGGACAGATTCCCAAGCAAGTCCGCTTGGTAAAGACCTTCATAGCCAACGATAGGGGTACCAGACATCAATGCCTCGACAAGGCAACGGGGAGATTCTGGCGTCTTGTGACAGAACAAGAATATGTCGGCAGATCGAATCGACTCAAGCACCACAGCTCTGTCGCTGCAATGCCCTTTAAAAAAAACGTTCTGACTGAGATTCAGGCGCTCAACCGCTGCACGGGCCTTCGTCAACATATCCCCATCGCCCAGCCAGGTCGCTTCAACATTCACACCCGCAGCCTTGAGCTTGTCCAATACGTCGATCCAGTCAAATGGGCCCTTCATACCCAAAGCCCTGCCCACATACACAATGCGCAACGGAGCACCGGTTCGACTTCTTTCGACCTTGGCGGCGAACTGCCCGTCAGAGACCAGATCAGCCACAGACAGGTGTATGTCGTGGACAAGATGCGGGGCTTTGCAAAATTTCCCGTAGGCGGCCAAGCATTCGCCGCCATGAAACAGTCCTAGACTGGATTTTGAAATGATGTATTTCTGGACTTGTTTCATTACGGGAGACGAAAGAACGCCATCGCGCAAAAATCGATAGAGTCGTCTTCCACCGCTTCGGTCTGTGTAGGATGTTTTGACGACCACGTGCTCAACACGATCTGTCCAGACAGAATAAGGTCGCATTTGCCGGATTGCCTCAAGGGCGGCGACAGTGGGCCAGTCACCAATCAACCCGCCGATCGCAAAACATAAGTATCGACACTCCCGGATCTTTGTCGCGAGTATTTCGCGCGTTGGCTCTAAGCGTAAAAAGAAGTCAACCGCATGGTATGCATAAGGCAAGGGCACAAGTTCGACCCGATCTGATGATTTCAACTGCGACGCGCAAACGTAATCAACTGTCGTCAACGTCTTTTCGCCATCAGCGCTGCTCAGTATTGGGCAAGCCACGACGACAAAGTCAAAATTTTTCGCCCACAGGTCGATGCCGTTGCAGGTTTGCTTCTCTAGCATCAATTCACCGGACTCCGATCTTTTAAAGCAGACCGACAGAACGAGTAGCAAACCGTTTGGATGTTTAAGCATTACATGTGACGGCGTTTTTCAAGTTGACTCGGAAATTCTAGTATAGGTACATCTCTGCATACTTGGCCATCAAACTGCTTGACGGAAACTCTGCATTTTTATCAATACCAGCCTGGCGCCAGGTCATGTTAAAGCAGTGCAGGAAATGAGCGCGCTCAGGCAGGTCACGGGCGGGTGCCAACAAGAGCCGGGGACAATCCCAATAATCGATCGGATTGGCGAAATCAGGTTCCATAATTTCAAAATGATGCGAAGGGTAAATTCTGGAGAATGCCGTCAACAGGTCAGGCCCGAGCTCAGACCAGACAATGTCATCTTTTCTGAATCGCTCGCTATAAACGTGGGCAAGGTCAATAATATTTCCATCGCTCGGATAAGGATTGAAAAGCACATTGCAATTAATAGTCGTGGGAACACTTTCACCGAAAATCCTTTTTCCGATGCTTTTGACAAAACCTTTCACCCCTTTCACATTTGGCAAGCGTTCGGTCACCAAAAATGGCTGATTCGGAAGTGTCGATGCAGCCTTTAGCGCAATGACATCTGTGTCGGCATACAGCCCGCCAATTCTGCTGAGCGCTTTATAACGAAACATATCTGCAAAGCTGGCATAGGATTTCGCCTTATTCAGAAATACCCTGTCTTCTGGATAAATCTCACGCGCATTCTTGACCGTCAGACCGGGCGGAGCATTACTAATTTCTCCATACGTCCATAAATTAACGTCATATCCCTGCACGACAAAACTATTGACACTGATTTTCTCGAGATTGCTCAGGTCGCCATATGCCCAGAACATATGTGTCGTGATGGGCTTCAGGCCTGTTTCGCTTGACGCCGGGGCATTGGTCTGCTGATCGGGCATTTGATGCGTAACCATTTTTCCAACCTGGTATTTTTAAATGTGTTTCAACGACGAATCACACTTCATTTTTTTTATAAATCGCATGGCAGAGTGCATTTTCAAAAAGAGTTGTTGCATCATCCCAATCATACGCACTTACTTTTTTGTAGGCTGACGCTGACATTGATCGCCAGTCTGAATCGGACATATTGCATACCGACACGATGGCCGCTGACATGTCCTGCGGGTCCTCAGGTTTGACGAGAATGCCGCACTGGTCCGCAAGATACTCTGGGGCGACTCCGCTTGGAACACCTATCACAGGTGTCCTGCATGCCATGGCTTCAAGGATAGGCAGCCCGCACCCTTCACTGCGTGAGGCGAACAGCCAAGCGTCGCACGAGGCGTAAATGTCCCGGATCGTCGACTGATCTGGCGTCATCACATATTTGCATTGTTCCGGAAGCGGGTAGTTTTCCGATACTTTCCAGGCGCCAAACGCCAGCACCTGCAAGGCAGGTACTTGTTGTTGCGCCAATTTAATGGCTTCCAATGCAATGTCGACGCCTTTCCACGGGATCAGTGAGTAGACAAAACCGATAGTTGGCGTTTTTTGCTTACCTCGTGATGCCGTCTGGAAGTGTTGCAAATCAACACTGTTGGGTACAACAGAAACATCGTGATCGCCAAATTCCTTTGCTGCAACATCTGCCAGCCACTGGGCAATGGCAATTTTATGGAACGGCAACTTCCATGTCTCTTTGACGCGCGCAACCGGCAGATAGTCGAAGACTTCATAGTGTTGAATGAAATATACCTTTGCTCCTTTTGCTGGAGAAAGACGGGCGACGTATTCGACGGTTTCCCACCAGGTGGCGATAATCACGTCAGCATCCGGGACATCCGCATCAGTCAGGGCACCCTGTTGCTTCAGTACGCGTTGAGGCACACCAGACAACTCAATATGTCCAGGTGGGTATTTCACCGCGATTGCCCACGCAGCAGAATCCATCTTGCGCAGCATGCGCAGTCTGTCCATCAACGTTGGATGGTGGCGGGCGGCGTTCACCACAAGCACCTGATGCCCGCGCGCCATCAGGTGCTTGGCATACATGGCGACAACACGATTGCCGCCGGACAGGTCGTCGCATGGCATAACAAAGGTGATGCGTATCTTGGGATTCATCCAGCGTTTACCCCCAAGGTAAATGAAAATTCAGCCGTCCTGGAATTTGTGACTGTCAACGTTGCGCTGCCGTCTGACGGGTTGAAGTGCGCGGCATCTTGGAACTGTGCTTTGGTGAATTATTCGTGCAGGTAAGGAGGATCAAACCAGTAGTTGGTCCGTGCTAAATGCAGCAAATCATCAGGCGGGCCGACGTAATGACCCTGCATATGAGAGTGCGCCCGCCAAGGCAAGTTCTCCATCTCGGCAAGTCGTTTTTCAGCGTACTTTGCAAAGCTGCCTATGACTTTGGCAGGTACGCCGCCAACAACAGCGCCCGGTGGAACACTCTTGGTGACCACGGAACCGGCCGCGACGATCGCATTGGGACCGATGTCGACACCTGGCATCACGATCGCCTGGTGACCGATGAATACATTATCGCGAATGTCCACCTTTCCAACGGAGTCGATGTTGATCTTGAGCGCCTGCTTAACCATGTTGACACAGCCGTCGTGACCATAAATGGTGCAGCCCGACAGGTGGACATTATTGCCAAGACGCGTGTAGTTGGGATCGGTAAATTCAACATTACTCTGAATGCTGCAACCTTCACCCATCGCGTACAGTCCGCCATGTCGCTTCAAATACTCTGCCCAGGCGTACCCATCAGGTTTGCACGCATAACGATAAAGCTTACGCAAGCGGCCTGTTTTTAAACAGTAAGCGGTGAGTGCTTTTTTGAAGTACGTACTCAACATGGTGGGAACTCACATATAAAGGGTACTGTCTGGTGCCGACTGACTAATACCGAATACTGAGTTTAACTGAGGCCATCTGGTTCAGGAACCCTGTAGGACTTGCCTGGACGTCATAGCGCGCGCCGAGTTCCATCCCGTCTTTTGCGTACCCCACTACACCGATTCCGGCCGAATACAGCCACGGTGACCCGCTAAAACCCTGTGTCATGAAGGTGTTGCCCCCGCCGGTGTACGACGCGATCACCTGGTTCTGACTATTCAGCGTGTTGTAGCCGACCCCCGCATTGGCGGTGAGCTTGATCTGCTCCGTGACCTGATAATCACCTTTCAGACCTGCCGTGACCATCAACTCCTGGTATGTTTGCGACCGGACATTGAGGTTGAGTACGCCGGCACCTGACTCCGTATAGGATTGCGCGTTGATCGCGGCGTAATCCAGCCTCAGCAGCGGGATAGCGTTGAAGTCAGGCGACACCGCAATGACCTTCTTGACACCCATCCCGGCGTGCGAGGTGTAGCTGTTGTAATTCGCCATGGCTGAGGCGTTCATGAACCCGATCGAGCGCGTTTCACGGTTCTGGTTCAACCCCAGGTCGACCTGATAGTTCAGATCGGTGTCCGATGACAAGGCGTAGGCGCCATAGAGCCCCAGCTGAAAGGCGTTGATGCCCAGCGTACTGGGCGAAGTATCAGTGCCATTGAGCGCGTTGTAGGAATAGGCAAAGACACCGCCCATCGACGCAATGTCTGACAGCGCGTAGTCCGTCCCGATGGCCAGCCCGCCCCCCGTGGCGCGGTAGCCGGCAATATCGTTCAGACCACTTTGACTGGTGATGTTTCCAAAGGGCTTCATCCAGATATTGCGGTCCGATACAAAGAATTCACCGGAATCCATCCCACGAAGGTTGTCGATTCGCGCCATCACAGTTTGCTGGAATGCCCGTTGCGTGTTGTAGGTTGCCTGCGAAGCGCCACCCATGAGCACCGGCAGCGTCTGTTTGATGGCAGCCGACTGCGCAGGACCGTTTAAGTTGTTCAACACGTTGAGCGTGGGTGCCATGAGGCCATTGATGCTCGCCTGGGTGCCCGCGATGTCGTACAGCACCTGAGCCGCGCCTTTGGACACTGCATTGCCGTTTTCAAGGACAGTATCCGCATACGGTCGCACGATATTCAGGAACACGTTGTTGATGCCGTAGCTTGCATACGTTTTGTAGGGCGTGTAGGCGCTCAGGTTCGTGTCAAAGGCATCAAACGTGCTGACGATGCTATTGGCCGAGATCAGCGTCTGCCGTCCGGCGACGTAGGTGCCAGGCGCGCCGAGCACCGCGAGGGTGCCTGCCAGGGAAGCGGCCCCGCCCACGACGAGTTGCTGCCCCTGCCCGGGACGAATTCCCATTAACAAGACGCCGGTGGAAGTTTGCGTGTACGTATTGCTGATGTTCACGATACTGCTGGCGTTGCTGAGGTCAAACATGCCGGCATTGCGCACCGCCGAGGAGTTCGCAATCGAACCGCGACCGGACAACGCCAGTGTACCGTTCAAGATATCGGTCACACCGGCATAGGTATTGGCACCGGTCAGGGTCAAGGTGCCGACACCCTCCTTGATCAGCCCTGCCTGGCCAGAAATGTCATTGCCGAACGTTGACCGATACCCGGCCGTGACGTTCGCATTGAAGTCTTCCTCAAAAATGCCCGGGCCGTTCATGGCTTTGCCGACGTCGAGCAGGCCACGTCCCCAGATGTCACTTGGGTTGGCCGCGGTGGTGCCCGTCGTCAGGATGGTGACCCCGAGATTCTTGCTGGTCATCCACGGGAATTGTTCGGCCACCAGTGCCACAGCGCCTGTGACCAGTGGCGCCGCGTAAGAGGTGCCGTTACCGCGGTCGTACTCCGTATTGGATACGGCATTGGCACCCGCGATGCCACCATCGCCTTGCGGCACGGTGGCTACATCCAGACCACCCGGTGCGCTGATGCAATAGTATTTCGCATCGCCGCAAAAATTTGTATAAAAGGAACCCACATTGGTATTGGGGTCGGTGCGCGCCATTTCGATCTGGTTCGTCGCTGGGTTGATGCCCCGGTTGGTGGTCGCGGCAACAACGATCCAGCCGCCCCGCTCCATCACGGTCGAGTCAACGCTGGGCAATGTCGCCGGTGGGGTTGGAAATGGCATCCCATCGTTTCCCGCCGCGATGACGATGACAATCCCGCGACTTTGCGCGCGCTTGAGTGCTTCAAAACTGGCGTCAGGCAGACTGTCACGCATCAACTCGTCCATGGTGACAGGGACGTTGGCATTGTTGACGAAAATATTCCCCCAACTATTGTTGATCACCTTGACACCAGGCTGCGAACTGACGTAGTCAATCGTTGATGCAATTTGGTCGCGATTGATGCCGACACCTGTGACCGTGTTTTCGCTGTCTTTTTCATCAAACAGAATCTGACCGAAAACAACCTTCGCGTTGTAGGCAACGCCCATGATGTTGTTAGGCGTAGTGATGTTGTTCAGACG
>CAIJKV010000293.1 GCA_903821335.1 uncultured beta proteobacterium
CAGCGACAAACCGTCGGCACGCAGCGCAATGCCGAGCGGCGGCGCCCAGCCCCCCGGCAGGTACACCACCGTGGCGCCCGATTGCAGCAGCGTCCAGGCAATGGCTGCGCAGATTCCAGACCCGACTGCCAGCGTCACGAACGTGACGAGCCGGATGTGGCGAGCGCCGAGCACCAACCCGGTCAGCACACCCAGGAATGGCACCAGCACCACCAGCATCAGCAGCAACCCGCCAGGGGTCGTCAAGGAAGGAATCAATGTGGGCAGGGGCATCTAACCCTCTCCCGACTGAACTTGTGACGGGGTCGGTGTCTCGTTGGAGAGTGTGACGCAGCCTGTTGCCTCGAATAGTCTGAGCAGCAAGGCGACCGCGAGTGCGGTGGCGGAAAAGGCCACGACGATGCCGGTGATCAGTAGGGCCTGTGGCACGGGGTCGCCGTCCACGCCAGCGGCGGCTCCCCGGTGTGCGATGGCGCCAAAAAGCAGGAATACGCCGCTGCCGATCACATTGAAGGCAAGAATTTTGCGCAGCGGATGCGCATTGACCATCAGACCGAACAAGCCCAGACCAATGATCACCGCCGCGCACAGGCCGAACAAGGTTGCCGCGTTCATGGTTGAGCCGCCTGCTGTGGCGCGCCAGCCAGCAGCAGCCCCAGGATCAGTGTGAGCGAGGGCATCAGGGTGAGCTCGATCAGTACGATCAGAGGCTTGGCGAACCCCTCCGGGTAGGCGAGGAACGCGCCAGCGGTCAGGACGCCAACCACGCCGACCGCGATGAACATCAATGGCCCGGCTATAAGCCCGAGGCGCAGCCACGTGCGGCTGATTGGCGGGGCCTGGACCAAGCCTGCCATCATGACCAGCAGCCACATTGCAGCCAGAATCGTCGCACCCTGGAACTTGCCACCGGGATGGTCGGCTCCGACCCAGAAAATGTAGATGCCGACGACGATCCCGATTGGCGCAAGCACTCGGGCGGTATAGGCCAGGATTCCATTTGGGTCGACCTGCTGCCGCAGACCCGGACGCCCACCCCAGTAGCAGTCCGGTGTCAGCGACCAGACGCCGATGAGCACCAGTAGCAGTACGATGGTTTCGAGCAAGGTGTCAATCGCGCGAAACGCCAGCAGCACCGCGGTGATGGGATTGCCCACGCCTGTGGCGGCAATGTTGGCCGCGACGTCGTACGCCAGGGTCGGTGCGGGGGTTGGCAATGCCAGCACACAAAGGCCGAGAGCCAGCGTGACGCAGGCCGACACGCCCGCGGCAAGCCATCGCGAGGAAGCAGCCGGGCGTTCAGCGCGCGCCGCTGCTTCGGTGCTGCGCAGGCGGGCCGCCGCATTGATCAGCAGGGCGCCGGTCAGGCCAGCGCCGATGGCCGCTTCGGTCAAGGCGACGTCGATGCCACGCAAATACACCCAGGCCAGCGTCAGCAACAGGCCGTAGGCAATGAAGCTGACGACCGCAGTAAAGGCCTCGCGCGCGACGACTGTCCAGGCTGCCAGACCAAGAAGCAGCGCCGTCAGGCCAAGGATCAGTAAGTTGATCATGGGGGCGTAGTGTTGCACCGCACGTTGCGCCGCACATTGCGCGCAATCAGTTGAGACACGGTCGCACTCGACAGCAGGACGAGCAGCCAGATGCATATCAGTTTGAGTGCGGCCGCCACACTGTCGACCTGAGCAAGCAGGCCGACCGCCACCAGACCCAGGCCAAGATTGTCGGCCTTGGTCAAGGCGTGCAGCCGCGTGAGCGAGTCGGGGAAACGCAGTAGCCCCGCAGTCCCGGCCAGGAAGAAAAAAGCCCCCGCGACGACTGCCATGCACGTAAACAGATTGAGAGCCACGCTCATCGGGACCCCTCTGTGTCATCTTGTGCATGGGCGCTCGCCGCCTTGGCGTCTTTGGCTTTGACAAAGGCAAAGGAGGCAAACGCTGCCAATAAAGCCAGCGTCAGGGCGACATCGACCACTGCGGTGACGCCGGTTGCTGCGCCAAGCAGCAGCAGGGCGGCGATACCGCCCGTGCCGAGCAATTGCGCCGCCATCAGGCTGTCGGCTTCGCTTGTCCCACGCAGAATGCGCAGAAGCCCCAGCCCAACCATTGCGAGCACGAACAGGGCTGAAACAAGCAAGAACTCAGTCATAGCGTCGTCCCGGCACCACAGCCCCGGCCAGTCGGCGTTCTTCCTCCAACAGCTGATCGACCACCGGTTGTGTGGTGTCCAGACAGTGATAAACAAGCACGCCATCGTCTTCGCCGCAGGGCACCGTACCCGGCAACAGGCTGGTGATGGTGGTGAACGTGTTGCGTGCCAGGCCCACAGGCAAGCCGAGCGGGAAACGGACGAAACCAGGGTGCAGCCTCACGCGGGGGGCCAGCGCGCGGCCGGCCACATCGATCCCGGCCCAAACGGACTGCCACAGGAAGTGGGGCACGAGCATGAGCAAATTGCCCAGGCGCAGCCGGCCCGACGCGGGCGCCAGCAGTCGCAAGCTCACCCACGTGGCGCAGGCGGTCGCGAAGGCGCCGATCGCGAGATCGGCCACTTTCACACTTTGCATCAGTACCATCCAGAGAATGAAAAAGGCCACGCCGCGGATCAGTGCACTGCGGCGTGGCGTGTCCAGTCCGCCTGTCGTTGCATCGTGGATACGGGTATTCATGCGCGCGGTGGCTCGGCTACGATCAGTAGACTGATCCGTCCAACGTCTGAGGCAGGAGGGGCTGCGTTCACGGTGGGCGTTGAATGTGCAGGCATCGATCGGCTCGTTTGTGCGGGTCAGTTAGTTTGAGCCGTGAGATCCGGCGATGGCAATTTTTCGTGGCCGAACACTGCCACGTAAAGCGTTGGCAGGAACACCAGCGTCAGCAGCGTGGCCACCAGCAGTCCGCCCATGATGGCGAAGGCCATGGGACCCCAGAACACGGTGGGTGCGATCGGGATCAGACCGAGCACGGTCGACAGTGCGGTCAGGAACATCGGCCGCATGCGCGACGTGGCCGACGCGAGCACGGCATCCAGAACACTCTTGCCTTCGCTGCGGTCGGTTTCAATCTGCACAATCAGAATCACGGCATTTTTGGCGATCATGCCGATCAGCGCCAGTACCCCAAGAATGGCCACGAAGCCCAGCGGCTGGTTGAACACCAACAGCGCCAGCACCACGCCGATCAGCCCAAGCGGCAGTACGCAGACGACCATGGCCAGTCGACGAAAGCTCACCAGCATGACCATCATGATCGCCAGCATCAGCAGCAACATGATCGGCACTACCGCGAAGACCGAGGCGCTCGACGCCGCGCTCTCTTCGTAGAGCCCACCCGTGACGATTTTGTAGTGCCTGGGCAATTTGGCCGCGAACGCGGCAATCTTCGGTGCCAGCGCGCCGACCACTGCGTCTGGCAGCACGCCAGGCGTCACGTCGGCACGCACGGTAAGCGTGGGCACGCGGTCACGCCGCCAGACAAGCGGGAACTCCTGCTCGGTGACAAAAGTTGAGAACTGGCTGAGCGGCACCATATGACCGCCTGGCGTGGGCACCTGCAGAGAACTGAGTGTTGCGAACGACACCCGTTGTTCGTCCGTCGCGCGCGCCACCACGTTGACGAGGTAGATGTCGTCACGCACCTGGGTGACCGTCGAACCGGTCACCGCGGCGTTGAGCACGCTGGCCAGCGTGCTTGAGCTGATGCCAAGCTGACGCGCCTCTTCCTGGTTGACGCGTACGCGAATTTGTCGCGCCGGCTCCATCCAGTCGTAGTTGACAAGGCGGGTTCGCGAGTCGGTGCGAAGCAGCTCCGCCAGGTCGAGCGCGATCTGGCGTACCGCGTCCTTGTCTGGCCCGGAGACCCGATACTGCAGCGGCCACCCGACCGGCGGCCCGAGTTCAAGCGGTGATACGCGGGCAACCACCTCGGGGAACTGTTCAGAAAGTACCTTCTCGAGCTTGACCTGCAGCCGCTCGCGCGCCAGGATGTCCTTGGAGACGATCACGAACTGGGCAAAGAACGGGTTGGCCAGTTGCACATTGAGCGTCAGGATGAAGCGGATGGCGCCGCGTCCGACATAGGTGCTGTAGTGATCCACGTCGGGATCACCATTCAAAATCGTTTCGAGACGTTTGGCCTGCGCCTCGGTGGCATAGATCGAAGCGTTCTGTCGCAGCGTCATGTCGACCGTCAGCTCGGGCCGGTCAGAGGCCGGGAAGAACTGCTGTGATATGAAGCGGGACATGAACAGTGCCAGGACGAAGGCGGCCAGCGTCAGGCCGATCGTCAGCCATTTCATGCGGATGGCGCCTCGCAGGAAGGCGCTGTAGCCGGCCAACAGTTTGCTGGGCTTGGGGTTCGCCACTTGTTTGGGCGCTTTCAGGAGTGCCTTGCCGATGAGCGGCGCAAAGATCACCGCGACCAGCCAGGAGACAATGAGCGAAATGCCAACCACAGAAAAGATCGAAAAGGTGTACTCGCCTGCGGAGCTTTGGGCGAAACCGATCGGCACGAAGCTGGCGATGGTGACCAGTGTGCCGATGAGCATGGGTGCGGCCAGCGTGCGGTAGGCAAAGGTCGCCGCCTGGTCCTTGGTGTCTCCTGCGCCGAGGCGGCGGATCATGGCGTCGACGGTGGTCATCGCATCATCAACCAGCAGCGTCAGCGCAATGATGAGCGCACCCAGCGAGATGCGATGCAGATCGATATGCGCGATGTCCATGACCGCGAACACAATGGCCAGCGTGAACGGTATGGCCAGCGCGACCACGGCCCCGGGTCGTACCCCCAGGCTGACAAAGCTGCAGACCAGGATGATGAGGATGGCCTGCCACAGCGAGGTCATGAAATCGTTGATTGCCACGTCCACCGTGACTGCCTGGTCGGCGACCAGCACCGGTTCGATGCCGTACGGCAGATTGGCGCGGATGTCGGCCATCACGGTGCGCACGTTGCGCCCGAGTGCGAGAATATCGCCCGCATCGCGCATGGCGATCGCCAGGCCGATTGCCGGCTGTCCGTTGACGCGAAACATCGGCTGCGGCGGGTCAACGATGCCGCGCCGCACGGTGGCGATATCACCGAGACGGATCAGGCGGCCGCCGGCGACGAGGGTCAGCGCCTCGATATCGCGCTCGGAATCAAACGCACCCGTGACGCGCAGGAACACGCGTTCATTTTCGGTCTGGATGGTACCGGCGGGGCGAACCAGGTTCTGCGCCTGCAGCGTGGCCAGTATCGTGGGAAGGTCCAGGCGCAGGCCTGCCAGCCGTTCAGTTGAAAACTCGAGGTAGATTTGCTCGTCCTGCGCGCCCAGCACTTCGATCTTCGAGACATCGGGCACGTGGAGCAGGCTCGCGCGTGCGGCCTCGACATAGTCGCGCAA
>CAIJKV010000294.1 GCA_903821335.1 uncultured beta proteobacterium
GTTCTTTCACTTTCGCGCCGTGATGCTAATTCGGCTTCAGCCAACAGCCGCTGCTGTCGCTTGAATTCCGTAATGTCAACGTGTGCATAAATGATTGTTTGTTCGCTCGTTGGACTGGCAATGATGCGCACAAATTTATTTGCCGGCAAGGGCAACTCAAACGACGCTCCGACGAAACGCAGATTTTCACTCAGTGTTTCCAGCCCGGTCTCAAACAGCACCCTATTTGTGCTGGTATTTGGATTGGACCACACAAGCCGAAATACCGAATCGAACGTTGTGCCCAAAGCCACTGTTCTGTCTGGCAACCCATACATGTCGACGAATGGCTTATTCACCCAATTGATGCAGCCATCAAGACCACACATCATTAACCCGTCAGGGATTTGATCAAGCATGTGCTTGACCGATGCAGGCGCCTCACACCCGGCAAGATTAAGAGGAACTTCGCCATCATTAATTCGGTGTACGTTATCAGCGCGCCATATCCGTATTCGGCCGCCATCCTCAACCCGAGATGACGTCACAAGAATTTGATGATCATGGTGCTCGAAAACGAACGGCCGAGTCTGCGCGCGGTGTCGTGCGATGCCCGCATCAATATAGGAATCGATGAGCGGAATTTCCTGTTCTTTGAGCCGGCATGCGTAAAATCTACGCAAATTTTCCCGATAAGGTTCGCCTTCATAAATATGTCCCGCATGTTCTGGGAACAAAACCAAAAATGTTCGATTCCAGTACAGACATCTGTCATCGCTATCGAACAGGCACAAAGCCTCTCCAATCCCATCGAGTGCTTCACCGAAGCACCGGCTTAATTCAAGCGAAGCATGCGGCAGAGAGACTGGCCTGAGTCTGGATAAGTTCGAAAACGCCATATCGGTCTGTCAACCTTGAAGAGCATGTGAATAAATCCTGCCACCCGATAATAATAGGTCCTTTTACATTAACCTAATGTTATGCAATCGCGCAGAGATTCCCGACTGAAGCACTCGGATTTGATTCAACCGCGTATCGAACGATGTGCTGGACAAAATCCGGTGCCTAGGTGTTCGCGAGAACAAATGCTTGCAGCCCATTCAACGCAAGCGGCCGGCTAAACATAAAGCCCTGATAGGCGTGACATCCGAGGTGCGCCAGGTAGTCAATTTGCGCTTGCATTTCGACGCCTTCGGCAATGACGGCAAGCCCCATGCTTTCAGCCAACGCCACCACCATCTTTGCGATCGCAGCGTCGTTGGGATCGGTAACGATGTTATGTACAAAACTCTGGTCGATCTTAAGTTGGTCCAGCGGCAAGCGCTTAAGGTACGAAAGTGACGAGTAACCTGTACCAAAATCGTCCAGAGAAAAGCCGACGCCCTTGCTTTTGAGTACGCCCATTCTTGCAATGACATCCTCCACGTGATCGACCACCATACTCTCGGTTAATTCCAGCTTCAGCAGCCTTGGTCTGGCATGCGTGCGTGCCAAGGTCGCCAACACACTTTCCGCAAAATCAACGCTTTGAAACTGACGGACACTCACGTTCACAGCGATCGTCAAATTTGAAAATCCTGGTTCATTGGCCCATTTTGCCAACTGGGAACAAGCCTGGTCGAGCACCCACTGCCCGATGGGAAGGATCAGTCCGTTCTCCTCGGCTTGCGCAATAAAATCGGCGGGTAACACCATGCCTCGCGTTGGGTGATTCCACCTTAACAATGCTTCAACGCCAATGATGCGACCAGTCCCCACCACCTGCGGCTGGTAGTACAACTCAAATTGCTGCCGCTGTACTGCCTCTCGCAAATCGGCATCCAGCGTTGAGCGTGTTGTCACCTCAGCCTGCATGTTCATGTCAAAGAATCGCAACGTCGCGCGGCCAGATGCTTTGGCCTTGAACATCGCCAGTTCCGCCTGCTTGAGCGGCTGTTCGCTGCTCTCAGGCATGTCGCCGCCAAAGAGCGTGACACCGATGCTGGCGGCCCCGTGGTGCATGCCTGCGTCGAGTCTGAAATCTGTCTCAAAGCTTTGCAAAATCTTGCTGCTCACTGCCTCGGCCTGCGTCGCGGCTTCGATTGCATCTTCGCTCAGATTTTGGAGCAAGACGACAAATTCGTCTCCACCCAGACGCGCAACCATATCGCCGTCGCGAATACAAGTCTTAAGCCTTTGCGCCACCTGCACCAGGACAAGATCACCTTGTTGATGGCCCAAGGTGTCGTTGAGCATCTTGAAATTATCCAAATCGATGAGAAGCAGGGCGTAGTTTAGCGTTCCGCGAGAACTCACTGCGAGCGCCTCAGCCAGCCGATCGAGGAAACGTCGGCGATTGGGCAAGCGTGTCAATGGATCGTAGAAAGCCAGCGAATCAATTTCAGCCTGCGCGCGGAACTGTTCGCTGATGTCACTAAATATGTAAACATAATGGGTGGTCACGCCTGCGTGATTTGTCACCGCATTGACGGCTCGCCTTTCTGGATAGACCTCCCCGCTCTTGCGCCGACTCCAGATTTCACCGTCCCAGATTCCTTTACGTTCAAGCGCTGTCGTCATGTCCTCATAGAACGCACGATCATGGCGGTCAGAGTCGAGCATACGCGCAGTCCTGCCCACCACCTCAGCAGCGGCGTACCCAGTGATCTGGCTAAAGGCATGGTTGACACGCACAATCACTTTCTGCGCATCGGTAATGATAATGCCCTGCTGAGATTCGAAAGCCGTGGCCGCGATGCGTTGCTCCTCTTCGGCTCGTTTGCGGTCTGTCAGGTCTCCCATGATCGTCGCCCGGACCGTTCTGCCCTTGTACTGCATCATTCTGCCGTGCAGCATCGCAGGAAAAGTCGAGCCATCCTTGCGAAGGCCCAACGCTTCGTACGGCACCTCAACACCGCACAGCATATGCTGCAATACCAATTCACGATCCTGTGGGGCAATCCACTCGGTTCCCATCCTCCCAATGGCTTGTGCATCGGAATAGCCAAAGATCTCTTGCGCCTGTTTGTTTTGCTCGATGCATCTGCCATTTTCCGAAATGAAAATCGCTTCTGAAGCAGCCTCGCTCAAGGCCCGGTACTTCTCGCGGTTCTCCTCGAGTGCTTCCTCTGCCTGTTTGCGCTCGGTAATGTCCGAAATAAAGCCTGCGAAGCGCCTTTCAGGCCTGGTCTGTAGCGCTGAAATGGCCAGCGCTACCGGAAACCGAACACCATCCTTGTTCATCGCAGTCAGTTCAGTTTTTTGGGTGGGAGGCATTTTCGCAGCGCTTGCGATAAATTCAGCGAGCTGCTGGCGGCAGACCGCGCGCTCGTCTTGCGGGATGATGGTCTCAACAATTCCTTGCCCAACAATTTCGTTTCTTTTCCAACCAAAGATTGCCTCAGCGCGCCTGTTCCAGTCTGTGATCTGGCCTTGTGCGTTAATTTCGACAAAGGCATCTAATGCCGTGTCCAGGATGGCAGATGTGCGTCCCTCACTTTCCATCAGGTCTCTCAGCGACTGATGCAGGTGGCTCCCTACCGTGATCTCAAGCACCATTCCGACAAACAGCGCCAGCGCCACCAGTCGTTCCATCGTACCCCCGGTGTAACCGAGAAGCAGTGCCGGTGGCACCAGGGCGATCGTGACAAAGCAGACCATCGCTGCACGCTGTTCCACCAACGAAATCGTGGCAACAGTACAAACCGCAACCAAAATAGTGGTAAACAATGCCAGTGCCGCTCCGCTCGCGTCCTGGATCATCAGGCAAGGACCAAGCGTCCAGCTTATACCGGCAATGGCAGCTTGAAACAGGAATATTGCCTTCCAGCGTCCGACCTGCTGCGGTTGAATCGCCGCGCGTCTGAATGCCAAGACTTCAAGAAAACCCAGCCCCGCACTGAACCAAATGCTCGCGATCCAGAGAACCAGGTCAATGGCTGGAAGGAACTCCCAAGTAAAGGCGGCAATCAGGGTAGATGCCCCGAGCGTCATCCATAAGCTTCGAAGCTTTCGGTCATGCGCACTGTGAAGCAGGCGCATCTCGAGAGCTGATTCGATGAACGCTGCATCATCGGCCAGAGGCGCAATCGTGGTGCTCATGTTCCTTCTCTCCCTGGCGCAACGTGCAGTGCGAACCCTCGGGTCAGTAGGTGAAAAGTTTAGTACAAAATCGTAGGCCGCTTACATTTTTACCTATATCAGGAGCGCTTTAACATTGCCTCAAAGTCCGATACGGGAACAGGTTTTCCAAAAAGATATCCCTGGAAGTGGATACATCCGTGATCCAGCAGGAACTGCTTTTGCTGCAATGTTTCCACGCCTTCCGCGATGACGTCCAGATGTAGCGCCTTGGCCATCGCAATGATTGTCTCGACAATCACCTGGTCGTTATTGTCAACAGCCAGGTCCTTAACAAATGACTGGTCTATTTTTAACTGATCCAGTGGCAGTTTCTTGAGGTATTGCAGCGA
>CAIJKV010000295.1 GCA_903821335.1 uncultured beta proteobacterium
AAAGGGACTGAATGAAAGGTTCATCAATGAACAACATCGTTAAAGAGCTGATCCTTCTTATTGAAATGCATGGATGGAAGGATAAATTCGACGCCGCGATCGCCAAAGCCGCTTCATACAAGGTTCCATCCATCGCCCATATCCGGACGCTCAATGATTACCTCGAGTACATCGACGAATTGGTCAACTGGGCGCCGGTTACTTCGGATCCGATGGCGCTGAAAAGCAATCTGTATGATCACTTCATCAGGTACTATTTTTTTCTGAACCAGTCGCCGGTGCGCGAACTTCAAAATAAGATTGAACCTGGAAATCCGGCATGCGCATTAACTCCGCTGTCGGAGTGGATTGTGAAATACGCCACGCAGTGGGGAAGCTATCTCGACACAATCGACTCGGCCAGGCATATAAAAACATTCAAGGACGATCCAAAGTTCAACTGGAATGAATATATGCCCCCGCCTTCGAGCCACGCAGGCGAGGAGGATTGGCGCGCCTATCGGACCTTTAATCAGTTTTTCGCGCGGCATGTAAAACCTGGTATGCGACCCATCGCGGGACTGACGGACCACGATATGATCGTCGCACCGGCCGATTGCACGCTGACAGGGGTACGGCAGATCAACTCCAAATCCAGGATTTTGGTCGAGCAGGAAAAGGACGGGATTATCAATTCAAAAGGGCTTGAATGGTCGATCCATGAGCTCCTTGCGGACAGCCGTTATGCCGACCGTTTCGCGGGTGGGATTTTTGTCCACGGCGGGCTGACGACGTACGATTACCACCGCTGGCACGCACCAGTTCAGGGAAAGGTGATCGAGGCAGAAATCATTCAGGGTGAAGCGTATCTCGATGTCACCGTCGGACAAACGATCATCGACAATCAGAAGGTCAACGTCCTTGCCGCACAAAACGGAACGGGCTACCAATTTGTGCAAACCCGCGGTCTGGTCGTGCTCGACTCTCCAATCGGGCTGGTTGCCTGCCTTCCGATCGGGATGGCCCAGGTGTCTTCAGTTGTGATTACCGCCGAAGTCGGCGTTACGGTACACAAAGGTGAAGAACTTGGCTATTTCCAATTCGGTGGTTCGGACTTTGTCTTGGTCTTCGAGAGGTCAAGTAATGTGCAACTGATTGTCCCCGCCGGGGTACACGTGAACCAGGGCAGTTGGATCGGCAACGCCTGCCCGTACCGTTAGCCAGATCGATTATCTGGGTGCAGTACCGAGATCCGCGTATGCAGTCAATTCCTTCGGAACCAGGAGCAGAACCGGGACGATCAGGCAATAGACTATGGTTATCGCGGTCACGCAAGCTGCAAAACCACCGTGAGAATAAAGAAGTACTCCCAACAAGTCGCCGAATCTGTTTGAAACATAATACAGTGCGCTTGCCAGCATAATCATCGTTCCCTGGAGGCCATTTGGGCAGGAGCGAATAATTAAATCCAGATATGCTGCATTTGCGATCGCCCCCATTATTCCAATGAGTGCGGCCGCGATCAAAGCCGACGTAACGGTATCTACAAACAGCAGCGGCAGAAACTGCGGAATCGTCACAAGCGTTCCAATCCAGATAAGAATCCTCAAGGGAAATCGCCTGCAAAGCATCGCATACAGCAAATATATGGGAATGCGTGAGGCATAGAAGATCGCGTTCCATTCACCCCAATAATGATCCGCAGCGTTCAGCGTGTCTTGAAGATAATATTGGAGCGGAGTGGATACACCGGGGGCGAACTTGAATAAGAGCCAGATTAATAATGCCGGATAAATTGGCCAGTGCGTTATAAATCGTTTCAGCTTGACCGCGATTCGATCGTTCGAGGGATATTCCGGGCGAATACTCGCGAATACGCTGCTTGGCTTCCAGAGCCCATAAATGGCAAGCATGAGGGCAAGCACTGCCGCCAGGATAAATAGGTTCTTGATCGCCTGGTCCGCGTCAATCTCCTCGACAACGTCACTGACATGCCCACCGATTACAAGAGCAGCAACCGTGGGAAGCGCAGTAAACACGCTCCAAAGCACGCTGACCTGGCCAGACATGACGTGCTGCCTTGCGAGGGTAGCACTCAGGCCATACTTGGCGCTGTCAATAAACAGGTAGGCGCAGGTTAATAAGAAGATTGCAGCCAAGAGGGTCAGGTAGGTAACCGGGGCAAATGCGAAAAACAGAAACAAGCCGACGCTGATTACGCTGAAAATGATCAAGTATCCTCTGTCCCTTAATCCGAGCGGATTCCATGTGTCGTGGACAAAGCCGAAGACAAAAGAAAAGTAGAGCGGAATCGCTGCGACAAGGCGAAAAGCCGAAAGCTGGTATGCCTCAAAATTCAGCTTGTTCTTTAAGATGAATCCCAGCGGAATCGCAATGAAACCCTCGTTAGGGTCGCAAAAAGCCACTAATAAAATCAAAACGCCAAGGTAGAGCAGGTTTTTCCAACGTGAAATAGACGAGATAGCCGTTACGTCAGACGTCTTAAATTCCGTTTCGGGCATATGCGAATCCCTCCAGTCGTGCCTTGACTTCCAACGCTTGATATTAGTCATGAGCAACCGCACCACCAACATCTGACCGGCGGTGGCATTGATTTTGATCACACACAGCGGCTGAAAACAGCGGTTTCATGTTCGATCACTTGTTTTGGTCACTTTGTGCTGTATTTCCCGATAGGCTAGTAACAATCGATGTGAACTGAACACCTCCAGTCCACACATCGCTCTACATTGCATAGTTTCTCTGATGTAGAATCGAACCATGACTAGATATTCATGGCGCTATTTGTTGGTTTGCCTGATGCTGGTGACCGTTCCCTTTCAAGGAATCGCCGCTACGCTGATGCTTGCCTGCGACGTTAGCCATGGAGCGGTTCGTGCACAGGCTGCGGTTGTAGAAAGTCACGATCATGGCGCTCACGTCCAACACCTTATGCATCAGGCATCGCCTGAGAAGGATGTCTTTCTAGCCACCGACAGGGACACGGTTGCACATAGTCATTTTGCGACCGACGATCACCGTTCACCTCACTCGGACGTCCACAAAAATCATCCAAAATACAGCGACTGTTGTTCCAGCGGAATATCTGCCGCAACAGGAGAAGTGATGCTTATTGTCGCAGTCCTGCCAGCAAATCGTACTGATTTTTTCTACATTTCCTCTTCCCATCGGCCACCTGCACTGGGTGGGCTCGATCGTCCCCCTCAACGTACCTCAGCATAGCGACGGCTCGTTGTGTCTGTTGGGTGCGTATCTCCGCACAAGTCAACCCTCTGAGTACGTCGCGACCATTTTGACTGTCCGCTGAGTTTTCTCACGGATATTTGATCGTGATTGCTCGGGGGTTTTATGCCTTTATTCAAACGTACCCAATCTCTAAAGCGCGCCTTTTTGGCGCTTGCGGCGCTCGGTCTTCTCACGGCAACGGCATCGGTTCCCGCTGTTGCTCAGATGGTGACACAAGGATCTGTTGAAAAAAATAAAAACAGTCCAAGCCAGATGACTGAAGGCGTCGTGCAAAAAATTGATCATGAACGAAGCCGAATCACCATCCAGCACGGCGAAATAATCAATCTCGGCATGCCACCGATGACCATGGTGTTTCTGGTCAGGAACGACGCTTTGCTACAAAAGGTACAGCCTGGCGATGCGGTGAAATTTACCGCGATTGACGAAGGCGGAAAACTGATCGTGACCGACCTGCAGTCGACCAGGTAGCTTGAATCCCAAAATATTGAACCCACAATGAAAATCCTCATCCGCTTCAACAGATTTTTATGTGCTGCAATGGCCACGGCATGGTGCTTGACGGCTCAGTCACAGGACGTGCCTGGTGCAGACGTAGAAAGCCTGTTGAGCATCGCACGCTATGGCAACCCGGAATACGCGGGCAGCAGACAAGAGGCCGTCGCCGCCTACGAACGCGTTCAACCGGCAGGCGCGCTGCCTGACCCAAAGTTGCTGGTCGAGTTGATGGACATCACCCAGGGAGGACAGCAAAACCCAACCCTTAATCCTGGTCTGGTTGGCAGCGCACGTTACACAATCATGCAGGATGTGCCCTGGTTCGGTAAACGCGATCTCAGGCGTGAAATCGCCGAACTGGATGCAGACAGTGCCAAGAAGAGTGCCCAGGTGACGTGGAACGATGTCGCCACGCGGATCAAAGCGACCTATGCCCAACGGTATTACCTGTTGCGCAACAAGATTCTGACTGAAGAAATTCTTGACCTGATGCGACGTCTCGAGAAGATCGCGCAGGCACGTTACGCGCGCGACCTTGCTGCCCAACAAGATGTGATTCGAGCGCAGGTTGAGCAAACTCGCATGCGAACTGAACTCATCACGCTCGAAAACGAACGTAAAAAAATGGATACGCGCCTGAATGCGCTGCTGGCTCGTCCGGCTAATGCGCCCTTGTCTACCCCGCAAAGGCTGCGACCCTTACCGCCGCCAACACAGCTGAGCTATGCCGTCCTCGAGCAACAGGTGCGGGCGCACAACCCACAACTGTCAATCGAAGAATCACGCCTGGAGAGTGCCGAGAAAAACCGGGAACTGACCTATAAAAATCGCTATCCAGACTTCTTCTTTGGCGTCGCCCCCAATCAGTTCCAGAACTCGGTTCAACAGTGGAACGTGCTGGTGGGTCTGAACATTCCGTTGCAGCAGGAAACCAGGCGGTCTCAGGAGCGCGAGTCAGAAGCCATGGTGCTGGTCGCACGCTCCCGCAGACAGGCGACGACAAATCAGGTGCTGGCAGACCTGGCAGAAAACATATCGGGGCTGGATGCAGCGCGCAAAACCGAAGCGCTCGCAACCAATACCCTGCTGCCGCAGTCTGAGCTGACGTTCAAATCGGCACTGGCAGGTTACGAGAACGGCCGCGTCGATTTCGCGACACTACTTGATGCGCAGCGACAGATCCGTATCGCCAAGCAGGACCAGATCAGAGCACAGGCTGAGGGACAGATTCGCCTGGCAGAGATCGAACGCATTCTCGGAGAATTTTTATGAAACCAGGCATATTGGCTCTCGCAATCCTGACGGTTCTGACTGCAGCGGGCGGCGGCTACTGGGTCGGCCACCAATCAAGCGGACAGCAAGGTGGCGCAACACAATCAGCGGGTTCGTCGGACAACTTGGGTAAAAAGCTGCGCAAATTACTGTACTACCGCAACCCGATGGGCTTAGCCGACACGTCCCCAACACCCAAGAAAGACTCGATGGGCATGGACTATATCGCTGTCTACGAGGGTGAAGAGGATGGCGAACCGACTTCAGGCAACCAGATCAGTATCAGCACCGAGAAAGTACAGAAGCTTGGCGTCAAAACCGAGATTGCCCGCACACGACAACTGGACAAAATCGTTCGTGCAGCCGGGCGTGTTGAGCCCGATGAGCGACGCACCTACGCAATTTCACCA
>CAIJKV010000296.1 GCA_903821335.1 uncultured beta proteobacterium
CGTGATCTACGGCATGGGTCCGGCCTACGATGGCAAAATTCGCAAGCGCGACTTGCAGACCGACACACCGTGGAATACCTATACGCGCGGTGGCTTGCCGCCCAGCCCAATCGCCAGCGTTGGACGTCAGGCACTGGCTGCGGCATTGCAACCTGAAAAACATGATTTTTATTATTTTGTTTCGAAAGGCGATGGCACCAGTGCCTTTTCAACGACTCTGGCGGAACACAACAAGAATGTGTCGACTTACATTCTCGGGCGCAAGCCCTGAGGACGTTGAGGCCGACATCGGCGTTGGCGTCGACATTGATACCGGCATCGGCATCGACATTGATACCGGCATCGGACATCGACATTGCTAACGGCATCAGACATCGACATCACGTCGATCGGCGTCGGCCTGACGCTACGGTTTTAGTTTCTTTTCCTTGCGCAGGTCGATGACTGCTTTGGTGATGGCTGCGGCCCAGGTCTGGTACCCCTGGACCGTGTAGTGCACCCCATCGAGCGTCGGCCAGGCGCCAGGCGCGCTAAATTTTTGTGAGTCGATGTACGTGCAGGGTGCGACGCCTTTTGATAGGGTGGCAGACACCTGCTCGGCGCGTACAAAGGTCTTGCCGTAGTGGCCGCCTTCGGTTCCCCAGGCGGGGCCAATCCAGGCGCAGGCCACCTTGGCTGAGGCAATTTCTTTGGCTAGGCTAGTAATTTCCTGCCAGAACCAGACTTTCGGAAACTCGGTTTTATACCCGGCCATGGTATCGCCCATCACCACCAAAATCAAATCCGGGCTGTCAGCAGCAACCAGCGTCTTGATTGGCGTGGTCTTGGCGTCCTGCTTGAGCGGCGCGTCGCCTGAACGCTCGGACCCACCGCATTTGCCCGCAACAGGCTTGGAGACCCAGTCTGTGGGGACGGACCCGCACACACCGACTGAATGCACCGTTGCGCCTTGCCCGAGGAGGTCGTCGTGTAATGCGACCATCAGAGTAAAGGTCGTTGGAGCAAGAGGCACTTGCACCATATGGCTATCGCCAATGATCAGGATAGTGAGTCCGGCAAGTAAAGCTGAGGCCATGGGTACTCCGATGGGACAGGATTACGAAGAAGCGGGTTAAGGTTACCTTAAAATCAAAGGACAACAAAGAATATTTAATCCAATCGTTCAGGTGGTCCGCTGCTGCCAGGCGTTTTCCACCTGTCGGGCAAGTTGCTCAAGCGATCCGTCGTTATCAATCACGATATCGGCCTCGTCGACTCGAATCCCATGTTCCGACGAATGCGGATTGACTTTTTCAATATTTTTCCTGGCCACGTGCCAGATCCTGCCGTGGTGAGAACGGATGAACGAGGCTTCGTTTTCAAAACGAATGTCCTTGATGACAAAGACCTGTTTGCCGTCAAAAACCGGCAACTGCCGGCTGGGAAACACGACCGTGCGCTGCAAGCGTGTGGCTGAAAAGTTCGGGAAATCGGCGAGCGCTAATTTTTCCAGCCGCTCGACGCCAACCCTGGGGGACAGGCGCCAGAACGGATCGGTCGTGTCGTAGCTGGCGTCATCCCAGAGCTGCGCGGGGGAAAAATCAAAGAAAGCCTGCGCGGCCAGCTTGAAGGGGGCGTCGCGGTCTTGCAGCCGGGGGGTGATTGCGGCCTGAGTGCGTCGCGGCGGTGGATTGATGGCGCGTTGTGCCCGCATCAACCAGTGATCAGCGTTAGCGGTCCGCATCCAGTCGGTGCCGACGCGCTGGAAAAATTCGCGCGGAGAACGTCTCCAGAGCGCTATCTTTTTTTCTTTGCAATCGTCGTTCCAGGCTTGAGCGTCGGATAGTCCGAACAGTACCTGACACCCCATTTTCAGGGGATCTGCCAACGCATAGGTGGCGACACTGCTATGCTTGAGCAACAGGGACGC
>CAIJKV010000297.1 GCA_903821335.1 uncultured beta proteobacterium
CAGTGTCAGCATCACGGCTGATCAGGTCAGCGCGCTTGAAGCGCCGTACGAACTGGTCAAGACCATGCGCGCCTCCATCCTGGTGCTCGGGCCACTTGTGGCCCGCTTTGGCGAGGCTCGCGTCAGCCTGCCCGGCGGCTGTGCTATTGGGCAACGCCCGGTTGACCAGCATATCCAGGGGTTGGCAGCACTGGGGGCCGACATCCGCATTGAGCATGGCTTTGTCGTCGCGCGTGCCAGCAGGCTCAAGGGGGCCGTCATCCGCACCGACATGGTGACCGTCACGGGTACCGAAAACCTGATGATGGCGGCCGTGCTTGCCGAGGGTCAGACCGTTCTCGAAAACGCCGCACGCGAACCTGAGGTCGTCGATCTCGCAGAGTTACTGATCAAAATGGGCGCGCGCATTTCAGGCCATGGCACGGATCGCATCGTGATTGAGGGTGTGCCCACGCTGCACGGTGCCAGTCATCGCGTCATTCCAGACCGGATTGAAGCCGGCAGCTTCCTGTGCGCAGTGGGTGCCGCGGGTGGCAAGATCATGCTGCGCGGCGCGGCGCCGCAAACCATGGGCGCGACCCTTTCAAAGTTGCAGGAAGCCGGCCTGCAAATAACCTGCGGCGACGACTGGATCGAAGCCAGCATGGCCGGTCGGCCCCGCGCGGTCGACATCCGCACGCATGAATATCCGGGATTTGCCACCGACATGCAGGCGCAACTGATGGCACTCAATACCCTGGCCGAAGGCACCTCGGTGATTGTCGAAACGATCTTTGAAAATCGTTTCATGCACGTCCAGGAAATGCTGCGACTGGGCGCCAACATTGACATCGACGGCCATACCGCGATTGTCCGTGGCGTGCCCAAACTTTCGGGTGCAACGGTGATGGCGACTGACCTGCGTGCCTCGGCCAGCCTGGTGATCGCTGGCCTGGCTGCCGACGGTGAAACCATCGTCGAACGGATTTATCATTTGGACCGGGGCTACGAGCGCATGGAACATAAACTGCGCGAGCTCGGTGCCAATATTGACCGCCTGACAGGCAAGGAATCTGCATGAGCACGGAACAAGCGCTGACGCGCCCCCTGACCATGGCTCTGTCCAAAGGGCGCATTTTTGAAGAGACGTTGCCCCTGCTCAAGGCTGCCGGCGTGCATGTCGCCGAAAACCCCGAGGAATCGCGCAAGCTGATCATCGCCACCAGTAACCCCGGGTTGCGCCTGATTATTGTGCGCGCCTCGGACGTGCCGACCTACGTCGAATACGGCGCTGCCGACCTGGGCATCGCGGGCAAGGACATCCTCAACGAGCATGCCGCCGAGCACCCCGGCGGGCTGTACCAGCCCATCGACCTCAATATTGCCAAATGTCGCCTGGCCGTTGCGGTCAAGAACGGTTTTGACTATGCCGCAGCGGTGCGTCAGGGTAATCGTCTGCGCGTTGCCACAAAGTTCGTGCATGCCGCGCGTGAGCACTTCGCAGCAAAGGGCGTGTATGTCGACCTGATCAAGCTCTACGGCTCGATGGAACTGGCCCCGCTGGTGGGCCTGGCCGATGCGATTGTTGACGTGGTGTCGACTGGCAATACCTTGCGCGCCAATGATCTGGTCGCGGTTGAGGACATCATGCCGATTTCGTCGCGCCTGGTCGTCAACCGGGCCGCGCTCAAGACCCGCTACGCCGAGTTGCAGCCTCTGCTTGATGCCTTTGAACGAGCCAGTCAACCGTCTGTGGCATGATTAGAGTCCACCTGACCATTTTTACCCTTCCAACAGAAGGGAACATCCATCATGGCTACCCTATCCCGCCTGGATTCACGCGATCCTGACTTTGACGCGACACTGACCCGACTGCTGATGGTTGACGTCGACCAGGACGAAGCGATCGAGGCCACGACGGCGCGCATCCTGCAGCACGTCCGCACCGAGGGTGATGACGCCCTGCTGCGCTACACGCGTGAATTCGACCGTGTGACCGCAGACAGCGTCGCCGCGCTCGAGATTCCCCGCAACGAATGGCTTGCCGCACTCGCCGGGCTGCCCACCGGCCAGCGTAACGCGCTGGAAGCCGCCGCCGACCGTGTGCGCAGCTATCACATGCACCAGGGTCAGGAAAGCTGGTCGTACACCGAGGCGGATGGCACGCGCCTGGGCCAGCAGATCACGCCCCTTGATCGGGTTGGGCTGTACGTGCCCGGGGGCAAAGCGGCTTACCCTTCTTCGGTCTTGATGAACGCCATTCCCGCCAAAGTGGCAGGCGTGACTGAGGTCATCATGGTCACCCCGACACCCGGGGGCCATCGCAACCCCATGGTGCTGGCGGCTGCGGCCATTGGCGGTGTTGACCGCGTCTTTGGTATTGGCGGCGCCCAGGCCATCGGCGCGCTGGCCTACGGCACCGCCACCGTCCCG
>CAIJKV010000298.1 GCA_903821335.1 uncultured beta proteobacterium
CCTAGCCAATCGAGCGCACGAATCGCCATGCCAGCCGGACGTTTGCCCAGCAATAATTGCCAGCGATTGCCGTGCTTGAGCTCAACGCAACGATTACCCAGTTGCAGTTTGCGGGATGGGCCAGAGGTAATAAACACTTCGCGCGTCGGCACCTGAGTGGTCAAGCCCAGCGCATTGGCTTCAGCCGCACCATTGGCCACGACCGTTTCACCACCACTCGCTTCAATGGCCTGCACCACTGACTCAGTGGAGGGGGGGCGAGCGCCGAATCGGCCTTGGCAAGGTGCGACATAGGCACCACGACTCACGCGCATCAATTGGCCTTCCTGAGCCAATCGCGACAGGGTTTTGTCCACGGCAGCGCGCGAACCCAGATGCAGAAATTCTTTGGGCGACAGCAAACCACCCTCGGGCATGGCGCGGGCGGCAGACAAAATATTTTCGGCAAGATGGCTCATGGTGGCGACTCCTTTGTCAGAAGTATATGCAATTATCTGACAAATCGCAAATTAGATGGGCAGCTTATAGGTGCGGGTGCAGGGAGGGATTCCCTCCGCCTACCTACGTCCGCATCAGCCAAGAGGGAGTCAAAAGCTGACATATTGGCCGCTAACTGACTTCCTCAACTGCCCAAAACCAACTTAACAACAGACTTCCGTTCGCCAAGGTTCACAGCTTTCTCGCTAAAAACGCCCACGACCAACCTCTGAACCGGCACCCAAAAAGTCAGGAGGTTTTGAGACAAACGGGGTTTAAGACGACTTTTTAGGCCTGGCATGTTGGCGCCGGAACCTGATTGATCAGACTTGTCCAAGTGTGCCGATGGCTGATTGGCCACCTCAGAACGGCCTCAAACCATCAACGGGCGTGCGTCTGCGACAGCGACTTCTGGTCAATGCTAAATCGGCAAGGCTGGGCAATTTGGCTTTGGCGCCAACAGATGTGACAGCCCGGATGCGTAAGCGCGTACTCTGCATGCTGCTGGTCGCTACCTACGCGCGACTCAATTTGACGCATGGCTGCGCATAATCAAGTATTCAAGCGCTTGGATATTCGACTGCGCCAATCTTCCGATTCATTGATGCCACCGCGCCATGAAAACCGAATTGCAAGAAGTACTGTTCCACCGCTATCCAAAGCTATTCCGCAAACCGGGGATGCGTCTCCTTGATCCTAGAATTGTTTCTGATGCCGCAGACCGTTTCCAGGATGCCTCGGCACCGTTTGATCAGCGCGGCATCGAGTGTGGCGATGAGTGGTTTGCAATCGTTGATCGCTTGAGCCAGGCTTGTGAGGCCGAAATCGACACAATAATTTCACAAGGAATCGCCATCGAGTCCTGGCCGCGGATCGCACAAATCAAGGAAAAGTTCGAAACCCTGCGCTTTTATGTACGTGGTCACTTATCGGACGAACTGCGGTCGATGATATTGCAGGCCAGCAATGAAACGCCTCAGGTCGAACGACCGCATCCAAACTAAGCTGACCATCGCTGCGACTCATTTTGTCGCAGCCGTGTTGATAATGAACATATCGACACTCTCGGAGCTGTAAATGATCGGTCTTTCCAAATCGCGCATCATCGTCTGGCGGCAGTGCCCCAAGCGTCTTTGGCTGCAAATCAATCAGCCAGAGCTTGCCGTTTGGGACGATGCCCAGAACACGCGCCTGGAAGCTGGCCACACGGTCGGGGAAGTAGCGCGTAGCCTATGGGCGGACGGTGTCCTGATCGATAGCGATAGCTTGACCGAAGCCCTTGCCGAGACCCGCGTGGCTCTGACGACTGGAAATCCCGTATTCGAGGCGACCTTCCAACACGAGGGCGTGTTGATCCGTGCCGATCTGCTGCTGCCCGAGGAAGACGGCTACCGACTGGCTGAAGTGAAGTCATCCACCAGCGTCAAGCCGTACCACTTGGCCGATGCAGCCATTCAGGCTTGGGTCAGCCGGCAAGACGGCATCACGATCTGTGGTGTGGAAATCGCTCATATCGACTCGAGCTTCGTCTACCCAGGCAAAGAGGATTACCGGGGCTTGTTCAAGTACGTGGATGTGACGGATGTCATCGCCCCCCTTGAGGCCGAGGTGCCCGAATGGATAGCAGGTGCCCGCGTAACGCTCGCCGGTGGCTTGCCTGAGTGCGCGGTCGGCGACCATTGCCATGAACCCTTTGAGTGCCCTTTCCTCAGCCACTGCAGTCCGGTTGAAGCGAATCCACCAGAGTTCCCGGTGGAACTACTGCCCTACGGTGGAGGATTGCCAGCCGAATTACGTGCTGAGGGCTACGCTGACCTGCGTGACGTACCAAGTGACAGGCTGAGCCATCCAAAACACCTTCGCGTCTGGCAGGTGACTAAGTCGGGTCAGCCAGAGTTGCTGCCCGAAGCCGGTGAGACTTTGCGTGCACTCCCCTTTCCCCGTTATTACCTGGATTTTGAGACCTATCAGTTCGTCATCCCTCAATGGGTCGGTACTCGCCCCTACGCGCAGCAGACGTTTCAGTGGTCTTGCCATATTGAAGATGCTGAGCGCCGCCTGACACACACCGAGTTTCTGGCCGACGGCCGTGGCGACCCACGCCGTGAGTTTGCCGTGCGCATGTTGGACGCGCTTGGCGATTTTGGTCCTGTAATTGTTTACAACGCCGGGTTTGAGTGTGGACGCATGCGGGAGCTGGGCCGTGACTTTCCTGACCTGGCACCAGCACTGGAAGCCGTGATTGCACGGGTTTTTGACCTGCTGCCACTCGCCCGCACAAATTACTACCATCCTGACATGCAGGGTTCGTGGTCCATCAAGGCCGTATTGCCCACCATCGCCCCTGACCTGGCCTACGACAACCTTGAGGTTGCCCATGGTGGCATGGCCCAGGATGCTTTCGCTGAAATCATGCACCCCGACACCACGGCAGAACGCCGGCAACAACTTCGCAAAGCGTTGCTGGAGTATTGCGAGCGCGACACCCTGGCCATGGTCAGGATCGCACACTACTTCGAAGGAATCTGAATGCCCTCAGCAACCACCCGCGGCACCATTGCCCGTCAATGGGAACTGTTAAAAGGTCTGCCCACCAACGGTCTGGGTCAAACCACGACCGAGCTCGCTCAGATGCTTAGCGATGCAGGCTTTGATGTCAGCAAGCGCCAGGTCGAGCGAGACATGCAGAACCTGTCTGAGGCATTTCCCTTGGACTGCAACGATGACACCTCGCCACAGCGCTGGCGGTGGGTTCAGGGTGCGAGTGCTGACCTGCCCGGGCTGTCTTCGACTGAAGCACTTTCCCTGCGACTGGTCGAAGAAACTGTTCGCCCCCTTTTGCCAGCGTCCCTGTTACAGGCGCTGGAGCCACGCTTTGAACAAGCGGCCAGAAAGCTCGACAGCCTGGATGAAAAAGCCACAGTCAATAAATGGCTCACCCAGGTTCGTAGTGTGCCGGCCTATCAAACCCTGTTACCGCCCCCCATCCTGCCCGCCGCCTTGGCGAATGTGCAAGAAGCACTGCTCGCCGATGAAAAGGTTGAGGTCGATTACCTGGGGATGGGGGCAGCTTCGTTCGCGACCTATTGTCTGCACCCTCTGGCGCTGGTGATCCGTGGCCCGGTGACCTATTTGGTTGCCACCGCGTCGGACTACCCGGATGTGAGACTCTATGCTCTGCATCGGATTCAACGTGCCGCCCGCACTTATGAGCGGCGTAACAAGCCTGTCGGGTTTGACCTAGATGCCTATATCGCAACCGGTGCCCTTCAGTTTGGCAATGGGGACTCATTCCAAATGGAGGCACTCATTTCCCCCTCTCTTGCCCGCCTTCTCGCCGAGACACCGTTGGCAGCCGATCAGCGGATCGAAGATGATCGGCTCACCGCCACGGTGCTCGACACCTGGCAGTTGAGGTGGTGGATCTTGGGGCAAGGTGATGGGATTGAGGTACTACAGCCAGCGGCCCTACCCGGCACTAGCCGCAAGTGACATTCGGTTCACGTCCATCGCCGACCCCGCCGCTTTTGAAAGCAATCCGCGCCAAGCCTGGGGATTCTAGGGGCATCGTCTGGCGCTCTACCGGGCGACACAGCCACATGTCGGGTTTCAAATCCTTCAGGCCATCGCAAGCAAATTGCGCGACAGTGCAAGAAGCCGCCTGGGAAACGTGGATGACCCAGGCGAACCAAATCGTAGTGCTTGAATTGGGTGCAGGCGTTGACCTGCCGACGATTCGCCACCTTTCTGAAAGAATGGGCTCACCACTCATCCGCATCAATCCCACCCATCCTGCTATACGCGACGACGCAGGAATAAGTTTGCGCATGGGTGCGAAAGAGGCGCTGCTTGGCATCGCCAAAGAGTTGGCTATTCAGATTTAGCAAAATTTCAAGAATCGACATCCTGAAGTCGGATGTCCTTT
This sequence comes from uncultured beta proteobacterium, assembly GCA_903821335.1. Taxonomy (GTDB): domain Bacteria; phylum Pseudomonadota; class Gammaproteobacteria; order Burkholderiales; family Burkholderiaceae_B; genus Zwartia. The sequence continues at coordinate 4,403 of CAIJKV010000298.1, forward strand.
ACCTGATCGCCAAAGCCA
>CAIJKV010000299.1 GCA_903821335.1 uncultured beta proteobacterium
CTGCGTGGCCGCGAATTCGTGACCCGCAAGATCACCGACTCGGCCGCCAAAATCAAGCAGGGCAAGCTCGACGTGCTGGAACTGGGCAACATGGACGCCAAGCGCGACTGGGGTTACGCCAAGGATTACGTCGAAGGCATGTGGCGCATGCTGCAGGCTGACGAGCCCGACACCTTCGTACTCGCGACCAATCGCACCGAGACGGTACGTGACTTTGTCACCATGGCGTTCAAGGCTGCAGACATAGCACTGGACTGGAAAGGAACGGCTGAGCAAGAGCACGCTGTCGATACCCGTACCGGCAAGACCCTGGTCAGGATCAACCCGCGCTACTACCGGCCCGCCGAGGTCGAACTGCTGATCGGTAATCCCGAAAAAGCCAAGGCGGTACTCGGCTGGGAACCCAAGACCACGCTCGAAGAACTGTGCCGCATGATGGTCGTGGCCGATCTGGCTCGCAACGAGCGCGGGTTCTCGTTTTAAATGTCCGGCGCATTGGGTGCCTCGGCTGGCTCGGCAACACCGACCGCGACGGATGGTGTGACGACTCAGCCCAAACGGGTGCTGATCACGGGTTTGCAGGGCTTTACGGGTCGTCACATGGCACTCGAGCTCGAGCGCCATGGCTACGAGGTCTGGGGTCTCGGTGACGCCCCACCCGACACACCCCGCACCGTGCAGGCCGACCTGCTTGATACCGACTCCCTGCGTCAGGCAGCACTGACCGCCAAGCCGCATTACGTGATTCATCTGGCAGGGGTGGCCTTTGTTGGGCACGGTCAGCCCAAGGCGTTCTACGACGTCAATCTGGTGGGCACGCGCAATCTGCTCGAGGCACTGGAACCCATTGCCGACGGTCTCGAATGCGTGCTGCTGGCCAGCAGTGCCAACGTCTACGGCAATCTGCACGAGGGGCTGCTGGGCGAAACCTCACCGGCCGAACCCGCCAATGATTATGCCGTCAGCAAACTGGCGATGGAATACATGGCCAGGCTGTGGCTGCCCAACATTCCTGTCGTCATCGCGCGTCCTTTCAATTACACGGGCGTTGGTCAGTCAGACAGCTTTTTGATCCCCAAGATCGTGGGACACTTTGTGCACCGTGAAAAGACGATCGAACTGGGCAATATGGATGTCTGGCGCGAGTTCAACGATGTCCGTGATGTCGTATACGCCTATCGCAGGCTGATCGAAACCAAACCGGTCGGGCAGGCTGTCAATGTGTGTTCGAGCAACCTGGTGTCGCTGCGCGACGCTCTGGCGCTGGCCACCGAACTGACGGGTCACCACATTGAGGCCCGCGTCAATCCGATTTTCGTGCGCAGCAACGAGGTCTTGAGCCTGGGCGGTGATTCGACCCTGCTCAGGCAATTCATACCCGACTGGCAGCCCAGGCCACTACGCGAAACGCTGGCCTGGATGCTGGAAGCTGCCTCAAACCCGACACCCACGACCACGCCATGATGCGGGTGGGGTTTGGTGTTTCAGCCCTGTGCAAAGGGTTGGCGGGCGGCGGACTGGATGGCATCGGTCATTACACCCGCGAGATGCTGGCTCGCTTCAATGGACATGGCTCGATTGAACATGGTCAGCCAGACCCCGCAATCAAACTGGTGCCTTTTGCCTTTGGTTGCCCGGTCCCCCCCGGCCTGACCGGGGATGCTGGCGTGCAGTTGGGACGCTACTCGGTCAACGCAGCACGCTCAGTATTGACGGGTGCCAATTTCCTCGGCATTGATCGTCTGGCAAAACAGGTCGATTTGATTCACGCCACCGATCACTATGTTCCCCGATGCAAATCCGTACCGATCGTCGCCACGCTGATGGATGCGATCCCACTGTCCCACCCACAATGGTTGCGCAGTGAGTGGCGCGCCGTCAAGAACATGCTCTGGAAGCGTGCCGCAAACTGGGCTGACTCGGTCATCACGATTTCAGACTATTCCAAGGTTGAACTATCGCGCTGGGCCGGCATCCCGCTCGAACGCATCACCGTCATCCCGCTGGCCGTCGACGACCGCTGGTTTCATGACGTGTCACAAACAGAATTTGAGCGCGTCCGTGCGCAATATGCGTTACCCAACCATTTTTTTGTATCGGTGGGTACCTTGCAACCGAGAAAGAACGTCGAGACCACGATCCGGGCCCACCGCGCGCTCACCGCGGCTGAACGGCAGCGCACGCCGTTGCTGATCATCGGTCGCGCTGGCTGGAAATGCGAAGCGGTCATGCGCCTGATCGAAGAAGAATCTGATTCGGGTGTGGTGCGCTGGTTGCAGCACCTGCCTGATGCCGATTTGCTGCCGGTATTAAAACTGGCCACGTCGCTGGTATTTCCGTCACTCGGTGAAGGCTTTGGTTTGCCGGTACTCGAGGCCTTTGCGGCACAGGTACCCGTGATTACGTCCAACACGACCTCACTACCTGAAGTGACCGGGGACGCTGCGGTGTCACTGGACCCGATGGATGTCGATGCAATCGCCCGAGCGATGAAGCGTCTGAGTGAAGACTCTGCTTTTGCCGAAGGCCTCAAACAACGGGGGGTTGCGCGCGCGCGGCAATTTACCTGGCAGAAATGCGCCGACGCAACCCTTGACGTTTACAGACGCGTGTTAGCCAAGTAAGCGGCAGTCGTTTACAAGCAGCAAACGCACCCGGGGAAGGAGGGTGTAGTGTTTTTAACGCAACGACTATTTGTAGTCGATAGGCCACACATTTGTAGTCTATAGGCTACACACCACCCTGGTGAAAAAAAAGATACCGCGTACCCGCCAGGACTCAGGACGCCTTGATTGTGCTGCGCTTGGTTACAAAGAACTTGGTTACAAAGATAACGCACTCTGTTCACGATAAAAGACGAAACATCACGGAAAGCGTCTGCTCAATGACTGCGTAACATCAGGCTACTACCCGCACAGCTTTGTTCCCTTGCATACTTTGCAGGCATCTTGGAAAAAACGCAAAATCTTTAAGGCTCTTGGGCATAACTGTTCGGTACCTTGAAAAAGTTGACACCTGCGTTCAGTTCCTTGGTCACTCGAAACAGAGTGCTGTTCTCTTGGATCAGCACAACTTGTCATGCGAAGGGGTGCGTCATGAGTAAGAAAAAAATTCTGATTATTGCAGGTGACTATGTAGAAGACTATGAACTGATGGTGCCGGTACAGGCACTTTCAATGGTCGGTCATCAGGTGGATGTCGTGTGCCCCGGCAAGAAAGCCGGCGACCAACTTCGCACGGCTATTCATGATTTTGAGGGTGACCAGACTTATAGCGAAAAGCGTGGCCATAATTTCACCTTGAACGCCACGTTCGATGACATGAAGCCCGCAGATTACGATGCGCTGCTAATTCCGGGTGGCCGCGCGCCAGAGTATCTTCGGCTAAACAAAGCAGTATTGGCTGCGGTCAGACATTTTAACGATACAGAAAAACCAATTGCGACGGTGTGTCACGGCGCGCAACTTTTGGCGGCAGCTGGTGTACTCAATGGACGCTCGTGCTCTGCTTATCCCGCCTGCGCGCCAGAAGTGATTCTGGCGGGAGGGAAATATATCGATATCGGCATGGGTGAGGCCCATCGGGACAAAAACTTGATTTCCGCACCCGCGTGGCCCGCGCATCCTGCCTGGCTCGCTTTGTTTCTGCAAGCGCTCGGAACGCGCATTGAACTCTGAATCTTGCGCGCCACTCATCCCTGACCTGTTTTCAGGCCGGGGAAATAAATAAAAGTACGAAAGTAGTATTGCGCTATTACCGCCAGCATTAACTGGCGGGGAATAATAGGCCTTCTGTCTACCAACATTGACGGTGCATATGCCAAAAATTATCCACACCATGATTCGGGTATTAGATCCTGAGCGATCCAAAAAATTTTACGGTGATGGCTTTGGTTTCATTGTTGCGCATCAACTCAATTTTCCTAACTTTACGCTGATCTACCTGCGGAACTCAGAAAACGATTTTGAAATCGAATTGACATACAACCACGATCGTAAAGAACCATATACCCATGGTGACGGCTATGGTCACTATGCGTTCGTGACTGAAAATATCCAGGAAATGCACGACAAGCTGACCGCAATGGGCGCTTCGCCGGCTGCCATCAAAGAATTTAAGCAAGAGGGCGAACTGCTTGCACGTTTTTTCTTTGTTGTTGATCCCGATGGCTACAAAATTGAAGTTTTAGAGAAATGGGGGCACTACCACTGACGCCTCTCGGTAAATATCCAGCCTGAAATTTTCAAAAAATCAAGGAGATGAAATGTATACAAAACAAGAACCCAAACGTCGCAAATTCCTAAAAATCGCCTCTGCGAGTTCCGTTGCCGGCGCCGTGGGTGGCATTCCCAGCATGTTCATATCCAATCAGGCCGTCGCGCAAGCACAACTCGGTGCAGATACCTTTGCCACACTGACAAAGATAGCCCGTGACATTTTTCCTCATGACAAATTCGGTAATGACCTCTATGCCAAAGCAGTTGGCATCTATGGTGACCAGGTCAAACAAGACGTAGCGTTGCGCACTCTCTTGATCGCGGGTGTGGCGTCCGTCAATGAGGCGGCAAATAAACAATTCGGCAAACCCTATACACAAATCCCGGAAGAAAGCTCCCGCTTGATCATCCTCAAGGCGATGGACAAGACCCCCTTCTTTCTGAAGATCAGGGGCGACTTGGTAGTCAGCCTCTACAACCAGCCCGCTGTGTGGGCCAAGCTCGGTTATCAGGGGCCCTCGGCAGGGTCAGGTGGTTATATCAATCGTGGTTTCAACGACCAGAACTGGATGGATAAGGCCTGACAACAACATCACCAATACGAATAAATATAAACCCGCTGGGAGACAAGCATGGCTGAGAAATTTGGTTTGACCGAAGAGGTTGTGGTGATCGTTGGTTCTGGCGCTGGCGGCGGAACGCTTGGCAATGAGCTCGCTCAAAAAGGAATCAATGTGGTGATTCTTGAGGCAGGCAAGCGTTATGAAATCAGTGATTTTGAAAATGATGAATGGCCGATGTTTGGCAAGATTTCCTGGCTGGACAAACGTACGACCTCTGGTACCTGGCGGGTGGCCAAAGACTTTCCGAACCTGCCTGCCTGGATCGTGAAAGCCGTGGGTGGCTCAACGGTTCACTGGGCTGGCGCATCCTTGCGCATCCAGGAACATGAGTTCAGGGCGCGTACGGCCTATGGCGAGCTTGCTGGCGCCAATCTTCTTGACTGGCCCATCACATTGGCTGAATTGACGCCCTACTACGAGCGCGCCGAAGACAAGATGGGCGTGACAGGCACCAACGGGATTCCCCGGCTTCCGGGAAATAATAACTACAAGGTTTTGGCCGCAGGTGCCAAGAAGGTGGGCTATAAGGATTTCCATACCGGGAATATGGCGATTAATTCGCAGCCTCGCGATGGTCGTGCTTCTTGCATGCAGATTGGCTTCTGTTTTCAGGGATGCAAAACGGGCGCTAAATGGTCTACGCTCTACACCGAAATCCCGAAGGGCGAGCGCACAGGCCACCTTGAGGTGCGAACGGACGCACAGGTGCTGAAGATCGAGCACAATGCCCAAGGCCAAGCCACTGGAGTGCTCTACAGTGATTCCAAAGGCAATCGCAAACTACAAAAAGCCCGTGTGGTGGCCGTGGCGGGCAACTCGATCGAGTCGCCGCGCCTGCTGCTCAATTCTGCCTCGCCAATGTTCCCCAATGGTCTGGCAAACTCCTCCGGGCAGGTCGGCAAGAATTACATGCGGCACATGACGGGCTCGGTATACGGGATTTTTGAACAACCCGTGCACATGTTCCGGGGTACAACCATGGCAGGTATCGTACGCGACGAATCTCGGCTCGACACCAAGAGAGGGTTCGTGGGCGGCTATGAACTGGAAACACTGTCGCTTGGGGTGCCTTTCATGGCGGCGTTTCTCGATCCGGGTGCCTGGGGCCGTGATTTTTCTTCTGCAATGGATGCCTATGACAACATGGCAGGTATATGGCTCGTGGGCGAAGACATGCCCCAGGAGTCCAATAACGTCACGCTGCACGCAACCGAAAAGGATCAGTTCGGGTTGCCCATCCCCAACGTCCAGTTCAGCGATCATGCCAATGATATTGCCATGCGCGATCATGGTTTTAAGCAAAGCAAGGCGCTCTACGAGTCAGTGGGTGCAAAACGCGTGGTCCTTACCCCTCCCTACCCTTCTACCCATAACCTGGGTACCAACCGCATGAGCGCAAACGCCAAAGACGGCGTGGTCAACAAGTGGGGGCAAACCCACGACATCAAGAACCTGTTTGTGTCGGATGGCAGTCAGTTCACGACGGGCGCCGCGGAGAATCCCACCTTGACGATTGTGGCGCTGGCGATCAGGCAGGCAGATTACATCGCTCAGTCCATGTCCAGAAAAGAACTTTGATGTACGGGGTAAAAGCAATCGCTGAAAACTGGCGTGTGCTTTTACCCGCACCCGGTTGTCTCGGTGTTTTGGACGCTAGCCTAGGTAAAAAACCTAGCTGGCATGCACCCGTTTAGTGTGCAACTATCAAATGCAGAATCGCAACGTTGCCCTAAAAATGGAGACTGCGCATGTGCGAGATCTATGTTAAGTCTGACCCGATTCAATACGAGCTTCGGACGAGATCCATACGGATCCATGGTGTTGTGACCAGTATCCGGCTGGAAAATCTTTGCTGGGACGTTCTGACGCGCATTGCAGTCAGGGATGGCATGACGACCAACCAGCTCATATGCCAGTTGTCTGATGAAATTATTCGTCAGCAGGGAACTGTTAGCAACTTCTGCTCCTTTCTCAGGATAAGTTGCATGCGCTTTCTTTCCATGGTCGCACTGCAATCTGACAAAGATTCTCTGCTGCTCAGTCAGCCAGAGGCTCTGACAGCAGGCGACAATACGGGTGTGAACCCGCTTCATCAAGGGATGAAAGTGAATAGCACGGTGTTACAAATAGTTAAAAAAAAGGTTAGTTCAACTTAACAACTCTCGATAACATCCCAGGTACCGCGCCGCCATGGTTTCGGCCATGAAATTGGCCTGATACCGTGCCAGGGCCCTTTGCCCCCACACAGCCACCTGTTCAGGCTGCAGCCAGAACGTGTCCAGCGCCTGGCCAAAGGCCACCGCATCAGCTGGCGGCACGACCAGACCGGTCTCACCGGCCAGGTTCACATAACTGGTGCCGGTGCCGATCTCGCACGAAATCATGGGCGTACCTTGTTGTGCGGCCTCGGCCAGCACAATCCCGAACGCCTCAGACGCCATATGGGATGGAAACACAAAGCCATAGGCCGCCCGCATGATGCTGCGCTTGCCTTCGTTGCTGACCTCGGGCACGAAATGGACGTTTTTCAACCCTAACCTGGCGACCTGAGCCATGAGCGCCTCATGCTCGTCGCCACGCCCGACTATCACGGTCGGATAATCGCGACCCTTCAGGGCATCCAGCAGGACATGCAAGCCTTTGTAATAGCGCAAGGCCCCCAGGAACAGAAAGAACCGTGGGCCAAAACGATCGTTCCAGGCTTTGACGGAAAGGTCGTCCTCGCCAAGCCGGTCAAAGTGCTCAATCCCGTAGGTGATCAGGCGGGTCTTGTCCTGGTACTTCTGCAAGACCGGACTCGACTGCATGATGCCGGGCGAAGCCGCCACGATCGTATCCATCTTGTCCAGATAGCGATCGCGCAAGGGGGCATAGAGTTTGTTGAGTCGCACCTGGTTGACGACATCGGAGTGATAACTGATCAGGCTGGGCTTGTTGACACGTGCCAGCAGGTAACTGAGGTCAGCAAACGGCCAGGGGAAATGCATGTGCATAATGTCCGCCCAGGCCGATTCTTTTTTGAAATTGGCCAGGAAACTGACCGAGAACCCGGTCGAAGCCACGTACAGGTCACGACGATAACGAACAATTTCGTAGCCAGCCGGGGCAATATCCCGGCGGGCTACGCCCGGAGTGAGCACTAACACACGGTTTTCAACACCCAAGGGCTGCGTGTGACTGGCAAGCGTATGCACCACTTGCTCAATGCCACCATAGGTATCCGGGAAAAACGTCTTGAGGACGTGTAATACACGCATTTAGTGGCGCCGCTTTTTTTGCAGGACCAGCCAGCGTGGCATGCGAAATAAAACCAGTTGCCGATACAGAATCACGTAACTGACTGAAAACACCATGACAAAAGCCATCAGGAAGTACGCATGCTGCCAGAACAGAACCGCCGGGATGGTACCCATCGAAGACAGTACCCAGAGATAAGGTGAGGTCATCGCATTGCGCTGGGTGATGAGGTGGGCTTCATGTGAACCAACGGCCCAGCGTACCAACCGCTTGTAGACCAGCATGTGCAGGTGAACACCATCGGGCGCACCGGGCGACTTACCGCGCACGAGCTTTTTACGGTAGATTGAAAAGAGGGTTTCAAATACAGGGTAAATGCACAGCAATAGTGGAAACCAGGCAGACACCTCGGGGTGACGCGCCAACATCAGGACGGACAGCGTGCCGATGACGAAACCAATGAAATAGGCGCCGCCGTCACCCAGGAAAATCAGGCCGCGTGGATAGTTCCAGATCAGGAACCCACCAATGCCACCCAGCATACCGACCGCGGCCACCAGCAACAGGCGATCACCCAGGTAATACGAGACATACGCCAGGCCCGCCAGGATCATGCCCGACACCACAGACGCCAGGCCGTTATAGCCATCAATGATATTGATGGCGTTGGCGGCACCCGCGATGGCGACGATAGAAACCACAAAAGAGACCACGCCAAACTGCAGGACCCAGTCGACACCAATGATGTCCAGGCGGGTAATGCCGGCACCGAGCCAAAAATAAGCAAGTATCCCGCTGAC
>CAIJKV010000300.1 GCA_903821335.1 uncultured beta proteobacterium
GCCAACATCCGACCAGCCAGAACCTACGAAGGGAGCGGTGCGCGCTATGGCAAGCTTGACCTGGTGGTCGTGCGCGAAAACACAGAAGGTTTTTACGCTGATCGCAACATCGAGTCAGGCGCAAGCGAAATGCTGATCACCCAGGACGTCGTGGTGTCACTGCGGCGCATCACACGGCACTGTTGCGAGCGGATCGCGCGCGCCGCGTTCGAGTTGGCGATGACCCGCAAGAAACATGTCACGATTGTGCACAAGGCCAATGTCCTGCGTATCGGCGACGGCATGTTTATTGACGTCTGCCATCAGGTCGGCCTCGAGTTCCCGCAGGTCGTGGTCGACGATGTGATCGTCGACGCCATGATGGCCCATGTGGTGCGTGCGCCTGAACGCTACGACGTCATTGTGACGACCAACATGTTTGGCGATATCCTGTCAGATCTGACGGCCGAATTGGCGGGTAGCCTGGGGATGGCCGCATCGATCAATGCCGGCACCGAATACGCCATGGCGCAGGCTGCCCACGGCTCGGCTCCGGACATCGCCGGCCAGAACATCGCGAACCCTTTTTCGCAGGTCTGCTCTGCAGGGATGTTGCTCGCCTGGTACGGGCTACGCAAAGGAAAATCTGAATTCATACAGGCCGCGCAGGCGATGGACGAGGCGGTCGCGCAGGCAATCGCCGCTGGCGAGGCGACGCGCGATGTGGGCGGGCGCCTGGGCACCAAAGAGACGGGTGACGCCCTGATTGCCCGGCTTGCAGGCGCTTAGTATGAACCTCACCCACCACCACCCGCTGCCGGGCTGTCGTCGTCTGTTGGCGCTGGCAGCGCCCTGCCTGGCGTTGTCGCTGCTGGCGCTGACTGGCGCGGCTCAGGCGCAGTCCCAGACGCAGTCTGTGGACTTTAGCCGCAAGCCCATCACGCTGGTGGTGCCGTTCGCCCCTGGCGGTGGCACCGACAGCATCGCGCGTGAAATGGCCAGGCACTTGTCAGACAGACTGAAGACGACCATTGTTGTCGATAACAAAGGCGGCGCGGGCGGTGCCATTGCGGCGGCTTCGGTGGCCAAGGCTCCTGCGGACGGGCACACGCTGCTGTTCGTGACTTCCACCTTCGTGACCCATGCGGCGTTTGATCCGGCACCGTCCTACCATCCGCTCAAGGATTTCGCACCCGTTGCCATGCTTGGCCGCGGCCCGTTGCTGGTGGTGAGCTCCAAGGCCTCTGGCATCTTGTCGCTGGCGCAACTTATGCAGACGGCTAAAAAGAATCCGGGCGACGTGACCTATTGCTCGGCAGGACCAGGCAGCATCAATCATCTTGCCGCAGAACTGTATGCGCAGTTGGCAGGAGTCACGATGACGCACGTTCCGTACAAAGGAAGCGGGCCGGCGACACTGGATTTGATCGCCGGCCGTACACAGATTTTTTTCGCAACAGTTCCGACCATCCGCGCGCAAGTCCAGGAGGACCGCGTCAACGTCCTGGCCGTGACGTCGCGCACGCGTTCCTCACTCTACCCGGACGTACCGACCGTGATGGAAAGCGGCTTGAA
>CAIJKV010000301.1 GCA_903821335.1 uncultured beta proteobacterium
CGACCTTCCCGCAATCAAATTTTGACAAAATGCCTGCCACCGTGCGATTGAATCGCTGGCAGTACATGGCTTGTGGAAAGCCGATTTTTCCTGTGGCGCGGCGGGTAACAGTCCCCGCCTCTCAAGAAGGCAATGCCCAATCAGTTGCCGCTGCGCCTGAATACGCGATCTCGGGTGTGACATTAACGCGGTTACCTGTTGCGACCCAGTCCCTAACCGTCATCTAACCTTGATCCGCAACCATCGTTCAGAATGACGTGAACAAGGCGAACGCCGGACAATATGTGTTTATTCTGTGTTTTCAATTGCCACAAACGAATGCGGGTCTTAGGCGATTAACCTAAGACCCGCATGTTTACTGGTGCGCCCGGCAGGAATTGAACCCACGACCCCTTGGTTCGTAGCCAAGTACTCTATCCAACTGAGCTACGGGCGCCACGAAGAACGAGAGTATAGCAGTTTTTTAAATTTAACCAAAAGGCCTTCACCTGCGCGTTTCAAGAAGGTGGCGAACGGACGATCAGGCTTGAAGGACTTGACTGCAGGCGTCCAGGACGTCCTGCAGCGCGACATGCCGGATTTCAGTGGAATTGTCACGGGGGATCACATCGGCACTGTACGGACGGGCCCAGAACCACTCACGGTTTGGCTCATGAAAGACCCCGACATAGGGCACGCAGGCGAACTGCGCCAGGTGCGAGGGCCCGCAGTCGTTGGCGACGATCAGTCTGGCGTGAAGCACCAGATGCGCAATTTCTGGCAATGGCCGGGTCATCGCAAAGCGAAATTCCGCACGGTTGAGTCCCTGTAGCCACGCATATTCATTCTGCTCATCAGGCCCGAGCACAAAGGAAAATGTAGTGTCGGGGCCCAACAGGGTCAGCAAGCGATCAGCCAGGGCGACGTAGAGCGCGATTGGCCAGCGCTTATAGTCACCTGCGCCGCCGCCCGGCATCAGGACAACATCCGTCGCGTCCGGGGTAAGGTGACGTCGTGCAGCAATGTCGAGCAGGCACTGACGCGCCGCAATTTCAGGATCGAAAGGCTTGAGAGCACCAAGCAACCGCATATTGGACAGACCCATGTACTCGGCAAAGTTCTTGCGGTGCGAATGCGTCCAGACAAAATCAGTCATCCGACCATTCTTGAACCCGAGCCTGAAACGTGGTCGCCTGGCAAGTCCGACCAGCCCGAACTTTTCGCTGGCGAAGTGCAGCGCGATCATGAGGTCTGCTTGACCACCCAGCGCCCGGTAATTTTCGCTCAGTGTGTTGGCACGCACGAACGCGTCGACCCAGGGCAGGGAAAGATAGTGCTTGCCTACGTCGTCTTGTGCGACCACGCGCACCCTGCAATCCGGCCAGAACTGTTTGATCTGGTAGAGCATCGGGTAGGACACGATCTGCGTACCCAGAAACACCATGCTCCGGATAAAGACAACGACCTCTTTCATGCGGCCCCGGTGGAGAAAAACGGTTGTGGGCGACACAGCAACGGGTAACGTGCACAACATGCCTGTGCTTGTGTCATGATAACCACGCAAGCGCCAAATGATAGGTCACCCACGACGCAGCATACGCCAGGACGAACAGATACGTCACGCTGATGAGCGGGATTTTCCAGCCGCCGCTCTCGCGCCGGATGGTCGCCAGTGTTGACAGGCACTGCGGGGCAAACACATACCAAGCCAGCAAGGACAAGGCGGTCGCCAGACTCCACTGTTGCGCGATCAGCGGCCCAAGGGTGTCGGCACCCGCGGGGCCGGTGTCGGACAGCGCGTAGACTGTTCCGAGGGCACTGATAGCGACCTCGCGTGCAGCCATGCCGGGCACCAATGCGATCGAGATTTGCCAGTTGAAACCAATAGGTGCCAGCACCACCGCCAGTGCCTTGCCGATCATGCCCGCGATGCTGTACTCGATCGGCACGCCCGTGGCGCCCTCGGGCGCGCCGGGAAAACTGGCCAACGCCCACAGGGCAAGCGTCATGACCATGATGACCCCACCCACCCGGGATAGAAATAGCTGGGCACGCTGCACCAGCCCCAGCGCGATATTGCGTACCCGGGGCAACCGGTAGGAAGGCAACTCCATCATGAGCGGCCGGATCTGGCGACCGGTTGCCGTAAACCGCTTGAGCACCCAGGCCACGGCCATGGCACCAAAAATGCCCGCAAAATACAGCGCGAACATGACCAGCCCCTGCTGTTCCAGCAGCCCAAACACGAGGCGTTTAGGGATAAATGCGCCAATCAGGAGCGCATAGACGGGCAAGCGCGCCGAGCAGGTCATCAGGGGAGCAATCAGCATGGTCACCATGCGGTCGCGGGCGTTGGGAATGGTGCGTATGGCGATAATGCCCGGAATCGCGCAGGCAAAGCTCGACAACAACGGGATAAATGAACGACCCGACAGCCCGACAGTCCCCATCAGGCGATCAAGCAGATACGCTGCGCGTGGCAGGTAGCCTGACTCTTCGAGAATCAGTATGAACCCGAAGAGAATCAGGATTTGCGGCAGAAACACCACGACCGACCCGACCCCTGCAATCAAACCGTCCACGATCAGGCTGCGCAACCAGTTGTCGGGAAGCCACTGCACCATGGCTTCTGACAGCAAGCCGGCGCCATGTTTGATCCATTCCATCGGAACAACGGCCAGGCTGAACATCGCCTGGAAAATCACGAACAACAGGAGCACCAGCACGATGGGGCCCACCACAGGATGCAACAGAACCCGGTCAACGCGTTCGCTGGCCTGGTCAGGCATGACCCGGTCAAGCCCCAGGTGCCGCAAGATCACCTGCACACGCGCATGATCCAATTCAACCGGTTCGTCGTTGGCCTCGGTCACGAGCGCAATCGAATGGTGCGACGTCAGAAGACCCGGTTGATCAAGCAGTCGGCGCAAACCCTCTTCGCCATTGGCCTGGACGGCCACGGTCGACACCACTGGCATACCGAGCGCGTCGGACAACGCGGCCTCGTCGATCAGGATTCCGCGCGCACGCGCTTCGTCAGACATATTGAGCGCCACCACGCAGGGCAGTTTCATGCGCTGAACGGCCAGCACCAGGCGCAAGCCGCGACGCAAATTGGTGGCGTCTACCACGCAGACCACCAGGTCGGGACGCTTTTCACCGGCGGCGCGCCCTGCCAGCACGTCGCACGTGACCCGTTCGTCGAGCGACCGCGGATACAGGCTGTAGGTTCCGGGCAGATCCAGAATACGCAGTACTTTCCCTGATGACGTGGTCAACCGCCCTTCCTTGCGCTCGACCGTCACACCCGCATAATTGGCGACTTTCTGGCGACTGCCGGTCAGGCGGTTGAACAGTGCGGTTTTGCCACAGTTCGGATTACCGACGAGTGCGACCAGAGGCCCCGACGGGTAGAGGAAGATGCGCGCCTCATCCATCGAACGGCTCCGGTTCGACCTCGATGCAGGCCGCCTCAGCGGCACGTAGCGCAAACGTGGACACGCCAATACGCACGACCAGCGGATCGGCACCAGGCATGGCGCGTCGAAGCAAAACGATCTGTTCGCCCGGCAGGAACCCCAGTTCTTTTAACTGACGTTCGCATTCCGGCATGTCGTTGCAGTGATGCAACGTGACGATCCGGTAAGGCTGCCCGATGGTGGCGTGTTGAAGGTGTTCCATTATTCAGGGAATGATGACAGATTCCGGGAGCATAATCTAAACGATAACTATTACTATTCTAGTGCAAATCAGACATACCCATCGCGTGCCCGCCAAAAGATCGTCGTTGCAGCCTTTGCATGCGGGAAAATTCAAACGCTGATAAACGGCGAAGTTTAACAAAAGGCATGGTTTCGCCCTCAGGATTTGCTATTCTGCCCCATGAAGACACACCCCTGAGCCGAATTCGACACCATGAAGATCGAACCTATGCAGGACTATGCCGCCACCGCAGGCAGCTTCACCCTTCAATTACCGCGCTCGTTCAATTTTGGCCGCGATGTGGTCGATGAACAGGCCAGGCGGCACGACAAGCCAGCCCTGATATGGTGCAACGAGGCGGGTGACGAACGCAGGTTTAACTTCTCCGATATCAGCCGCCTCAGTGGTCAGCTGGCCAATCTGCTGGTGCGTCAGGGTGTGCGCCGGGGCGATCGGGTCGTCATCCTGCTGCCACGTCTGCCCGAATGGCAAATCTCGATGGTTGCCTGCATGAAAATCGGCGCGATTCCCATCCCCTGCATTGAAATGCTGACCCGCAACGATGTGGACTACAGAGTGACGCACTCCGGGGCCACGGCCGCCATTACGACGCCTGCCAATACCCAAAAATTTGATCGTTGTGACGCACTACGCGTACGCGTCGTCGTGGACAACGTGGCGGGACGGGCATTGCCACCGCTGTTGCCACCGCTTGTGCCCATGCCAGTGACGGCCGGAGCCGAGTCCGGCCACAAGCACGCGTGCTGGATACCCCTGAGCGAGGCCGGGCAAGAGTCAGAATTCTTTGAATGCGCAGATCTGCAGCTCGACGACGCCGCGCTGCTCTATTACACCTCTGGCTCGACCGGAAGCCCAAAAGGGGTGTTGCATGCTAGCCGTGGCATCTATGCCTGGCGCTTGTCGGCCGCCTGGTGGCAAACGCTGGTGGAAGGCGACATCAAGTGGTGCACGGCCGATACTGGCTGGGCCAAAGCCGGCACCGGGATCTTGTTTGGCCCCTGGAGCCGCGGCAGCTGCGTGGTGTTCTATGACGGGAAGTTTGACGTCAACGAACGGTTGCGACTGATGGAAAAATACCAAGTCACCGTATTTTGCGGGCCCGCCACTGAATTTCGCCACCTGATCAGTGCGCCGGTCAAGGACTACGATTTGTCGTCGCTGCGCCTCTGTGTATCGGCCGGCGAATCGGTCAACCCCGATGTCGTGCGGCAATGGCGGTTACTGACGGGCGCGCAACTGCTGGACGGGTACGGCCAGACCGAAACACTGATGACGATCCTGAACTATCCGTGCATGCCCGTCAAGCCTGGTTCGATGGGCAAGCCTATCCCCGGTACGCACTTCGAAGTGGTCGGGCCGCTGGACGAGGTACTGGGCGATGACGAGGAAGGCCAGCTTGCCATGCGGCTGCCGCACCCACAGTACATGCTGGGTTACTGGAACGACCCGCAACGCACGGCCGACGCGACCCGCCGCGTCAATGGTGTCGATTACTGGCTCACCGGTGACCTGGGATACCGCGACCAGGACGGCTATATTTTTTACACCGGACGAACCGATGACATCATCAGTTCGGCGGGCTATCGCATCGGTCCGACCGAAGTCGAGAACGCGCTGCAAGAGCACCCCGCCGTGGTGGAAAGCGCCGTCGTGGCCAGCCCCGATGCAGAGCGTGGCGAGATCGTCAAGGCCTACATCGTGCTGCACGAAGGCATTGCGCCGACCGACGCGCTCATCGTCGACATCCAGCGCCACGTCAAGGCCACCACCGCACCCTACAAGTATCCACGGCAGATCGAGTTTGTCGAAAGCTTGCCCAAGAACCCCTCGGGCAAACTGCTCAGGCGTGTCTTGCGCGACCAGGAATTCGGAATCAAACGGTAACGGTCAGCATGCTGTGGCCACCCCACAACGTCCCTGGCGGCGCCGGCCATGCAAGCGGCCTGGCGATCAGGTCAGCGCCGTCATGCAATATTGCTTGAATGCGGGTCGTTCGCAGAGCCGGGCATACCAAGCATCAAGGTGCTTGTAAGCCGGGCGGTCAATGTCCATGTTGTACCAGCGAAAGGCACATACACCCAGGGGGATATCACCCATCGTGAACGCATCGCCGGCCACGTAAGCCCGGTCCGCCAGGACCTTGTCCAGAATTCCGAAATTCTCTTTCAACAACTTGATGCCTGAGGTCACCACGGCCATGTCGCGCTGTTCGGGTGCCGTGCGCACCAGGTTCCAGAACACGGGTCGCAGGTTCACCCACACCGTGGTGCTGACCCAGTCCATCCAGCGATCCGCGTCGGCGGCAGCGCGCGGATCGACGGGGCAAAGTGTGCCCAGACCGTGCTTGCGCGCGAGATATCGCACGATCACGTGCGACTCCCAAAGAATGAAGCCTGCATCGTTGATGACAGGCACCAGACCGTTCGGATTCATCGCCTTGTACTCGGGCGTATTGTTCACACCAAACGCCATGCCCGCGTCGATGCGGTCGAACGGCAGCGCCAGTTCTCCACAAACCCACAGCACCTTTTGCACATTGATGGAATTCTTACGGCCCCAGATCTTTAACATTCCTTGCTCCCTGTCGTGATGAGTCATGCGGACGACAAGACCGGATGACTATCCGAATATGTTTAACGTCGCGCGAGGCGTCGCGCAACTAGTTTCTTGCATCCTTGGGCTTGCCACCCTTGGACCAGTCCAGTTCCTTACCGGCGTACACCGGTCGCGGCTGGTGCGTGAAGAATTCCGCCACATCAATGGCTTGCTGGTCGGTCAACGTGCCGCCCAGGCCCAGCGGCATGTTGTATTTTACGAAGGCTGCCGCCGTAAACGTGCGGGCCATCCCGGCGCCGTCATTAAAGGAGTCGTCGCCCCAGAGTGGCGGAAACACATAGCCGCCGGTCGGGTTTTTCAAGCCGAGTCCATTCGCTGCATGACAGCTGGCGCACTTGTCGGCAAACACCTGCGAGCCATGCTTGGCATCGGGTTTGAGTTGCGCGTCGATGGCACCGAACCCGCGTCCCTTCACGCTCTGCCCGGTGGGCACGCCGATCGACAACCACTGCACGTAGGCGAGGATGTTGATCATTTCGTCAGAAGCATAGTGCAAGGGCTTTCCATTCATCGACCGCTCGAAGCAGTCATTGATGCGTTCAGCCAGGGAAATCAACTTGCCCGGGCGTGAACGATATTCAGGAAAGACGCCCCAGAGACCCACCAGAGGCGCAGCACCAGCCGTCGTGCCGGCGTTCAGGTGACAACTGGTGCAATGCAGGCCATTGCCAACATGATCGGGCAAGCGCAGCTTGGTCTCGGTGAGGAGTCGCTTGCCCTCTTTGATCGCCACGCCCTGTGGGCCAGCAGGGATGCTGGAGTCCGGCGGCACCAAGAAGGCGGCGAGCGTGACGGCTGGCGTGGTGACGGGAGTGGTGACGGGAGTGGTGACGGGAGTGGTGACGGGAGTGGTGGTGGGAGTGATGGCAGCAGTGGCTGCGGAAGTGGCCGCTGTGGTGCCGGGAGCCTGCGCATAAGCGCCCCAACCCATCAGCAGTGCCACAGCACCCACCAATATCCGATGAAAACCTGTCATGTCTGTCTCCGCTTTTTGTCAAGGATATCGGATTTTCCTCATATCGACTTCTGGTTCAAAGCTGCCTCTTCGAATTCATACCAACCGCCGGTGCTTTGCTAATAGCAATAGAATTGTTTACGCCATGCATGGATTGTATGTAGCGTGATGGTTAACAATAAATATTCAAATGGGTGAAACATGACTTACTTTACCGACAACTCACAAACCGTTGGGCGCACGCCACTCGTTCGCCTGAACCGTGTCACCGATGGCGCCGCGGCCACCGTCCTGGCAAAAATTGAGGGACGCAACCCAGCGTATTCGGTCAAGTGCCGTATTGGCGTTGCCATGATCAACGATGCGGAAAAAAGAGGTTTATTAGGCCCAGGCAAGGAATTAGTCGAGCCCACCAGCGGCAACACCGGCATTGCACTGGCTTTTGTTTCAGCGGCGAAAGGAATTCCCCTGACCCTGACGATGCCTGAAACCATGAGTCTGGAACGCCGCAAGCTCTTGACGGCCCTGGGGGCAAAAATCGTGCTGACCGAAGGCGCCAAGGGAATGAATGGTGCCATCGCAAAAGCCAATGAGATTGTCGCGTCCGACCCAGACAAATACATTTTGCTCCAGCAATTCGAGAACCCGGCGAACCCGGCCATACACGAAGCCACGACAGGCCCTGAAATTTGGGACGATACAGAAGGAAAAATTGATGTGTTCGTGGCGGGTGTCGGCACCGGCGGGACACTGACCGGAGTCAGCCGCTATATCAAGAACCAGAAACACAAGGCCATCATCAGCGTCGCCGTCGAACCCACCACGAGCCCGGTCATCACGCAGAAACGCGCTGGCCAGGAAATTAAACCCGCACCCCACAAAATCCAGGGGATCGGTGCCGGGTTCATTCCGGGCAACCTTGACTTGTCACTTGTGGACATTGTGGAGCAAGTGACCAACGAGGAGGCCATTGAATTTGCCCGTCGACTGGCAAAAGAGGAAGGCATACTGGCTGGAATTTCGTGTGGCGCGGCGACTGCAGTTGCCGTACGGCTCGCCAAAAAGCCGGAATATGCTGGCAAGGTGATCGTTGTCATCTTGCCTGACACTGCCGAACGCTACCTGAGTTCGCCCCTGTTCGAAGGGGTATTTGACGCCAACGGCCTGGCGCTTTAACGACAGCCCGGGGGCGAAAAAGTCGCGAGCCTTTTCAGTCCCTCAAAACAGCAAAATGTCGGACTGCGTCCAGCCACGGGTCACGGGCGGATTGGTGGCTGTGATCGTGATGCTGGAATACCGCTCGCGCCGGTCGAGTTTTGTCAATTGGTAGCCAGAAACGACCTGGCCCGGCATGGGTTCACCGTGACTGTTCACCCCGGCGATAGAAAACTCCCGAGGTGACCGATCGTCCAGTCCCCACAAAATCTTGTCGGAATAATGGCCGACCTTAAAACCGCGAATCCGCTCACGGTCTTTCATCCTGAACGTGATGAAAGAATGTCCGTTCTCATCGATCCCGCTCGTGACAGCGGCATAGTTCGCCTGCGCCACCGGCAGCAACAGTGACTTATAGCCGGCAAAACCCAAAATCAAGACCGCCAGAATTGCGAACCCCAGCCTGCGTTTCGGTTTCACGACACCCATGCAGGCCACACAAAGGACAAAAGCAATCAGCACGGAAAATATCGTGAGGTCATCGTTGTCGTGCAGCACGATCTTCCCGGCCTCAAAGGGATCGGTCGCGGCGATCAGCCCGAAGTCAAAATACTCACTGACATTGTGCTGAAAAAATTCGTAAGGCAGCGAACCGAATCTATTTTCGATGTAGAAGTTTGGCTCAGTCACAAACAATACACAGTTAAACAGCGTCACCCCTGCCAGCGGCACCAGCACCGGCCACTTTAACCAACCCTGCACGTTTCGGAACCAGAAAACCGATCCATAAATCAGCAATGGGACCACGGCAACCCAGAACCTGCCCGCGTAGGACTCGCTGGCCGTCCCCCAGGCGATAGAAAAGCTGTAGGCAAAAAAAGCAATCAGGCAGGCGATCAAAAAATCATTTTTTTTGATCACGCCTAAAAACAGGCCCGCAAGCCCAACCAAGGCAAGCGGATTATAGAAAAACAAGCCATGCCGATAGCCAAAATATTGCATGGACAGCAACTTGGTCAGCACAGTCACCGAGGGTACAGTCGCCACACTAGCCGTGCCGGTCACCTTTCCGCTGATGGTGACCTGATACCAGACAAACAAAGGTAACGAGATCAGAACCATCAGGGTCATCAGCGACAGCGGTTTTGCCGGGCTGGCTTGCCGTGACCAGGTTTTATAAAACAGATAGATCGCAAAAACGACAGCGACCAGCGCTGTGCGGATATGAATAAACGGAAGCAGGATGACACATGCCAGGGCGATATATCTGTCTTTTGCATCCAGGTGTTCTTTCGAGCAATAGAACAGTACGACGGACAATAGTAAAAACATCCAGGTCGCGGGATATACCAGCCGTAAATAAGGAAGGACCGGGATCGAGACAAAGTACACCGTCGTCCATATTGCAAAGTCGACACGGCGTTTTTGATCAGTGCCAAGCAGGAAAGGCGCCGCAATGACTGACACGATGACAAGTTGCGCCCACCGCCCTATTTCAACGCCATAAACGGCGATGAACGGAGACAAGAGGATGGAGTGAATAATGGAGTGAGTGCCGCGACTCGCCTCGAGGCCGGGACGCACGCCATGCGAGGACAACCAGATGGCCCAGCTTTCAGGACTGAACGCGAGACCCTGCCCGAGCCAGGCAGAAACGCTGGCAAAAACGTATCGGGTTTCGTCACCGGTAAAAATCAAATCGCCCGCAACAAAGTGAAGTGCGGCGACCAGAACCAGCAGGCTGATCGAAAAAATAAAAATGAAACTTCTATCTTTAATAGCTGCCGACAAAAGCACACTCTGTAGGAAAGCGAAGGAAATACTTGTCAATCTGCTTAATGATATCACCCAGGTATGACAACCCAGGGCCTGCGCCTTGCACCCTGCACCATCAGCAAGCACAATCGCATTCGGTCACGAAGACACAGGCCGATTATTCTTGAGCACTAAATTCCACAAACAAGAGTGTGGATGTATCAATTTATTTGATGTATAACAAAAAAATGTAAGCAAATCAAAAGGAAAGTAAATACGGCATTGCCCTGACGAACCAGAATCAAAGAGGTTTTGATGGCTACTGACAATCACGGCATCAAAGCCGGCTTCGGTGCCACTCGCCGCAGTTTGATCCTGGCCGGGGCTGCCTTGGGGCTCGCGGGCATTCCGGCCATGGTACGCGCTCAGCCTACACGCTGTACAACGCGTTCACTGCGTCGGACATTGCGTACTTCCAGAAGTTCTTTGACCTGTTCACTGAAAAAGGTATTTTCTCAAAACGGCTCATGGTCGACACCATGCTGTACAAAGGATAAGGGACACAACGTGCACTCGCCATCGAAACGTTCCAAGCGGCATCGCGCCGATGAATGACTCCCAAATCCTGGAGTATGTACTAGCCTGCTCACTGAATCTGGGCCTGCCCGCCGATGCGCCAAGAGTGCTGCGCGTCGCTGCGCACTTCAAGCGCATCCAAGCCATGGCGCAGGCGCTTGATCAAGTCGATTGTGCTGCAGACCTCGAGATGCCAGAAATTTATTGTCCAAAGCGAATTTCGCAATGAGCCTCAATGCCCTTGCGCCCGCTGAAATCACGCATGGCATTGCCCAGGGCAAATTTTCCGCAATGGACGTGCTCAATGCAAGCATCGCCCGCATTGAGGCAAGCAATGCACAGGTCAATGCCTTTACGTCCATGCACGTTGACAGAGCACGCAAACAGGCACAAACCATTGATGGCTGGCGTGCCACTGGCCAGCGCTTACCGCCACTCGCCGGCGTCCCCTTCGCTGTTAAAAACTTGTTTGATGTGCAGGGCGAGGTCACCCTTGCCGGCTCAATCATCAACCAGACCAACCCGCCTGCTGCGTCAGACGCATTTTTGATTCAACGAATGTGCGCGGCCGGTGCGGTATTGGTGGGCTCGCTCAATATGGACGAGTTCGCTTATGGTTTCACAACTGAAAACACCCACTACGGTGCTTGCGCCAATCCGCATGATTTAACCTGTATATCGGGCGGATCTTCAGGCGGGTCGGCGGCTGCAGTGGCTGCAGGCATGGTGCCGTTGTCGTTAGGTTCAGATACAAATGGCTCGATTCGCGTACCTGCTTCCTTATGTGGAGTGTGGGGCATCAAGCCTACCTTTGGCAGACTTTCGCGCCGTGGCACTTACCCCTTTGTGGAGAGCATTGATCATCTGGGCGGATTTGCTAATTCTCTCGCAGGACTGGCCACCCTGTATGACGCGCTGCAAAGTCCAGACGCGCGCGACCCGGCAAGCCATGCAAAAAAGCTGGAACCGGTTTCGTCGTCGTTATCGCTAGGCGTCGACGGCTTGCGTATTGGTGTTCTGGAGGGCTTTTTTGAAGAAAATGCGTCGCACCAGGCACGTGAGGTCGTTGACCTGGCAGCCAGGCAACTCGGAGGTGTCGCGCGCGTCGAATGGCCAGACGCCAGCCTGGCCAGAATGGCAGCCTTCATCGTCACCGCCAGCGAAGGCGGAGCGCTGCATCTGACCCATTTGCGTACTCGCATCGAAGACATGGAGCCACTTTCCGCGGATCGTTTTATGGCGGGCGCGATCCTGCCTGCTGCCTGGTATATCAAGGCACAACGGTTTCGTCGTATGTATCGCGACAAGGTCAATGCACTGTTTGACAACTGGGATGTATTGATCGCTCCAGCCACGCCCGTGTCGGCGCCGACCATTGGAACGGAATGGCTGGACATTCAAGGGCAGAGCTTACCGAGCCGTGCGGCCATGGGCTTGCTCACGCAGCCGATCTCTTTTGCTGGTTGTCCGGTTGTGGCGGCCCCGATGTGGCCAACTTCCTCGCGTGGAATGCCACTGGGCATTCAAATTATCGCCGCGCCCTGGCGCGAAGATCTCGCCTTTCGTGTCGCCGGGGCACTTGAATCTTCCGGGGTTTGTTGTGTAAAGAAAGTGGGCTTTTGAATGCAGATTAACTTGCCCCATGTCCTGGCAGCCGTCCAAGCGGCCTTCGACCGGTACGAACACGCACTGGTTTGCAATGAAGTCGAGGTGCTCGATGCGTTATTTTGGAACAGTCCGCACACCTTGCGCTACGGCGCCACGGAGAACCTGTACGGTTATGAAGCCATTCAGGCTTTCCGGGCTGCCCGCCCAGCGCAAGGCCTGGACCGTGTCTGCATGCATACCGTATTGACCACCTACGGGGAAGATTTTGCAACGGCCAATACAGAATTCCAGCGCGCAGGCAGTGCGCGAGCCGGTCGTCAAAGCCAAACATGGATGCGCACGCCCGCCGGTTGGCGCGTGGTTGCCGCGCACGTCAGCCTGCTCGCCTAGTGCAACATCCGAAGCCGTTTGCAGTTCCAGCAAGGCTCGCGCTTTCTGGTCCGCCAGCGCCTTCGACGCGATGGCAATAGGCACACGCAGGCACATCCGGCTTGCGCCCCACTGAGACGATGGAGGGAATCAGGGGGTGATCCGAAGGATGCCAGTCGGGTGCGAAGAAACGATCCCGTACTTGGGGGGGTTCGACAAGTGCTCACCGCTAGCGTCACCGTCACCAGAGAGGATCGAATGAGGGCTGTTAGTCTGAATGTCACCTTGGTCTGTCCCGATATGACGGCTACCCAGCAATTGCGGGCGTTGGCCTGAGTTGTGGGCCATGCGTCAAAACCTCTCACTGAGCGGACCGACTCAATAGTGATAAAATTGATAGGCCTTAAAAAGTGAATCGAAAACGACGATCATGTCATTTGCACACCCTCAGCACACGCAGCGCAGAAACAATCGGGCGTAACTACACGCCACCGTTTGCGCACTCATTCAGACGTAGTGCGTGTCATTTGGTTTGAAGTGATAGCAAATTTTCGAATAAATAATGACTGACAGATGAGTGGTCTGAATCAACGTCAGGGTCTGGCGTTGATCGCCGAGGTCGTCGAAACCGAGGCGCGGCGCACGTTCCTGGCCGATAACGGCCGCCGCCTTTACCAGGGATATTTCTTCGGCAGACCGATGCGGATGCCAATTGAGGAGTTTGAGGCCGCAGTAAAGTTGAACCCTGATGAACCTGGGTCATCACTCTTTCCGGGACGCCACTACCCGACACCATCAAGAATGGCTTATCCTGCCGAACCAAATAGACAGCACACTGGCGATTCACATACATGTTGACAGATAGAACCGATAAGGAATTACAAGATTTTCAGCACTCGTTGCTCAAGGCGCTACTTAGCACGTGTTTTGTCTTTAGCGGGTTGTTTGTACTCGGTGATGTGACGAAGATCAATGTAGTCGGTAGTCCGCAAGTAGAAGTGACTGCCGCTTGCGTTGTTGGCTGTATCGTGATGCTGATTGCACTGGTCAGCCGACCCAGCCTATTTAGGCCGATCGCCGCTCTGCTCATCTGTCAGAGTTTTGTGCAATTCACCTCGGCATTAATTTTCGTGCCTCACGACGAATTGCGAATCGTCTGGTATTTTTTGCTGATAGGTGGCGGCTATATCTTGTTAGGCAAGCGCGCTGGAATTGCATCCACGGTGCTTTCAATCACCCTTCTTATATCTGCTAATCCACTGTTAGATGTGCCGTACTCACATAACGCAATTTTCACTTGCGCACTGGCACTGGCATTAAACGGTGTGCTCTTTCACATATTCAGCAACTTCTCAAGCCAGTTATATCAACAATTGCGAACGCTTGCACGCAATGACCCCCTGACTGGTTTGCTCAACTCCAGGGCCTATTACGACCTGTGTGACAGTCAAATCCGAATATCCAAACGATCCAATGATCCCTTTTCAATACTTTTCGTTGACCTGGACCATTTCAAGCGTATCAACGATGAATATGGCCACCAGGCGGGTGACAACGTTCTTAGAGTCGTGGCTAAATGCTTGACAAGGATGAAGCGCCAAAGTGATTTGCTTGCACGTGTCGGAGGTGAGGAGTTTTCCTTCTTTCTTCCTCAAACTGGGCTGACTGGTGCAATGCAATTGGCGGAACGCATTCGTGAGGCGATTGAAGAAATTCGTCCTCGGGTCAATGGCAAAAACCAGTTTACGTTGACGGCGAGCATCGGTGTTGCACAGCACAAAGGGGACCAATGGAGCATGGAAGAGATTGAGCACGAGGCTGATCAGGCCATGTATCAGGCAAAAATATCGGGCCGCAATCGGGTCGCCGCATTTGTTGTTGCATCGGACAATGCAGGCAAGGCATCCCATCGCCAAATTTGACCTGACATCGTTGCTGCATCAATATGTCCGGGGATACGTTGCATCGGGTTCTCGATCACATCGACCTGCCAACATGTCCAACGTAAAATAAAAAAGCGCCCAAAGGGCGCTAATTTACTTACTAATTGGCGGAGGCGCAGAGATTCGAACTCTGGATGCACGTTTTAGCGCACATACTCCCTTAGCAGGGGAGCCCCTTCAGCCGCTCGGGCACGCCTCCAAACCAAGGCAGCATTCTAGCACGGCTGCCAAAGGCTGCAAGGCCG
>CAIJKV010000302.1 GCA_903821335.1 uncultured beta proteobacterium
AGCAGCAAAAAACAGGTTTGTGCAGCCGGTTTGGCCAGCATCAGCCATTCACGTCGCCCGGTGTGTGCCCCAACCAGGGGTAGCACCCCCTGCATAATGGAGATACACAGGGCGAGTACCAGTGCGAAATGTCCTAATTCTGGAATCATGGTTTTGCTGCACTCTCTGATTTTTTCGACTGGTCCAGGGCGGCCTGCGCCTCTGGAGGCATATAGTTTTCGTCGTGTTTGGCCAGGACCTCGCTGGCGACAAAGTCGCCACCCGCTCCAAGTTTGCCCTGGATGACAGCGCCCTTGCCAGGCTTGAACAGGTCTGGAAGAATCCCCTGATACGTGACCGGCACGTCATTGACCAAGTCAGTCATCACAAAATGCACCACCAGCCCGTCACGTTTGAGTGAATCTTCCTTGACCATCCCGCCTATGCGAAATACCTGGTTCCTGGGTGCCTTGCCTTGCACCACATCGGTCGGGGTAATGTAGAGCGCAATATTGCTGTTGAGCGCATTCAAAATCAACATCGCCGCCCCCGCCAGCAAGAGCAGCCCGATACCGATCAATATTGCACGCTTATGTCTAGGCTTCACTTTGTATCCCTGTCATCAAATTCACGTTCTGCCCGGCTTTCATTTCTCAGGCGCTGCACGATGGCTTTACGGCGCGCCCTGACCAAGACGGGTTCAGCCACCATCAGCAGCGCGCACGCGGCAAAACTGCCCCAGACGTACAGCGCATAGCCGCCCATCGCAAAAAATTCGGCGGGTGAATTCCAGATCATCCCTGTACCTCGCTGAGTTCACGCACCCAGATTGCCTGGGCTTCACGTTCAAGGATGATCGCCCGCACCCGCGTCAACGCCACGGCGATCGCGTACATCCAGAAGCACAAGGCCATCAGCAACATTCCCCACAGCATGATGTGCGCCATGGCGGGGGCCTGTGTCACCGACACCGAAGCGCCCTGGTGCAGGGTGTTCCACCACTTGACCGAAAAATAAATGATGGGCACGTTGACCACGCCTACCAGGGCCAGCACCGCGGACGCGCGATCGGCACGCCGGATGTCGTCGATGGAGGCATGCAACGCCATGAACCCCAGGTACAGGAACAGCAGGATCAACTCAGAGGTCAGGCGCGCATCCCACACCCACCAGGCGCCCCACATGGGCTTGCCCCACAGGGCGCCTGTCCAGAGCGAAAGCAGTGCCATCAACGCGCCCGTCGGGGCCAGGGCTTGCGCCATCATGGCTGACAGGCGGGTATTGAAGACCAGGCCAAACCCGGCCCAGGCTGCCATCACCAGGTAGATAAACATCGACATCCAGGAGGCTGGGACGTGGACAAAAATGATGCGGTAGCCGTTGCCCTGCTGGGCGTCGGCCGGGGCCACAAAAAAACTGATCCAGAGGCCTGCGACACCAAAACCCAAGCAAAGCACCCAGAACAACGGGATCATTTTGCCGGCAAGGCTGTAAAAACGTACCGCACTGGCGAACCTGAACCAGTTCACAATGCGGTGATTAGTCTGTGTACTCATTCAGTCGCAATCCTTATCGCTGCACTCGTGACCCACGGTGCGCCCAGCAGGGAAAAAATCAATAGTGCCGCTAAAAGCGACAGATGCCCCTCAATACCCAGACCAGCGTCATAGGCATAGACCGCGCCCGCGCCAAAAATCAACACGGGTATATACAAAGGCAAAATCAACAAGCTTAACAACACCCCACCCCCTCGCACACCGACCGTCAACGCGGCACCGATCGCACCAATGAGCGACAGGATAGGCGTGCCCACCAGCAAGGTCAGCATCAGGATACCGAGCGCTTGGGCGCTGAGGTCGAACTGAATGCCAATCACGGGTGCCAGGACAATCAACGGCAGGCCTGAAACGATCCAGTGCGCGATGATCTTGCCGCTGACCAACACCACCAGAGGACTGGGCGACAGACCCATCTGTTCCAGAGTGCCATCAAGGTAATCGTTGGCGAACATGCGTTGCAAGCCCAGCATGGTCGAGAGCAATGCAGCCACCCAAAGCACACCAGGTGCAATTTTACGCAAAAGATTCGTCTCCGCCCCAATACCCAAGGGAAACAGGCTGGTTACGATCACGAAAAAAAACAAGGCGGTGAAGACCTCGCTTTTGCGCCGCATGACCAGCAAGACGTCACGGTGGACCATTGCAAACAACGCGTTCATAGCTCAAGCACCAAACCGCCCGCCATGGGTACGGGTTGGTGGCTGGTCAGGACGACCATGCCGCCGTCCCGCACATGTTCGGACAGGATCTCGGACAGCATATCGACTGCTGCCGTATCCAGGGCCGTAAAGGGCTCATCGAGCACCCAGAGCTTAGCCGGGCGACTCAGTAACCGGGCCATGCCGACACGCCGCTTTTGCCCTGCCGACAGGTGTCGCACGGCGAGGTCTTCCCTGCCCCGCAAGCCAAACCTGCGCAAGGTCAGCGCCGCCTGAACCGGGTCGAGGACCACCCCGTCCAGGGCCGCCGCGAACTTGAGGTTCTCAAGCGCGCTCAACTCGTCCTTGATACAGGCGTAATGCCCCTGATAAAGCAAGTTGTCGTGATATTGGGCTTTACTGGTTGAGATAGGCTGATTATTCCAGAAGATTTCACCGTGGTCGGGCTGTGCCAGACCCACCAGAATACGGAGCAAACTTGTTTTACCCACGCCATTCTGGCCCTTGACATGCACCCACTCGCCATCGTTGACGACCAGGTCCACATTGGAAAAAAGACGACGTTCGCCGCGTATACAACTTAAACCGCGTGCACTGAGCATTGAATGATGAGGATTGTAGACCTCATTCTCTGAAATATTAGTGGTAAACCATAAAAAGAAAAATGGTCGGAATCATTGCTGATCCGGCCATTTTCCAAGTCCCTCACGGATCTGTCAAACACCTCAATCCGGGTCCTCATATCCTGCGGGCAGCTGGTGTGCGATGCCTTTATGGCAATCGATGCACGTCTTGCCGTCTTGCTTGGCCTGCATATGCTTCTTGTAGGGCGTCTGCTTCTGGAACTCCGGGCTCATGGCATCAAAATCATGACAATTGCGGCACTCGCGGGAATCACTGTCTTTCATGCGTTTCCACTCGTGCGTGGCCAGTTCCATCCGCCTGGCTTCAAACTTTTCTTTCGTGTCGATGACGCCGGTGAGCTTGCCCCACAGCTCAAGAGAAGCCTGAGACTTGCGAATGATCTTGTGGTACCAGTCCTTGGGCACATGACAATCAGAGCAAATCGCCCGAACACCCGAGCGATTGGAATAATGGATGGTCTCCTTGTACTCCTGGTAGAC
>CAIJKV010000303.1 GCA_903821335.1 uncultured beta proteobacterium
ATCGGCGTCGTCCTTGCGCTGCTCCGGAGCAATCACCGGCATGTCGATGTGGATCACCCGGTCGATCAGGTCCGGTCGGGTGGCAACCACGGCGATGCCGTTCAGCACCACGGGGCGCTTGGTTTCCATGACATGCTCTTCACCGTTGGTATAGAGCTGTCGCCCCGCGTAGCCTCCGCCAGTGGCCAGGGTGCAGAAGGCATCCTGTTGCTCCGGGGTCAGGCTGGAGAGGTTTTCGTAGGACACGAGCCAGTTGCAGCCTGCAGCGACAAACACATCCTCGGTAGTCTTGGGCCGCCCGCGCAGCGCCACCTTGTTCGGGTCGATGAGGCTGCGCAGCACCGTCTGGGTGGTCGATTTGGCCGAGCCTTGCTCGCCTACGAGTTCCAGCACTGGGAACGGCGTGTCCGGACGAAAGCATTCCAGTATCCAGGCAAGCAGCAATATCCGGCGTGCCGGAGGGACGTTGACGTGCTGCCAGAACCGTTCCATGTTGGCATCGGCATTGCTGGGCATGGGTAATGCGCGCATGGCGGCAGTGCGCGCAAATAGCACCGGCGATCGATTCAGCACTCGCCAGCCGCTTGGGGTGATGTAGACGACCCGCCAGGTTTCGTCGCACAGGTCAATGTAGTAACTCTCTCCCTCGCGCGCCACGCGGAGGTAAACCTCCACCTGCTCACCGTCATGGATACCGGCGGCCGCCAGGGTGGCCAGCGCAGCCTTGAGCGTGGTCTCGGTCACGCCGGCTTGCTTGGCTTGCCAGTACGCCGCCCGCAGCCAATTCTCGAATCCCGGCGAATACACCCGCCACACTTCCCGACGGTCGTCCATCGGAATGATCGCCACCGCGTTGCGGTCGGCATCGTGTACTAGTCGGCAGTGTTCTCGCCCTAATGCGACCAGCTCGTCGATGATGGACGGATCATCTCCGCTGCCGGGCAGGGACTGACGTACCAGTTTGTCGAGCAAGGTGATCGAGGCATCTTTGTTCACCCCCTTGGCGCGCTGCCGCAACCGCAGGTAGGCCGGCATGTCGGTCGCGTGCAGGATCGAGAATGCCGTGATGACTGGACCCTCGGCCAGTACGCCGACGTCGTCCTTGAGGCGCACCAGCGCGGCCTCGAGGTAGCCAACCGGATCCGCAGTGGGATCGGTAGACGGAGCGCTCCCGGTGGGCACGTTCCCTTTCGCAGGGTTCGAGATGGCAGGATCACCATCACCAACGTCACCACTGTCACGCGACGCTGCCGGAACGGCCTCGGTGTGACGGTCGTGAGGGTTGTGACGGTCGTTTTCTACAACCGCGTCGCCAGAAGTGTGGTTATCGCTCATGGCAACCCGATCAGCGACGCGCGTCGATCAACGCCCGGATGTCTTCGGCCCGCCAAACCGTGGTTTTGGAGCCGAGCTTGATGGCTTTTGGAAATTTGCCCTCGCGCACACCAGCCCACCAGGCTGAGCGGCTGATCGGAATCAGCGCGAGGATTTGCGGTAGACGAACAAAGCCTGTTTCAGGCAGCAGCGGTCGGTTTCGATTCACGTTGAGCATCCCTGCACGTTTGCGGATGCTCGCTATTGAATACCTCGAATCTCACCTTGAATACGACCCA
>CAIJKV010000304.1 GCA_903821335.1 uncultured beta proteobacterium
CACATCCTGACCATATCCGTCATGCGGCCAAAGAAGCCCGCACGCTCAACCGAATCGAGCACTTCAAGTGGTACCGTGCGCAATATCTTGTCATCCAGCATCAGCGTCAGCGTGCCCACCTTCTGGCCCTGCGCCAGTGGGGCGAACAGTGGGTCGGGGCGCTTGGCAACGGGCTTGACGTCACCTGTCTTGCCACGCGGCACGGTCACCCAGAGTGGCTGCGCGGTGCCCAGCTTGGCGACCTCGGTCTTGCCCTCCCAGACGCGCGCCTCGACCGCAGGTTGATTCTTGTCGAACAGTTTGACGGTTTCAAAGTTCTGGAAGGTCCAGTTCAATAGCTTCAGGCTGTCTTCGGCACGCGAGGACGCACTGTTCGAACCTACCAGCACCGTGATCACACGACGATCACCACGCTTGGCGGTTGCCACCAGGCAATAGCCCGCAGCGTCAGTGTGACCGGTCTTCATGCCATCGACGGACGGGTCGGCCCACAACAGGCGATTGCGGTTGGTCTGCTTGATCTTGTTGTAGACGAATTCCCGGGTTGAGTAGTACGGGAAGTACTCGGGATGATCGAGGATCATGTGACGCGCAATGATGGCCAGGTCCCGCACCGTGGTGACGTGCTGTGGATCAGGCAGTCCGGTCGCATTCAGGAAATTGGTATTGGCCAGGCCCATGTTCTGGGCTTGCTGGTTCATCAGGGACGCAAAGGCCGCCTCATTGCCGGCCACTGCTTCGGCGATCGCAACCGACGCATCATTGCCGGACTGGATAATCACCCCTTTGAGCAATTCGTCGACCGTCACGGGCTTGCGTGGTTCGATAAACATGCGTGAACCGCGGGTCTTCCAGGCGGTCTGGGAAACCGGCACGTCCTGCTCAAGCGTCAGGCGCTTTTCCTTCAGCGCATTGAAGGCAACATAGGCCGTCATGATCTTGGTCAGCGAGGCCGGCTCGATTTTCATGTCCGGGTTGGACGAGGCCACGACCTGGCCACTGACCGCATCGAGCGTAATCCAGGCTCTGGCCGCCACGGACGGCACTGGCACGGCAGAGAGTTCACCGACCTGCACGGGGTCAGTCGCTGAGGACGCGCTCGCCGAAGCGGACGCGGCGGCAGGTGCCGCTGCAGGGGTCGTAGCGGGTGTCGTCGCGGCCGCCGGTACCGAAGCGGTCGTCCCGGAAGATTTCGATTTCGGCTGTGCGAACGCTGGTGCCGTGGACAACGCACACAGCAACACCACCGACAGAGACGCGACCACGGCGGCTAGAGCGGGTGACAGACCATTGCGCGATTGCGCGCATAACCCGCCAACCCTTGCGAAGAATCGATTGAAAGCAACTGTCATGAAATAAATAGATCCGTCTGAAAAACCAATTATAGGCAAGCCAATGTCTAAAGCGACTTGAGTCGAGTCTGTACCAAGTGACGCAAGAGCAGCAATTTGCCGTGAAAGAAATGGCCGGCTTCGGGTACCACGACCACCGGCAACCCAATGGTACGCGCCCAGTCCATCACCTCGGACAACG
>CAIJKV010000305.1 GCA_903821335.1 uncultured beta proteobacterium
GTGGCCCACACCCTGGAAGAAGCTTGGGAAGTTCAGCGCCGTATTGGTGACGAAGCCGGCACCTCAGGTTTCCCGGCTGTGATCCGCCCCAGCTTTACCCTGGGAGGCAGTGGTGGCGGCATTGCCTACAACGCCGAAGAGTTCGAAACCATTTGCCGTCGTGGCCTCGAAGCCTCGCCGACCAGCGAGTTGCTGATCGAAGAGTCGTTGCTGGGCTGGAAAGAATTTGAGATGGAAGTCGTGCGCGACAGCGCCGACAATTGCATCATCGTTTGTTCGATCGAAAACCTCGACCCGATGGGCGTGCACACGGGTGACTCGATCACCGTGGCGCCGGCCCAGACGCTGACCGACAAAGAATATCAATTGATGCGTAATGCATCGATCGCTGTCCTGCGCGAAATTGGTGTGGACACGGGCGGCTCGAACGTGCAGTTCGCCGTCAACCCGGTTGATGGCCGCATGATCGTCATCGAAATGAATCCACGCGTCTCGCGTTCGTCCGCGCTGGCCTCCAAGGCGACAGGCTTTCCGATCGCCAAAGTGGCGGCACGTCTGGCCGTGGGCTACACCCTGGATGAACTCAAGAACGAGATCACGGGAGGGGCGACTCCCGCCTCGTTTGAACCGACCATAGACTATGTGGTCACCAAGGTGCCGCGTTTTGCTTTCGAAAAATTCCCGACAGCCGACGCCCGCCTGACCACCCAGATGAAATCGGTGGGTGAGGTCATGGCCATTGGCCGCACCTTCCAGGAGTCCTTCCAGAAAGCCCTGCGTGGGCTGGAAGTGGGTGTTGACGGCCTGAACCAGAAAACCACGGATCGCGAAAAGATCCAGGTTGAACTCGGTGAGCCCGGCCCTGAGCGGATCTGGTACGTGGGCGATGCGTTTGCCCAGGGCTTTACGCTCGAGGAAGTCCATCAGCTGACAAAGATCGATCCCTGGTTCCTGTCGCAGATCAAGGAGATCGTCGACATTGAACTGGCGCTTGAACAAAAAACACTGGGCGACCTGGATTACGAAACCCTCTGGCACCTCAAGCGCCGCGGGTTCTCTGACCGTCGCCTGGCCTTCTTGCTTGACACCTCAGAAACCGAAGTGCGCAAACTGCGCCATCAGTTCAACGTGCGCCCCGTCTACAAGCGTGTGGATACTTGCGCTGCTGAGTTCTCGACCAACACGGCGTATCTCTATTCGACCTACGAAGAAGAGTGTGAAGCCAAGCCAACCGATCGCAAGAAAATCATCGTCCTGGGCGGTGGCCCCAACCGTATCGGTCAGGGCATTGAGTTTGACTATTGTTGTGTGCACGCGGCGCTCTCGTTGCGTGAAGATGGTTACGAAACCATCATGATCAACTGCAACCCCGAGACCGTTTCCACCGACTACGACACGTCCGATCGCCTGTACTTTGAGCCTGTGACGCTTGAAGACGTGCTCGAAATCGTCCATATCGAAAAACCGGTCGGCATGATTGTGCAGTACGGTGGCCAGACCCCTCTGAAGCTCGCCCGCGCCCTCGAGGCCAATGGCGTGCCCATCATCGGCACCAGCCCCGAATCCATCGATGTGGCCGAAGACCGCGAACGTTTTCAAAAGCTGCTCACCAAGCTCAATTTGCGCCAGCCGCCCAACCGCACCGCGCGCACCGAGAGCGAAGCCCTCGCGCATGCGCAGGAAATTGGTTACCCGCTGGTGGTGCGCCCCAGCTACGTGCTGGGCGGGCGTGCGATGGAGATCGTGCACGAGCAAATCGACCTTGAGCGCTACATGCGCGAGGCTGTCAAGGTCAGCAATGATTCGCCTGTCCTGCTTGACCACTTCCTGAACCACGCCATTGAAATCGACGTCGACTGCTTGTGTGACGGTCAACAGGTGTTCATCGGTGGCGTGATGGAACACATCGAACAGGCAGGCGTCCATTCGGGCGACTCTGCCTGCTCGCTGCCACCGTATTCGCTGTCGGCGGAGATGACCACCGAAATCAAGCGCCAGACGGCGCTGATGGCACGCGCGCTCAATGTCGTGGGCCTGATGAACGTGCAGTTTGCGATCCAGGATGGCGATGTGTACGTGCTCGAGGTCAATCCTCGCGCCTCGCGTACTGTGCCGTTCGTGTCCAAGGCAACCGGGTTGCAGTTGGCCAAGATCGCCGCGCGCGCGATGGCCGGGCAGTCGCTGGCGTCGCAGGGCATCACGAAAGAAGTGGTGCCTCATTACTTCTCGGTAAAAGAAGCCGTGTTCCCCTTTGTCAAGTTCCCCGGGGTCGACACCATCCTCGGTCCCGAGATGAAGTCCACCGGTGAAGTCATGGGCGTGGGCGCAAGCTTTGGCGAGGCGTTTGTGAAGTCGCAAATGGCCGCCAGCGTCAATCTGCCAGAATCGGGCACGGCGTTCATCAGCGTCAAAAACCAGGACAAACCCCGCGCCATAGAAGTCGCTCGCGGCTTGCACGCACTGGGCTTCAAAGTGGTGGCGACCCGTGGGACGGCTGCGGCCATTCAGCAGGCAGGTATCCCTGTGCAGATTGTCAACAAAGTCACTGAAGGACGCCCGCACATCGTTGACATGCTCAAGAACGGCGAAGTGTCGTTTGTCATCAACACCGTCGAAGAGCGTCGCAACGCGATCACGGACTCGCGCCAGATTCGCACGCAGTCCCTGGCTGCACGCGTGACCTACTACACCACGATCGCGGGTGCGAGCGCAGCGGTCGAGGGCATGCAATATTTGCGTGAAGGGCATGGCCTGCAGGTCTATTCCCTGCAAAGCCTGCATCAGTCGCTCGCAAAGTAAGTCGCCCTGGCAATGGGCACCTTGCATGGTTGGGCGCTAAGATACTGCGTCTGACCTACAAGCGACCACGCCATGACCTCAATACTGCCACTTCCGTACGCTGGCCTGCGCATTCTTGATATCAGCCAGGGTATTGCCGGGCCCTATTGTGCCCATATTCTGTGGCAACAAGGTGCCGACGTTCTCAAGGTCGAACCACCCGCTGGCGACTGGGGTCGCTTTATCGGCGTGGTGCGTGGGCAGCACAGTGCCTTGTCCTTGCAGTTCAATGCAGGCAAGCGCGGCCTGGCACTGGATACGCGCACGCATGCGGGCAAGGAACTGTTGCTTGAACTAGCCCGTCAGGCCGATGTGATTATCCAGAATTTCCGCCCTGGTGTCGTGCAGCGCATGGGTCTGGGCTACCCGGCGTTGGCCGCCAGCAAGCCCGAGCTTGTCTTTGTGTCCATCAGCGGCTACGGGCCCGACGGCCCGTATGCCGATGCGCCCGCGACGGACTCCGTGATGCAGGCCGATAGTGGGCTGATGTTCAGCAATCAGGACGAACAGGGCACACCGCGTCGGGTCGGCGTGCTGATGGCCGATATTTCCACCGGCCTGTATGCCGCACAGGCCACCGCTACGGCGCTGTATCAGCGACTCGCGCAGGGTGTGGGCACGCACGTCGAGGTCAGCTTGTTCGAAGCGTGCGCGGCGTTTCAGGGCATTGGTTTTCTTGAACAAGCCCTCGCGGGCGTGCGCCCCGTTGGCGCCGTCAGTGCGCCCAATGGGGTGTTCTCGACGGCTGATGGCAAGCTGACCGTGGTGGTGTTGAATAACGACCAGTTCGCCCGGCTCTGTCGCGCACTGGGCCGCACGGCGTGGCTGGAAGATGCGCGCTTTGCCGACAACGCTTCGCGCATGGCGCATCGCGACCTGTTGCACGACGAGATCAACACGCAACTGCGACAGCAAACAACGGCGTATTGGATGCCACAGCTCAAGGAACACGACGTCTTGCACGCACCGGTGCGCAACTATGACGATGTGATGAACCACCCGCAAGCGCAGCATTTGCAGATGTTTCAGTCGTTGCAACAGCCGGGGCTGGGCAGCCTTCCCTTCATAGGCCTTCCAAGTGGCCCGTATCGGCGTCCCGTGCATGCTGCGCCTGATATTGGCCAGCACTCCCGGCAGATTTTGTCTGAAGCGGGGGTTGACCCTGCCAGAGTGCAAAAACTGCTGGACGATGCAGTAGTATTTCAATCATAAAAAGAGATCGGAGACAACGCGCTATGAATCCTGTGTATCCAACCGCAACCCGTCAACACACACACTTTAAAAGGCCGCGCGCCCTGGGCCTAGGCAAGGGACTGGTGGCCTGTCTGGTCGCGATACTGGCCGTTTCGATCCAATCCGCCAGTGCACAGCCGGCCGAGGCCTACCCCAGTAAGCCCATCCGCATGGTCGTGCCGTATCCCCCAGGGGGCCCCACCGACCTGACGGCTCGCATTGTCGCCGCTGAAATGGGCAAGACTCTGGGTCAGTCGATCATTGTCGACAACAAACCGGGTGCCAGCGGCATGATAGGCGCCGAACTTGTCGCACGTGCCGACCCCGATGGCTACACCTTCCTGGCTAACGCCTCCCTGCATGTGATCAATCCGTTTATCTATCCTGACATGCGTTTTGACGCATTAAAGGATTTCGTACCGATCACACAGTTGGCCGCCGTCCCGCTTGTGCTGGTCGTGCCCGTGACGTCACCGATTCATTCGGTCGCAGACTTGGTTGCGTTCGGCAAGGAAAATCCTGGCAAGCTCAATTTCGGCTCGTCTGGCAATGCGTCGGCGCAGCAACTCGCAGGCGAGTCGTTCAAA
>CAIJKV010000306.1 GCA_903821335.1 uncultured beta proteobacterium
CGCGTCCCAGCGCATCTGGCGCGCAGATAATGATTTCATGCCTGCTGCAGTGCTCATCGTCTTTTCCCATGGTTGAACATGGGTGAATTTTGAACTCCACCAGATTCGAAATCTATAACGGCGTTGAGTTACCGGTTACCGCTGCAGCGCAGTGGATTGAGGCATCGGATGTCAGTTCGCCGCGAAGCTGGTGTAGCGCGATGAAATCTTGCGCGGGTGAATCTGTATTGCGCTTGACCGAAGTGCGACTGCGGTCTCAGCGCATGTCAGCCAATCACATTCGTTATTGATGGGTGGGTAGATGGGTGTAATAAAAAAGCGCCCCGAGAGGCGCTTATTCATTGAGTGCTTGGCGGAGCGGACGGGACTCGAACCCGCGACCCCCGGCGTGACAGGCCGGTATTCTAACCAACTGAACTACCGCTCCGCAGCGGTACAAACTAAAAATACTGGCGTCCCCAAGGGGATTCGAACCCCTGTACTCACCGTGAAAGGGTGATGTCCTAGGCCTCTAGACGATGGGGACCGGACTGCTACAGTTCTTCGCCTTGACTGGTGGAGGTAAGCGGGATCGAACCGCTGACCTCTTGCATGCCATGCAAGCGCTCTCCCAGCTGAGCTATACCCCCGTAAACCTAAGCGTTAGCCTTTAGTTCTGGCACCTGGGTGGTTGCCCTTGGTGTGTCTGTAGCGAAGAAGCAGGATTATGCACAAGTTTTGACTATGACGCAAGTCGGGCTGCGTATCAGTCCCCGATTTCCTGCCGGAATGGAGAGTTCAGGCTGTCAGTGTAGGCGTTGATACCCGCGCGTTCCTGTTCGAGAAACCGTTCGACCGCATCCGCAAAGGCAGGGTGTGCCAGCCAGTGCGCCGAGGTCGTTTGCACGGGTTCGAAGCCGCGTGCGAGTTTATGTTCACCCTGCGCGCCGCCTTCGACGACATCGATGTTGTTGGCGATCGCCCATTCAAGCGGTGTGTAGTACGCGAGTTCGAAATGCAGGCAGTCGACGTGCGTGAGTGCGCCCCAGTACCGTCCATACAGTCTGCGTTGACTTTGCGCCGTGTCGCGCCACAGCAGGGACGCCGCGATCGGTTGGCCATGTTGGGACGCCAGGCACAATACGCAAAGTTCTGGCATCCGGGCCGCGACTTCTTTGAAAAAGTCTGGCGTCAGGTAGGGTGCGCTGCCACGCTGGTGATAGGTGTTGGCGTAGCACTGGTAAAAAAAGTCCCACTGTGCCGTCGAGATATCGGTGCCAGTGACCACTAGCGTGGTGACGCCCGCTTCGCGCACTTTACGCCGCTCGGCGCGAATTTTTTTGCGTTTGGGTTGTGTCAGCCCCGCCAGGAAGTCCTCAAAGCTCGTCCAGCCGCGATTGAGCCAGTGGAACTGCGTGTGGGTGCGGGGCATGCAGCCCGCCGCGCACAGGGCGTTCTGGTCGGCCTCACTGGTATACAGCACATGCAGCGACGACAGCTTGCTGGCTTGTGCCCACTGCACGAGTGCTTGTGCCGCGGCGGCTCGGTAGGGGTCGGTCGTCAGCAGGCGCGGCCCAGGTACCGGCGTGAACGGCACTGCGCATAATAGTTTCGGGTAATACAGCAGGCCGTGGCGCTCATAGGCCTCGGCCCACGCCCAGTCGAACACGAATTCGCCATACGAATGCCTTTTGGCATAAAGCGGTAAGGCGGCGACCAGCTGCGCGTCTGGGGAGTCCGTCCAGAGCAGAAGATGCTGAGGTTGCCAGCCGGTGTCTGGACACACGCAGGAGGAGGCTTCGAAGGCTTGCAGGAAATCATGCCGCAGCAGCGCGCAACCCCCACTTGACTGCACCAGCGCGTCCCATGGGGCGGCATCGATCGCACTGATCTGGTCGATTGTTTGCAGTCGCAGTTTGATCATGTTCGCTGTCGCCGTCGCAGACGGGTCCAGAACAGGACGGCCAGGGCGATCAGCAACACGGGCCAGTCACCCAGGCGCGCGTAAGGGGTCAGGCCGGTCTGGCCTTGCACCCAGACATCCAGTATTCCTGGGCGCAGTGGGGCCAGCATGCCGATCGGGACACCATGCGGGTTGATTGCGCCAGTGATGCCCGTGTTGGTTGCACGCAGCACCGGGCGGGAGGTCTCGATGGCGCGCATGCGGGCCATCTGCCAATGTTGTCGCAAGGCCCAGGAATCTCCGAACCAGCCCAGGTTGCTGAAGTTGGCCAACATGGAGGCACTGCCAGATTCTTGCCCTGCGGTGTGCAAGGACGGCAATAACTCCTCGCCAAAAATGTCTTCGTAGCAGATGTTGGGCGCGATGAACTGATCTTTGATCTTGAAGGGGGGCTGCGCGGTGCCACCACGGTTAAAGTCGCCCAGTGGAATCGCCATCAGGTCGACAAACCAGCGGAACCCCCACGGGACAAACTCGCCGAAGGGAACAAGGTGATGTTTGTCATAGCGCTGGGTAGGGGTGCCCGCGACCAGCGATGCGACCGGGGTGTCGCCGTCGAGCGCGATGACGCTGTTGGTGATGTGGCCTGTCGTGCGGTCGAACAACGGCACGCCCGTGAGGATGGTGCTCTGCTGTTGTCCCGCCAGATTGCGCCAGGCTTCCCAGACCGCCGGATCGAGTTGATGCGAAAAAACCGGTATGGCAGTTTCTGGCAGCAATACGATTTGTGGCGCGGGCATACCGGGCGATGGCGGGCGGGCGGCAAGCGCCAAATGGTTGCGGATGCCGGCGATGAGTTCACCTGGCGCAAATTTCGCACCTTGGTCAACCGCGCCCTGCACCAGGCGTGCGGCGATCGGGTTGCCCAAGGGAGTCGTCCAGTTGACAAACTGCAGGCCCCAGCCCGCCAGCGCCAGCACAATGGCGATCACGCCGGCCATTGCGCGTTGTGGCTGATGTCGCAGTGAAAAATGTGTCGTGCCGACCAGACCCGCGAGCGCGGCGGCGGCGAACGCGACCATGAATGTCACGCCATAGACGCCCAACACCGCAGACCAGGCGGCAAACCA
The DNA here is from genome assembly GCA_903821335.1 of uncultured beta proteobacterium. GTDB lineage: Bacteria > Pseudomonadota > Gammaproteobacteria > Burkholderiales > Burkholderiaceae_B > Zwartia. The sequence goes on from CAIJKV010000306.1 coordinate 3,013, forward strand.
GCTGTCGGTATGGGCATAGCCCGTGTTGAGCCAGGCGAAGCCCGTGAACAGCATGGCACGCAACCACTCGGCCAGGGTCCAGGCCGAGGCCCAGACGAGCGCGGCGCGGACCGGGCCGGCCGCAGAGCCGGTGCCGTCCACCCAGGCGACCTGTCCTGTCCTGGAGGTGATCCAGCCCGCCAGGCCGTAGAACAGCGCAAGATAAGCGCTGAAGGCAAGCAGGGCGGCGATGGCCAGTGGCATCGGCATATACCCGTAGGTATGCATGCTGATGGTGAGCCAGTAAAGTCCGACCGAAAAATGACCCAGTCCGAACAGCCAGGCGCGCCCGGCCGCTTTCAAACCCGTGGGTGCCTGCCAGACCTGGCGTACCAGCCAGGCCATGGTGACGAGTTGGAGGGGGCTCATGGCCCATTGCGGCAAGGGGTCTGGCGCGAAGGTCAGCGCATGGAGTGCACCGGCCAGCAACAGGCCAATCGGCAATTGCCAGTTGGCCCGAGTCATGCTCATCGCGGGCTGGAGGCCGCTGGCTGTTGGATGTCGCCGCGGCGTTTGACCCGCAGCCACAGGGCCCGGCGTGTGTCCGCGCGCATGACCTCAATCTGCAGGTCACGGTGGTCGCAGACATCGCCGCGGCGTGGAATGCGGCCCAGTTCATGCGCCAGCCACCCGCCGATCGTGTCGTAGTCGCCTTCGGGCAAGCGGGTATGCAGGGTCGCGTTGACGGTGTCGATTTCGGTGGTGGCCATCACGCGCCAGGCCTGGGGGCCGTCGGGGAAGATGGTCTTTTCGCCATCAACGTCGTATTCGTCCTCGATCGCCCCGACGATCTGCTCGAGCACATCTTCAAGCGTGACCAGGCCGGTGACGCCGCCGTGCTCATCAATGATCACGGCGATGTGGTGACGGTTGCTGCGAAACTCTTGCAACAGCACGTTCAGGCGTTTTGTTTCCGGAATGAACAGTATCGTGCGAACCAGGTCACGCAAGGTCAATGCCGGGTTCAGCATGTGACGCAGCAAATCCTTGGTCATCAGCACGCCGATGATATTGTCGCGTGACCCTTCAAATACCGGAAAACGAGAGTGCGCGGTTTCGAGGATTTTAGGAAGCAATCCGTCAAGCGCAACTTGCACGTCGATCATGTCCATGCGCGCGCGCGGCACCATGATGTCGGCGGCAGTCTGTTCGGAAACAGCCAGTGCACCTTTGATCATCGAATAGGAGTCGGCGTCGATCAGCTCGCGCTTGCGCGCAGCGTCGAGTATGGCTTTGATGCCTTCGCGGTCTTCGGGTTCTCGCCGAACCCGCGCTAAGAGCCGGTCGAGCAGGGATTGGCGGGTGGGTCTAGCCGGACTGGGGGTTGCGTCGGCAGCAGGATAAGGATCTGACATCGTCCGTGGACAGAGTTTGAGAAGGATCTAGGATAACCGAAAGCGCCGCCAGCCTTTGTAACATTCAGCTGCAGGCGTCTTTGGTGTCAATCAGCAGGCAGCACGTACGGGTCGCGCAAGCCCAGCCTGTCCAGAATTGCGGTTTCAAGCGATTCCATGTGGCGCGCCTCACGTGCCTTGATATGGTCGTAACCCAGCGCGTGCAGTGTGCCATGCACGGTCAGGTGGACCGCATGGGCCAGCAGAGTCTTGTGTTGTTCACGGGCCTCGCGCACCAGCACAGGCACGCATATCACGATGTCGCCAGTCGCGGTGCCGTCGGGCATGACACCATATTCAAACGTCAGGACGTTGGTGGCGTAGTCCTTGCGCCGGTATTGCGCGTTCAGTCGCCGGCCTTCCGCCCGGCCAACGAGACGCAGGCCAAGTTGCATCCGGTCAAAGGCCACCAGACCGTCGTCATGGGCTGCCGTGACAGCACGCTGAACCCAGCGGCGCAAGCGCCAGCGGGGCAATCGCGGCTCGGCAATGCCGTATTGCACCGAAAGGGACAGTTCAGGAGGCGTTTTGTTCTGCTTGTTCATAGGCGTCGACAATTCTGGCAACCAGCGGATGACGAACGACGTCGCGACTGGTGAAACGGGTCACGGCAATACCCTTGACTGCGTCCAGCACGCTGACTGCATGGGCCAGTCCGCTTTTGTGACCTTTGGGCAAATCGACCTGTGAGGGGTCGCCAGTGATGACGGCCTTGCTGCCAAAACCGATCCGAGTCAAAAACATTTTCATTTGCTCGGGCGTGGTGTTTTGCGCTTCGTCCAGGATGATAAAGGCGTGGTTCAGCGTGCGACCACGCATATAGGCAAGTGGCGCGATTTCGATCGTCTGCTTTTCAAACAGTCGCTGCACGCGTTCAAAGCCCATCAGGTCGTACAGCGCGTCGTAGAGCGGACGAAGATAGGGGTCGACTTTCTGGGCCAGGTCGCCCGGCAGAAAGCCAAGCCGCTCACCAGCCTCGACGGCGGGGCGGGTCAGCACGATGCGTTGCACGGTGTCGCGTTCGAGTGCGTCAATGGCGCACGCCACGGCCAGCCAGGTCTTGCCGGTGCCGGCGGGGCCCACCCCAAAGGTGATGTCGTGCTTAAGAATGTTGTTCAGGTAATCACGCTGGCGTGGTGTCCGGGGTCGCAGGTCACTGCGCCGCGTGCGCAGCGCGATCGTGCCACTTTCGTCATCAAGCGGGGGAAATTCAGTTGGGTCGAACATTGACACTGACGGTGAAGCCGCGCGGCCGACACCGATTTCCACAAGCCCGAGCTGGATGTCGTCGACCGACAGCGGGCGGTGGGCGGCCAGGTCGTGGAAGGCCAAAAGCATTTTGCTGGCGGCCGGACCCTGCGCACCCCGCAAGGTGATTTTGCTGCCCTGGCGCGACAGATCAAGGTCGAGTCCGTCGGCGATTTGACGCAAGTTCTCGTCGAGCGGTCCGCACAGGTTGGCCAGTTGCTTATTATCGCCTTCCAGGTGCACGATTACCGGCTGGGGGCGTGCCTTGGCTGAAGCATTGCGTACTGGTGAGCGGCTCATGGCGTGGCCTGGTTCGTTGGCAGGAGGTGCGTGCCGTCCACCCCGTCCGAGGGGCTTGCGACCCTGCCCCGAAAACTGTTAGTCATGGCCTGCGTGATGACGACCTCAACCATCTGACCGACTAGTCGCGGGTGGCCGGGAAAGTTCACGCTGCGGTTGTTTTCTGTTTTGCCGCTGAGTTCGGTGTCATCGCGACGCGAGGTCCCTTCGACCAGCACGCGCTGCACCGAGCCGACCATGCTCTGTGCGACGGCATGTGCCTGTTCGTTGATGCGGGCCTGCAGGCGCTGCAAACGCTGCAGCTTGATTTCTTGTGGCGTATCGTCGTGCAGATCGGCAGCAGGTGTGCCGGGTCGGCGCGAATAGACAAAGGAAAAAGACGTGTCAAAGCCGACGTCGTCGATGAGTTTCATCGTTTTTTCGAATTCCTGTTCAGTTTCACCAGGAAAACCAACGATGAAGTCAGAAGACAGGGTCAGGCCAGGCCGGGCGGCGCGCAGCTTGCGCACCACGGACTTGAATTCAAGGGCGGTGTAGCCACGCTTCATGGCTGCGAGCACGCGGTCACTGCCGGACTGGACCGGCAGGTGCAGGAAGGACACCAGCTTGGGAAGATTGGCATAGACCTCGGTCATGCGCGTGGTCATTTCCTTGGGATGCGAGGTCGTGTAGCGCAGACGTTCGATGCCGGGTATTTCGTGCACGGTTTCAAGCAGCGTGGCAAAGTCGGCGATTGCGCTCGCGTTGCCCATTTTGCCGCGAAAGGCATTGACGTTCTGCCCCAGTAGCGTCACTTCCTTGACGCCCTGGTCCGCGAGGTCGGCGACCTCGGTCAGCACGTCTTCGAACGGCCGCGAAATCTCTTCGCCACGGGTGTAGGGGACGACACAGAAACTGCAATATTTGCTGCAGCCTTCCATGATGGACACGAAGGCCGTCGGGCCATCGACCCGGGGGGGCGGCATGGCGTCAAACTTTTCGATTTCCGGAAAGCTGATGTCAACTTGCGAGCGCCCCTCGGAGCGGCGCCGTGCAATCAGCTCGGGCAAACGGTGCAGGGTCTGGGGACCAAACACCACGTCGACATAGGGCGCGCGCTCAACGATGGCGGAGCCTTCCTGGCTGGCCACGCAGCCACCGACACCGATCACCAAGTCGGGGTTGAGGAGTTTAAGGTGCTTGATCCGACCCAGATCGGAAAAAACTTTTTCCTGCGCTTTTTCACGAACGGAACAGGTATTGAACAGGATGATGTCGGCCTCTTCGGCGTTCTGGGTGACGATGGCACCCTGGCCGGCCCCCAGCACATCCAGCATTTTGTCCGAATCGTATTCGTTCATCTGGCAACCAAAGGTGCGGATGAAGATTTTCTTGGGTGTCGCGGGCGCGACACCCTGGGGAGTGGGGGAGTCTGGTTTTTGCATGATGGTGCCGGAGCGGGTGTTGATCCCGTGGGCGATAGGTGGAATGGTCAGGGCTCGTAGACCTCGCCGGCATCTTCTTCGGGTTTCTTGGGGATCTTGATGAAGTCCTCGCGCTTGACGCCAAGCCACATCGCGATTGCCGCAGCCACGAATACGGAAGAATAGATGCCGAACCAGATGCCGATGGTCAGTGCAAGTGCGAAGTAATGCAGTGTCGGGCCACCGAAAAACAGCATGGCCATCACCATCATCTGGGTCGAACCGTGCGTGATGATGGTGCGCGAAATCGTTTGGGTAATGGCCCCATCAATCACCTGGCGCACCGGGACGTCACGTTCCTTACGAAAGTTCTCCCGGATCCGGTCCATGATCACGACGGATTCGTTGACTGAGTAGCCTAGTACCGCCAGCACACCCGCCAGCACCGACAGTGAGAATTCCCAGCCGAAGAAGGCAAAGAACCCCAGGATGATCACGACGTCGTGCAAGTTGGCCACGACACCTGCGACGGCGAATTTCCACTCGAAGCGCATCGCCAGGTAAACCACGATGCCAAGTACCACGAACAGCAAGGCAAGCAGCCCGCCTTCGACGAGTTCGCGCCCGACCTGCGGGCCGACAAATTCGACGCGACGCAACTCAACCTCGGCACCAGGGGCCTTGAGGACCTTCATGACGGCATCGCTTTGCGTTGCAGAGCTTTGCCCCGGCGCGAGCGGCAGGCGAATCATCACGTCGCGCGAGGTGCCAAAATTCTGCACCTGGAAGTCTGTGTAGCCCAGCCCGGATACTGCTGCCCGAACCTGGTCAAGAGGCGCTGACTGGGTGTAGCTGACTTCCATGACCGTGCCGCCGGTGAACTCGATCGAGAGATGAAACCCGCGGGTGGCGATAAAAAATACTGCAGCGACAAACGTCAGGAAACTGATGATGTTGAGCACCAGCGCGTTGCGCATGAACGGGATGGTGCGTCCGATTCGGAAAAGTTCCATGGTCGGTATGTATTCCGGTTGTAAGCGGTCGGATCATCGTGTTGACCCGACCCGCGTTAAGTTCAGTCTTTTGGTTTCCAGACGGTGCCAATCGAAATCGATTGCAGCTTCTTCCTGCGTCCGTACCAGAGGTTGGCCATTGCCCGCACGCCGATCACCGACGAGAACATCGAGGTCAGAATGCCCAGGCAGTGCACCACGGCAAAGCCCCGGATGGGACCCGTGCCAAACACCAGCAAGGCAATACCGACGATCAGCGTGGTCAGGTTGGAGTCGAGAATCGTGCCCCAGGCACGATCGAAACCAAGGTGGATGGCATTTTGCGGAGATTCGCCGTTGCGCAGCTCTTCTCGTATCCGTTCGTTGATCAGCACGTTCGAGTCAATCGCCATGCCGAGTGCCAGGGCGATTGCCGCAATGCCAGGCAGCGTCAGCGTAGCCTGCAGCATGGACAGCAGTGCCAGCAGCAGCAGCACGTTCAGTGCCAGCCCCAGTGCCGAGAACACGCCAAACAGATGGTAATAAACCAGCATGAAGATCGAGATGCATATAAAGCCATACAGCGTCGAGTTAAAGCCTTTGGTGATGTTTTCGGCACCCAGGCTTGGGCCAATCGTGCGCTCTTCGATGATTTCCATTGGTGCCGCCAGCGAGCCCGCACGCAACAGCAAGGCGGTGTCGGCGGCTTCTTCGGCGGTCATGCTGCCCGAAATCTGAACCTGGCCACCAGGAATTTCGCCCCGGATGACGGGTGCAGTGATGACCTCGCCGCGACCTTTTTCAAACAACAGGATCGCCATGCGGCGATTAATGTTGTCGCGGGTGATATCGCGGAAGATGCGCGCGCCCTTGGCATCAAGGGTCAGGTGCACGGCAGCCTGCTGCGACTGGTTGTCGCGGCCTGCCTGCGCATCCTGGAGGTTTTCACCGGTCAGGATGACCTGGCGACGCACCAGCAGCGGTCGTCCGTCACGGTCCTGATAGCGCTCAAGGCCGAACGGAACGGTGCCTGCGGCCAGGGCGCTTGTCGCAGCGGGTGAGTCATCGACCATGCGGATTTCAAGCGTGGCCGTGCGGCCCAGGATGTCCTTGGCTTTGGCAACGTCCTGCACGCCGGGCAGTTGCACGACGATACGGTCGGTGCCCTGCTGCTGGATCACTGGCTCGGCGACGCCAAGCTCGTTGATCCGGTTGTGCAATGTCGTGATGTTCTGTTTCAGGGCGCTGGTCTGGACAGCCGTGATAGCGGACTGACTCAGCACGCCGACCAACTGCGGACGGTTGCCGTCCGTGCGTTCGGTCAATTGCAGGTCGGGGTTGCGCGTGCGCAGGGCCGATACCGCCTTGTCACGGCTGGTATCGTTTGGAAACGTGGCCACGACAGACATGCCGCTGCGCTCGATGCCGGTGTTTTCGATGCGCTGGTCACGCAGCGCACCGCGCAGGTCGGTGACCAGGGAGTCGTAGCGGGCCGTCAGCGCGCCCTGCATGTCAACCTGCAGCAGGAAATGCACACCACCGCGCAGGTCCAG
>CAIJKV010000307.1 GCA_903821335.1 uncultured beta proteobacterium
ACGCAGGGTGCCACGTTGTTGCCCAGGAAATTGGACATCAGTTCGACCCGCGCGAAGGTCTTGTTGAATTTCCCGCCCTCGGTTCCCCAGGCCGGCCCCACCCAGACGCAAGTCGTCTTTGTGGCGGCGATCGCCTTGGTCAGTCCCGTGACCTGCGTCCAGATCGAAGTCTTGGGGAAGGTCGTCATCTTGTAGCCAGCCATCGTGTCACCCATCACGATGATGACCAGATTCGGCTTTTCGTCCGCGATCAGTGTCTTGATGGGTATCGTGGGTGCGGTTTCGCCACGAAGCTTGACAGGGCCTTTATCGATGCGCTCGGCGCTGCCGCACGTACCGGGTGTCGCCACCATCCATTCCGCCGCGTTGGCCCCGCACACGCCCAGGGTGTGCACCTGGGCACCTTGCGCGACCAAGTCCTCATGCAGCGACGTGATCAGGTACTTGGGGGTAGTCAGGTGACTATCGCCAATAATCAACACCGCAATGCCTGCCAGAAGCGCTGAAGCCACGACAATACTCCCTTACAGGTTACGAAGCGCCCCCCTGTTGCAGGGGCCCCCAGGTTTTACAAAGACCTATACACGTTTCACTCGCTGCCTGCACACCAGATGACCGTTCACCCGATGTGCCCTCACCAACCGTCAGCTTACTGACCGTAGGGTGACATAAACGGACGAACCGGCAAATTCATCGGACGGGTAATCGGGTAGAAGTAATAGTGCAGATATAAACCAGCACCCCACGCACGATAGTCATTGGCGTTATCCATCTGGGCACTGCCCCCCACGAACCAGTTCGGGGCGACCTGATATTCGGCAGCCGCACCCACGTTATACGACACGCCAACCTTGTTTGACGAAGCGTATTGTGCAGTTTGACTGCCCGTCAACCCTTGTGCGAACGCCGCAGCAGCCAGTTTGTTGGCCTGGTTCTGCAGGTCAGAGTTCCCCGGGAAATAGTCTGACGCAGCCTGATTGATACTCTGCACACCGACCGCACCCCGAACCTGCCAGGTCAGGTTCTGGTCACGTTGCGACCAAGTCAGGGGCACCGTCAACGAGTAGTATTGTTGCGGGCTGAAATAACCACCCTGACCGTACGTGAAGTTGCTCAGGTTCTTGTCGTAAAAAATGCCGTTGATGTTGAACCCGGTACTGAGTTGCGTGTCGGGTTCCTTGATCAGCGCGTAGTACAGCCCGCCAGACACCTCGGCACGGCTGTTGGAAACCACGTTATTGCCATCCAGACTGTGCCATGACGCTGAACCGATCAGGCCGTAGCCGTTATAGTCCTTGATCAGCTGACCACGTACACCCGTGGCCGAAACACCCCCCCACTGCAGGCCGGTATTGTTGTCGCGCATCCCGGCAAACGACAGCAAGCTGTCGGTGACCGGACGACGTGAAACGTTCAGCAGATACTGGAAGGTATTGCTATCGTCCAGACCGCCATCAAACTTGACGCCGCCCGCAAACGTGTTGTACACGAAGCCAATTGGCGTCACACCGAGATCGACATCCAGTCCGGTGGTCTTGTAACCCACTGACAGGCCCACACCACTTTGCCGGGTCGTATCACTGCCGGCAGACGGGTTGTTGAGCTGATCGAGCGACACCAACCCGCCGCCAAAGGTGCTGCGTGAGTACAGGCTGCTGGTATCCAGACCACCCGCGTTCAGGAACACAGGCGTGGCCTTCAGGATCACTTTGCCGTCGCCGGCCGGCACGACGATTTCCACCGGCGTTTCGACATCGCTTAGCTGGCTGGTGCCTGCCGAGCCCACACGGTTACGGGTCTGGGCGCCGACCAAGACTTCTGGGCTGCGCTCTTGCATGATTTCGTCAAGTTCGCCGGCAATCGTGAGCGGCGCACGTTC
>CAIJKV010000308.1 GCA_903821335.1 uncultured beta proteobacterium
ACCCGCGGTTACGGCACGGGTGGCACGGTTCACCTGGTGATCAATAACCAGATTGGCTTTACGACTTCTGATCCACGCGATACGCGTTCGACCATCTACTGTACCGACGTGTCCAAGATGATCGAAGCGCCGGTGTTTCACGTCAACGGCGACGACCCTGAGGCCGTGGCGTTCACCACGCGCCTGGCACTCGATTTCCGCATGGAATTTGGTCGTGACATCGTGGTCGATATTGTTTGCTTTCGCAAGCTGGGTCACAACGAGCAGGACACCCCCGCACTGACACAGCCCCTGATGTACAAACGCATTGGTGTTCATCCTGGAACGCGCAAACTGTACGCTGACAAGCTGACCGCGCAGGGCGTGCTCAAGGAAGGCGAGGGCGACCTGTTCGTCAAGGGCTATCGCCAGTACATGGAAGATGGACGTCGCACGATTGAACCGGTGCTGACCAACTTCAAGAGCAAGTACGCGATCGACTGGTCGCCCTTCCTTAAGGCAAAGTGGACTGACCAGGCTGATACGGCGGTACCACTGTCCGAACTCAAGCGCATCGGCGAGCGCCTCACAACCGTTCCCGCCGGCTTCACGCCGCACTCGTTGGTTTCCAAGCTGCTCAACGACCGTCGCGCCATGGCGCGCGGTGAACAGAACCTCGACTGGGGCATGGGCGAACACCTGGCGTTTGCGACGCTGGTGGCGTCCGGTTACCACATCCGTATCACGGGTCAGGACTCGGGCCGTGGCACCTTTACACACCGTCATGCTGTGTTGCATGACCAGAATCGCGAACGCTGGAATGACGGCACCTACATCCCCCTGCAAAACGTGGCGGATGGTCAGGCACCTTTCACCGTGATTGACTCGGTGTTGTCCGAAGAAGCCGTGCTCGGTTTCGAATACGGCTACTCGTGTGCCGATCCCAACACGCTGACCATTTGGGAAGCGCAGTTTGGTGACTTCGTCAACGGTGCCCAGGTCGTGATCGATCAGTTCATCGTGTCAGGCGAAGCAAAATGGGGTCGTCGTTCTGGCCTGACGCTGATGTTGCCGCATGGCTACGAAGGGCAGGGCCCCGAGCATTCGTCCGCACGGATCGAGCGCTTCCTGCAACTCTGCGCCGATAACAACATTCAGGTCGTGCAGCCGACTTCGGCCGCTCAGATCTTCCACCTGCTGCGCCGCCAGATGATTCGCCCTGTGCGCAAGCCGCTGGTGATCCTGACGCCCAAATCGTTGCTTCGCAATAAGGACGCGAGTTCACCACTGACCGATTTGTCGGATGGTTCGTTCCGTCCGATCATCGGCGAGGTCGACCTCAAGATCAACGCAGCCTCGGTCAAGCGTGTACTGGCATGTTCCGGCAAGGTCTACTACGACCTGGTCAATGCCCGTCGCGAACGCAAGGCCGATAACGTTGCAATCATCCGGGTCGAACAGTTGTATCCGTTTGCCCACAAGACCTTCGAAGCGGAATTGCGCAAATACCCCAAGGCAACCGAAATCGTCTGGGTGCAGGACGAACCCCAGAATCAGGGTCCCTGGTATTACGTGCAGCATCACTTGTACGAGAACATGTCTGACGGCCAAAAGATGGGTTATGCCGGTCGTCCGCCCTCGGCTTCGCCTGCAGTGGGTTATCTGGCCAAGCATCAGGAACAGCAAAAGGCCCTCATCGAGGCTGCCTTCGGCAAGTTCAAGGCCTTCCTGATTACCAAATAATCCGATGAACGTTTATCTTAAATTACGGAATATCCATAATGGCCATCATTGACGTTGTAGTGCCCCAGTTGTCTGAGTCGGTGTCTGAAGCGACGCTGCTCACCTGGAAAAAGCAGGCTGGCGCGGCGATAGAAGTCGACGAAATCCTGATTGAAGTCGAAACAGACAAAGTCGTGCTCGAAGTGCCGGCACCAGCTTCCGGCGTGTTACTCGAAATTGTCAAACCCGACGGTAGCCTGGTGACGTCTGGCGAAGTCATCGCACGCATCGACACGGACGGCAAAGCCGCCGCCGGCGCCCCCGCTGCTGCCGTGGCGGCCCCGGCCGTCGTGGCGGCAACTGCCAAGGCTGCAAGCGGTGCCGTGGCCTCGCCCGCCGCCTCCAAGATTCTTGCTGACAAGGGCGTGTCCGCCGACACGGTGGAAGGCTCGGGTCGCGGTGGTCGCATCACCAAGGGCGACGCGCTCGGGGCCTCGACGGCTGCTCCGGTTGCCGCCGCAGCACCGGTCAAAGCCGCTCCTGCTGCCCTGCCGATGACGCAATCACTGGACGGACGTCCTGAGCAGCGCGTCCCCATGAGCCGCCTGCGTGCCCGCGTGGCCGAGCGACTGTTGCAATCGCAGCAAGACAATGCCATCCTGACGACGTTCAACGAAGTCAACATGCAGGCGGTGATTGACCTGCGTAACCAGTACAAGGAAAAGTTCGAAAAAGAGCATGGCGTCAAGCTCGGTTTCATGTCCTTTTTTGTCAAGGCGGCCGTTGCCGCGCTCAAACGCTATCCGCTGCTGAACGCCTCGGTTGACGGCAAGGACATCATCTACCACGGTTACTTTGATATTGGGATCGCCGTGGGCAGCCCACGCGGCCTGGTCGTGCCGATACTGCGTAATGCCGACCAGATGTCGATCGCCGACATCGAGAAGACGATTGCCGATTTTGGCAAACGCGCTGGCGAAGGCAAGCTGGGCATTGAAGAGATGACTGGCGGTACGTTCTCGATCTCCAACGGTGGCGTGTTTGGTTCGATGCTGTCGACCCCGATCATCAACCCGCCCCAGTCCGCTATTCTTGGTGTGCACGCAACTAAGGATCGCGCCGTGGTCGAAAAAGGGCAGATCGTGATCCGTCCGATCAACTATCTGGCTCTGTCTTACGATCATCGCATTATTGACGGTCGCGAAGCCGTTTTGGGCCTGGTCGCCATGAAAGACGCGCTCGAAGATCCACAGCGTCTGTTGCTCGAAATCTAAGTCTGGAATACTCATGTCTAACCAATTTGATGTTGTAGTGATCGGTGCGGGTCCTGGCGGTTACATCGCCGCGATCCGCGCAGCGCAGCTGGGGATGAAGGTCGCCTGTATCGATGCCTGGCAAAATGGCCAGGGCGGTCCTGCTCCAGGCGGTACCTGCACGAACGTCGGGTGCATCCCGTCCAAGGCCATGCTGCAGTCTTCCGAGCATTTTGACCAGGTCAACCACCACTTTGCCGAACACGGCATCGAGGTCAAGGGCGTCACGCTCAAGCTCGACAAACTGATCGGGCGTAAGAACAGCGTCGTCAAGCAAAATAACGAAGGCATCCTGTACCTGCTCAAGAAGAACAAGGTTACGTTTTTCCATGGCAAAGGTGCGTTTGCCGGTCACGCCGATGGCGGCTGGGCGATCAACGTCAGTGGCTCGTCTACGGCAGACCTCGTTGCCAAGCACGTTGTCGTGGCGACCGGTTCGTCGGCGCGCGAATTGCCTGGTACTCCCTTTGACGAGAAGCAAATACTGTCCAACGACGGCGCGCTCAATATTCCCACCGTACCCAAAAAGCTTGGCGTGATTGGTGCTGGTGTCATTGGATTGGAAATGGGCAGCGTCTGGCGCCGGCTGGGTGCCGAGGTGACCGTGCTGGAAGCCTTGCCCGATTTTCTGGGTGTGCTTGATACGCAGGTTGCCAAGGAAGCCCAGAAGATTTTCACCAAGCAGGGTCTGGTCATCCAGACCGGTGTCAAAATCGGTGAGATCAAGTCGTCCGCCAAGCAGGTCACCGTACCCTACACAGATGCCACGGGTGCCGAGCAAAAGCTGGTCGTTGACAAGCTGATCGTGTCGATCGGGCGTGTCCCCTATACGGGTGGCCTGAACGCTGACGTGGTTGGACTGCAACGCGACGAGCGCGGCTTTATCGTGGTCGATGGCGATTGCAAGACCAATCTGCCTAACGTCTGGGCAGTCGGTGATGTCGTGCGTGGCCCCATGCTTGCCCACAAAGCCGAGGAAGAAGGCGTGGCGGTTGCCGAGCGCATGGCTGGTCAACATGGTCATGTCAACTTTGACACGATTCCCTGGGTGATCTATACCTCACCCGAGATCGCCTGGGTGGGTCAAAACGAACAGCAGCTCAAGGCTTCGGGTCGTGCGTACAAGGCTGGCAGCTTCCCATTCCTGGCAAACGGCCGTGCCCGCGCTTTGGGTGACACCACCGGGTTTGTCAAGATCCTGGCGGATGCCACGACTGATGAAGTGCTTGGTGTGCACATCATTGGCCCCATGGCCTCTGAACTGATTGCAGAAGCCGTCACCATCATGGAATTCCGTGGTGCGGCTGAGGACATCGCCCGAATCTGTCACGCGCATCCGACACTTTCCGAATCAATGAAAGAAGCCGCACTGGCCGTGGACAAGCGCGCGCTGAACTTCTGATGTGGCTTGAACCCTGGTTTTTTGAATCAGGGTTTTGCCTGTGTTCGGGTCAGGGCATCAGTTTTGATCCGATTTTTCGACCACTGGGGCCTGCCTGCATTCTCGACTTGAATGCGAGCAGGCCTTAATACTGACTGACGATGGCGTGTAGCGTTTGATGAACGTTCTAAATTACTACGAGCATGCACTTGCCGAGCGGGGCTACAAGCCTGACGCATCCCAGCGTATCGCGATCGAACGCCTGCAACGTTACTTTGACGAATGGAAGAAGTTCAAGTTCCGTCGGTCCAACGCGGTCAAGCGCCTGATCAGTCGTCCGGACGTTCCAAAGGGTGTGTACCTGTGGGGCGGAGTCGGACGTGGCAAGAGCTTCCTGATGGACGCTTTCTACGCGACCGTGCCAGTGCAGCGCAAGACCCGCCTGCATTTTCACGAATTCATGCGCAGCGTGCATCGCCAGCTCGACGAAGTCAAAGGCATGCAGGATCCTCTCGATGAGGTCGCCAAAAGACTGGCCAAACGTTATCGCCTGATTTGCTTTGATGAATTTCATGTGTCGGACGTAGCGGATGCGATGATCCTTTACCGGTTGTTGCTCAAGCTTTTCGAGAATGGCACTTCATTTGTCATGACGTCAAACTATGAGCCGTCCAAACTGTATCCCGAAGGATTGCATCGGGATCGCATTCTGCCCGCGATCGAACTGATCAAGGCGCGCCTGGATGTCATGAACGTGGATGCCGGTGTGGATTACCGTTTGCGTGCGCTTGAGCAGGTCAAGTGTTATCACACGCCGCTCGGCCCCGAGACGGATCAGGCGCTGCAGCATGCCTTTGATCAGCTGTCAGACACGCCTCCCCTGGATCCGGTGCTGGAGATTGAAAACCGCAAGATCAAAGCCCGCGCCCGGTCGGAAAGCGTTGTCTGGTTTGACTTCGCGACCCTCTGTGGCGGCCCGCGTTCACAAAATGACTACCTCGAACTCGCTAGCCTCTTTCACACTGTGATCTTGTCTGAGGTTCCATGCATGGGGCCGCGCCACGCCTCCGAAGCGCGTCGCTTTACCTGGCTGATTGATGTGTTCTATGACCATAAGGTCAAGTTGATCATGTCGGCCGCTTGTGAGCCAGACGAACTCTACACCTCGGGCTCGATGTCCAACGAGTTTCAGCGTACGGTCTCGCGCATTCTCGAAATGCAGTCCAAAGAGTATATCGAGTCAGACCGACGCGACACCGTTGACCTTTGAGTCTTCACGATTGACGATCGCACCGGTTCTTTATCTTTCCCTTTATCTGCAGCCATCACCAACATGAATACCCGCGTCCTGACCGGCATCACCACCTCTGGCACTCCACACCTCGGTAATTATGTGGGTGCCATTCGCCCGGCGATCCTGTCGAGCCAACGCGACAATGTAGATGCGTTTTTCTTCCTGGCTGATTACCACGCGCTGATCAAGTGTGAAGACCCTGAACGCATCGCACGTTCACGGCTGGAAATTGCAGCAACCTGGCTGGCTGCGGGTCTCGACCCCGAGCGTGTCACGTTTTACCGACAATCCGACATCCCTGAAATACCCGAACTGTCCTGGATGCTGACCTGCGTCACGGCCAAGGGGTTGATGAACCGCGCGCATGCCTACAAGGCGTCGGTCGATCAAAACACGGCCAAAGGGGTTGACGAGGACGATGGTGTCAACATGGGCCTGTTCTCCTATCCCATCCTGATGGCGGCCGATATCCTGATGTTTAACGCCCATGACGTGCCGGTCGGGCGCGACCAGACGCAACACCTGGAAATGGCGCGAGACATCGCGCAGCGCTTCAATCATCTGTATGGGCGAGGCCGGGAATTCTTTGTATTGCCCGCAGCCGTGATCGCCGACGATGTGGCCACCTTGCCAGGCCTCGATGGTCGCAAGATGTCCAAGAGTTACAACAATACCGTCCCCCTGTTCGAGGGCGGGCACAAGGCACTGAAGGCCGCTGTTGCCCGCATCGTGACTGACTCGCGTGGGCCGGGCGAGCCCAAGGATGCCGAGGCGTCACATCTGTATATGATCTTTCGTGCGTTCGCGCAGCCTGCAGAAGCTGCCGCATTTCGTGCTGAATTGATGGCAGGGATGGGCTGGGGCGACGCCAAGCAGCGTCTGTGCGACCGTGTTGAGTTGGAAATCGGTCCGATGCGTGATCGTTACGAGGACTTGATCGCCCATCCTGCCCATATCGAAGAGGTTTTGCAGGCTGGTGCCCACAAAGCACGCGCGATCGCGACGCCCTTCATCCAGGAATTGCGCAACGCGGTGGGGCTTCGCACGCTTGCTTGCACGACAACTGCCAAGGTTTCGAAAGTGGGCAAAGGCGGTGCCAAGGGCGCGCGCTATGTGAGCTTTCGTGACGAGGACGGCCAGTTCCGTTTTCGTTTGCTGTCGGTTGAAGGCGAAGAACTTTTTTGCTCGATTGCCTACGCCGATCCTAAACAAGCCGGTGCGGTCATGGGCCGTATCAAACAGTCTGACGCCGACGCGCTGATCCAGTTGGAAGGTGAAACGGGGTTTGTGATCACGGTCGCCGGACAGGTTGTCGCGCGTGGCGTGCCATGTGCCTCACCGACAGAACGAGACGTTTGCCTTGAGGCGCTGCGTGTTGCCTTGCAGCCCCAAGAGGCTTGAGCAGGATCTTGCACCCACAGCCTGGCACCAGACCAGGCATTTCGACCTGGTGAGCGGTCGATTCAGGCTCTTTTTGGCGGGCGGGTAGCCTGATCAAGCCAGGTAGTGATGAATGCTTCGTCCTGCTCGGGCGGGTTAAACCAGTGGGCAATACGGGCCTGATTGAGCAGCGCATCGGGTGGGCCAATGTAATGACCCTGCATATGCGAGTGACCACGCCAGGGCAGGTCAGTCATTTCAGTCAGTCGTTTCTCGGCAAACTGTGTAAACGTGCCGATGACTTTGGCCGGCACGCCACCAACGATCGAGCCTGCTGCCACGTCTTTGGTCACCACAGAGCCAGCCGCCACAATGGCGTTGGGACCAATCGTGACGCCGGGCATGATGATTGCCTGATGGCCGACGAAGACATTGTCCAGAATATCGACCTTGCCGACGGAATCGATGCCAATGTGCAGCGCCTGCTTGACCATGTTGACCGAACCGTCATGGCCAAAAATCGTGCAACCGGTCAGATGGACGTTGTTTCCGATGCGGGTGTAATTCGGATCGGTAAAGTCCACATTGTTCTGGATGCTGCAACCCTCGCCCACAGCGTGTAACCCGCCATGTTGTTTCAGGTAACGAGCCCAGGCGTAGCCATCAGGCTTGCACACTGCGATGTAAAAGCGACGAAGCCGCCCAGTTCTGGTGCAGTATGCAGATAAGACGCGTCGAAGGAAATTGTTTATCATATATATCAATTATATTATTTATATTGATAATATGCACGCAATAAATTTGTAATCGCTTGAATAGTCTAGCGTTTTAGCTTTGCAAAGGCATTCGCCATCACACCTTGTGCCGCAGGTTCCGGGGTCGACGCGCGGCGTGGCTTGCCAGGGCTGGCCCCTGCACCCGATGATCCCGCGGGGCGTGCTGGTGGGGCGTCATCCGTCAGTCGCATGGTCAGCGCGACCCGTTTACGTGCGATATCGACCTCTTGCACGCGTACTTTGACCATTTGACCGACACGCACCACGTCGCGCGGATCGGTGACGAACTTGTCAGCGAGCGCGGAAATGTGCACCAGGCCATCCTGGTGCACGCCAATATCGACGAAGGCACCAAAGTTTGCGACGTTGGTCACCACGCCCTCGAGGATCATGCCGGGCAGCAGGTCATTGAGGGTTTCGACGCCCTCCTTGAAAGTCGCTGTCTTGAACTCCGGACGTGGGTCGCGTCCGGGTTTTTCAAGTTCGAGCAAAATATCTCGTACCGTCGGCACGCCAAATTTTTCATCCGTGAATTCTGAGGGCGACAGGCCTTTGAGGCTTTCACGGTTTCCGATGACATCCTTGACGCTGGCAGAAATCTTCTTGAGAATGCGCTCAACCACAGGGTAGGCCTCAGGGTGCACGGAGGATGCATCCAGCGGATTGTCACCGTTGGGGATGCGCAGGAAGCCCGCCGCCTGTTCGAAGGCCTTTTCGCCAAAACGGGAAACTTCCTTGAGTGCACGCCTGTTTTGGAAGGCGCCTTTCTCGTCGCGGTAGGTCACGATATTGCGGGCAAGCGTGCTGTTCAGACCCGATACACGTGCTAGCAATGCTGCCGAGGCGGTGTTGACATTGACGCCCACGGCGTTCACGCAGTCTTCCACCACGGCGTCGAGTGACCGCGCCAGTTCGCGCTGGTTCAGGTCGTGTTGGTACTGGCCGACACCAATTGCCTTGGGTTCAATCTTCACCAGTTCGGCCAGTGGGTCTTGCAGGCGGCGGGCGATGGAGGCCGCACCACGCAAGGTGACGTCCAAGTCCGGGAACTCAAGCGCGGCCAGCTCAGAGGCTGAATAGATCGAGGCACCCGCCTCGGATACGACCACGCTGGTGAGTTTCAGATCGGGTTGACCCGCCATGAGCTCGCTGACCAGCTTTTCAGTTTCACGCGATGCTGTGCCATTGCCAATGGCCACCAGTTCGATCTGATGGCGACGCGCGATGACCGCGAGTGTCGCCAGGGCCCCGGCGCGGTCGCGACGGGGCTCGAACGGATAAACGGTCGAGGTCTCAAGCACTTTTCCGGTGCGGTCGATGGCCGCGACCTTGACGCCCGTGCGAATGCCGGGATCGAGGCCGAGAACCGCCTTGGGGCCGGCAGGTGCCGCGAGCAGCAAGTCCTTGAGGTTGGCGGCGAACACGCGTATGGCCTCAGTCTCGGCGCTTTCACGCAGGCGCGTGATCATTTCTGATTCAAACATGGTCAGCAGCTTGACGCGCCAGGTCCAGCGGCACACGTCGGCCAGCCATTTCGCGCGTGGCGAGGGCGTTGGGGCGAACAGATCGCGGCCCAGTTTCAGGAATTGCGCGACACGTTCGACGCAGGGGTGCGGCACCAGGATGTCCTGGCTGGCTTCGAGGCCAATGCGAAGTTCAAGCGCACCGAGCTGTCGACCACGCAACATCGCCAGCACGCGATGTGAGGGCAGGCTGCGCAGGGGTTCGTTGAAATCAAACCAGTCGCGGAAATTTGCACCTTCCGCTTGCTTGCCATCTGCAACGTTGGAATACAGATAACCGTAAGACCAGAGATGTGTGCGCATGTCGGCCAGCAAATCGGCATTTTCGGCGTAGCGCTCGGCCAGAATGTCACGGGCGCCATCAAGCGCTGCCTTGATGTCAGCCACGCCGGCTTCAGTGTTCACGTACGTCACGGCAAGGCCGGCTGGATCGCACGAAACGTCTGCCAGCACGGCGTCAGCCAGCGGCTCAAGGCCGGCCTCGCGAGCGATCTGTGCACGGGTGCGGCGCTTGGGCCGGTAGGGTGCGTACAGGTCTTCCAGGCGCTGCTTGGTGTCAGCCTGACTGATTTCCAGTGCAAGCGCCGGCGTGAGTTTTTGCTGCTCGGTGATGGACGCCAGAATGGCTGCCCGCCGCTCTTCCAGATCGCGCAAGTAAATCAGGCGCGTGTCCAGGTTGCGCAGCACCGTGTCGTCCAGACCGCCCGTCGCTTCTTTACGGTAGCGCGCGATGAAAGGTATGGTTGCACCGTCATTGATCAGAGCAATCACGGCCGCGACCTGCTGAGCGCGTACGCCGAGTTCCTGAGCCAGTTGCGCAATGATCCGCGCTTGTGTGTCGATGGGGGAAGTTGTTGCGGATGTGGTCGAAACGCTCATTGGGGAAAATACTTTAAAAGTCAAAGGCAAGCGGAGGATTTTGCCACAAGCGCGCCCATCTCTCAGCCCGAGGCGGTATGATCCGTCCACCGTTTCGGTATCCCGCATGCTCGATCAGTCACTTTCCGATATTTTTTCCGCCGATGGCCCTCTGGCAGCCCGCGCTCCTGGCTTTCGTGTGCGTCCAGCACAGGTCGAACTCGCCCAGGCCGTCGAACAGACCATCGCCTCGCGCGGCACGCTGGTGGCCGAGGCCGGCACGGGTACGGGGAAAACCTGGGCTTATCTGGTACCCGCGCTGCTAGGCGGCGCAAAGGTGCTGGTCTCAACCGGCACGCGTACCCTGCAGGATCAGTTGTTTGCCAGGGACTTGCCCCGTGTGCGGGAAGCACTCAGCGTGCCTGCAACCATCGCGCTGCTCAAGGGCCGGGCAAATTATGTGTGTCACTACCACCTTGACCGGATTCAAGACGACGAACGCGCACTCAAAGCGCGCGCCGAAGTCCAACAGTTGCGCCACATCCAGAAATTTGCACAGCAGTCCGCCACGGGCGACCGCGCAGACTTGCCCGCCGTGCCCGAGGAGGCAGAAATCTGGCAACGCGTGACGTCCACCCGTGAAAATTGCCTCGGACAGGATTGCCCGCGCGTACGAGACTGCTTTGTGCTCAAGGCCAGGCGTCAGGCCCAGGAAGCGGACGTGGTGGTCATTAATCATGCCCTCTTCATGGCCGATCTGGTGCTGCGAGACGAGGGCGTGACCGATTTGCTTCCTGCGGCCGATACCGTGGTGTTTGATGAGGCGCACCAGTTACCCGATACTGCGACGCGATTCCTGGGGACGAATGTTTCTACGCATCAGTTCCTCGATCTTGCGCGCCTGATTGAAATCGCTGGCTTGGCCCACGCCCGTGAGGCCACCAACTGGAGTGAACAGGCGCGCCGGGTAGAAATGACCGCGAAAGCGTTACGGCTGGCCTGCGTGGCACTTGAAAAAATGCCTGCCCGGCGCGTGACGTTCGAGGCTTTCCCGGATCCTGCCGAGTTTGACGCCGCGCGCGACCAGCTTCAGGTGGCAATCGATGAAATCGGCAAAATGTTAAAGGCTGTTGAGGAAAAACATCCGGATCTGGCAATCGCTGCGCGCACATGCTCGGAACTCTCCGAGCGCCTGGCACAATGGGGGCAGCCAGGCCGCGATGTGCGCACGCCGGGCAATGATGCGCAGCAGATCGTGCGCTGGGTCGAGCTTGGTTTGCATCACGTTCGCCTGCATGCCGCACCGTTGTCGGTCGCGCAGGCTTTTGCCAACTACCGGCAAGGCGGACAGGCCTGGATATTCACCTCCGCCACGCTCTCGGTGCAGGGCGACTTTTCACATTTCACCAACCGTTTGGGTCTGGAGGGCGCGCAGACCCTGCGCATGGATTCCCCATTTGACTACCCGAACCAAGCCTTGCTTTTTGTACCACGCCATTTGCCGGCACCGCAGTCGCCTGAGTTCCTGCCCGCGTTTGTCGACACCCTGATGCCGCTGATCCAGGCGAGTCACGGTAGCGCGCTGGTGTTATGCACCACACTGCGCGCGGTTGAGCGCGTGGCGGGTCTGTTGGCCGAGGCCTATGAGCGCCTCGGGTTGCAATGGCCCATCATGCGTCAGGGCAATGGCACGCGCCGTGATTTGCTTGAGCGTTTTCGTACTTTGCCGCATGCCGTACTCGTTGGCAGCGCCAGTTTCTGGGAAGGCATTGATATTCCTGGCGAACGCCTGACACTCGTCGCGATCGACAAGCTGCCGTTTGCGCCACCCGACGATCCGGTCCTTGAGGCGCGTTTGCGAGCCTGCCGACAGCGGGGAGGTAACCCATTCATGGAGTACCAGTTGCCCGAGGCCGCAATTGCCCTCAAACAGGGTGCAGGGCGCCTGATTCGAAGTGAAACCGATTGGGGTGTACTGATGGTGGGTGATACCCGGCTGGTCGACAAACCCTATGGCAAGCAGCTCTGGCGCGGGTTGCCGCCCTTTGCGCGTACCCGAGACCTCGAAGAGGCCGTCAGTTTTTTTGCGCGAAAGTCAGGGCAGACCGAGCAGCCAGAGTAGCCACAGCAGTCAGAACCAACGGCACCGTCAGAACCGCCGGCGCAGCCAGGTTCATCCGGGCCCGGGTAACCCCCCGACAGCGGGACCAATCAGGCTGATCAGAACAACCGCAAGATGTTCCAGGCTGCGTACTTGTCAGGGAAACCTTGAGCAAGCAATTTGCTGTCAGGGAAATTCTTGACCAGTACACGCTCGGTGTCGCTGGCCATGTCGTCCATGCCCAGCTTGCGATAAGACAGCATCATGATGTAGAGCGCGTCTTCGGCAGCCGGTACGCC
>CAIJKV010000309.1 GCA_903821335.1 uncultured beta proteobacterium
CCAGGCGCTGCTCGGTGAGGAACTCGCTGACATGACCGTGACCGACCCGCCCTACAACGTGAACTATGCCAACACGGCAAAGGACAAGATGCGCGGCACCAACCGCCCTATCCTCAACGACAACATGGGCGATGGCTTCGCGGGCTTTCTGCTTCTCGCCTGCCAGAACATCCTCGCCGTCACAAAGGGCGCGGTTTACATCGCGATGAGTTCCTCTGAACTCGACACCCTGCAGTCTGCGTTTCGTGCGGCCGGTGGCAAGTGGTCAACGTTCGTGATCTGGGCCAAAAACACCTTCACGATGGGTCGCGCCGACTATCAGCGCCAGTACGAACCCATCCTCTACGGCTGGAAGGACGGCGCCCAGCACTACTGGTGTGGCGCGCGGGATCAGGGTGACGTCTGGCAAATCAAGAAGCCGCACAAGAACGATCTGCATCCGACCATGAAGCCGGTCGAACTGATGGAGCGCGCAGTGCGCAACAGCAGCAAGACGCGCGACATCGTGCTTGACCCCTTTGGTGGGTCGGGCACCACGCTCATCGCGTGTGAAAAGTCAGGTCGCCGCGCGCGACTGATGGAACTCGATCCGAAGTATGTCGACGTAGTGGTTCGCCGCTGGGAATCCTTTGCTGGAAAGCAAGCGACGTTGCAAGGTGAAGAGCTGACCTTTGTCGATGTGGCAAAGCAACGCCAGCCCGAATCAATTTGAACTGATCCGATGGAGGATTTTCAGATGCTCCTTGCTGGAGCAGGGCAGACTATTGTCGATCGCACAACTGCGAAAAAAGTGTGCAAGCACTGCTGTAAAGAACTGCCGGTTTCGAATTTTTTCAAAAACAATGGGCATTTGACCTCGCGTTGCAAGCGGTGCCACGGACTCGCTCCAAAGACGTGTCGTACATGCGGAACCGACTTCGAAGGCAGGAGTCACCAGTATTTCTGCTCTGCCACATGCCGAAAAGCGCAGCGCCCGCAGACATTCAAATTCTGTGCGCATTGCCATATATTGTTTGGCCCGCTGTCGCACCTTTCAACCAAATACTGCTCAATGGTCTGCAAATGTGCTGGCCAGCGCAAGGCGATACCCAAGCAGCGCCAGTTACCAACAAGCTTAGCGAGAACTGCGCAATCGGCTGTTGCGAGAGCGATCAGGGCAGAACTGCTTCATCGCCCTGGGGTCTGCAGCGAATGCGGCCTGGACGGGCGAATCGAGGCTGCGCATCGCGATTACGATAAGCCCCTCGATGTTCGCTGGCTGTGCCGCTCATGCCATGCCAAGTGGGATTGGGCTGAACCGAAGGGTGGCACGGTGAAACCACTTACCCAGACAAGGACTGACAGCATGTAAGTCGCTGCTCGATTGCCCGTCAGTTGTCCAGCCGTTTGAGGTCGCGATAAAAATTCTCGTGCGAGCCGAGCGTGAGCAGCTTCAGACTTTCCTCGTCCAGGACTCGATAGGCCAGCAAGTAGGTCTGGTTCGTAATCTTGAATTTGTAAACCCGAACTCCGGCCAGATCTCCAACCTTCGCCTCACCGGCAACTGGATTGGTGCTGATGATGCGCAACGCTGCGTCAAGTTCGAGCTTTTGCGGTGGATGCAGTTTCTTGGTCGCCCTCACGAACGACGGAGTGACGAGCAGGCGCATCAGCTAAACACATACTCGCCAACGACGGCTTCCTGATCAGCGATCAGGATGTCGCGGATCATAAAAAAGGGCAGATCCGGATTCTCTTCGGCGATCTTGCCGATCTTGGACCAGTACTCGATTTGCTTGGGCACCGAGCGGTGCTGCACCTGAGCATGGCTTTTGGCCTGATCAACCAGGCTTTCAGGCAGTTTGACGTTGACGGACATGACGATCTCCGAATAAGGGATCCATAATAGCGCAAAAGGTTCCTAAAAGGAACCTCTGCCGATCTTTGAAGCAAGCGTCAATCTGTAATGCGGTAGCACCTTTCCGATCCAGCATCCTTGGTCGACGTGATGTTCAGTCCGAGTTTCTTCTTGAACGATCCCGCAAACGTTCCGCGAACCGTGTGCTGTTGCCATCCAGTCGCTTCACAGATCTGCACGATCGTCGCACCCTCTGGTCGCCTGAGCATCGCGATGACCTGCGCCTGCTTGCTGTTGTCGCGGGTGCGTGGGGTCTTGGCGGGCTCTGCCGTTGCGAGAGTCGCTGCGTCGATCACGGCATCAAGTGCCTGCAGGGTGATGGGGCCTCGGCGATGGACGCCAATCGCTTCGTAGCCCTCCCGGCTGATAAACCAGTCATTGCGCTTGCTCGTGATCAGTCCGCGATTGGCAAGACCGTCGATGACCTTCTTGCGGGCACCGCCTTTGATGGTGTCTGGGAACCAGACGATCTTGCCCTCGGTCTGCTCGTGGGCGTGGGTCAGCACTGCGTGCTGCGTAATGGTGAGTTGGGTGGTCATGGTGATGTCCTGATTGATGTTGGTGACAGTTGACGAGCGACTGCCTTAGTCCTCGTCGCTGATCTCGAAACTTCCCGATCCGTTGCCCTCGTCATCCGAGAGAAGGGTCAGGTGCTTGCACTTACCGTTACGCAGTTTGATGACCATCCCGATGAACTCTTTGTCGTAGGGATCATCAGTTGGTCCAGACCGGGTTAGGGTTGTGATCCTTCCACCGATCAGTGGACTAAGTTGGTCAAGATAAAAGTCTGCTTGTGATTTCATTGCTAACGCTCCGCGTGGGTGATGGTGTTCGTGTGAACAGTTGTATGAACGCTTCCCTTCGCGACGAAGCCAAGCAATATCTGATCGTTGTTCCTCATTCAGGCGAATCGTTGATCTATGCCAACTCGCGCACCAACGCCCTGCCGATATCCAGGTTGCGGTGCAGTGCTGAGCACGCCTGGCTATTGCGACGCGCACCGTGTTGCGATGCATCGTGAATATGGACGGGCACGACGTGCCTTCGATAGCGAACTGGGTTTCTATCAGTCACCTCGCTGGCGTGCGGTGCGTGGCGCGTTCCTGCGTGAACACCCTGTGTGTCGCGCGTGTGACGCGCTAGGGCTGCTTGTGCCTGCTGTTGTGGCTGATCACGTGCAGCCGCTCAAAGACGGTGGCGAACGCTTTGGCTGGAGCAACCTTCAGTCATTGTGCGTGTCATGCCACAACCGCAAGACCGTGCGTGAAACCGCAGGCAGGCGCTAACTGCCCCCGGGGGGAGTCAAATCTCTGGGGCCTGAAAGTAGTGATGCGTGCGCCTGGTCAAATTTTTGCGCGTGCAAAATGAAAATCTTTTTTGTGCAATTTGGAGCTTTATGGCCGGACGCAAACCCCTGCCTTTGGCGGTCAAGCAAATCAAGGGAACGGTGCAGAAGTGCCGGACTAACCCGCGAGAGCCGAAGCCTGTGGGCACCTTATGCACCCCGCCGGAATACATGTCAGACGTGGCCAAGGAAGCGTGGAACTACGCCGTGGCCAATTCCCCGCCGGGTCTGCTGTCACCACTGGATGGGGCGATCTTGGAGCGCTGGGCCAACTGCTCCGGTCTTTACCGCGAGGCCCTGTCCAAGATTAATCGGGCCGGTGTGTCCGGGATGATCATCAAAACACCCAGCGGCATCCTGCGGCGCTCGCCGCTCATGGACGTGATCCGGGATCTGGCGCTTGAGATGAAGGGCTATGAAGCCGAAATGGGATTTACCCCGGCCGCGCGCTCTCGGATCTCGATGCCCGCAGATGGGCCACGCGATAGTGATCCCTGGTCCGAGATTGCCGGCTAGATCAATGAGCCGTAGCTTCGACCAGCAAGGGGCAGAGAAGGATCTTATCGAGTCGCTTGCCTAATTCCCGTCGCGCCATCTGGGTGTCGTGGTGAGACTGCACCGCCAGCCACCAACCATCGCTCAGACCGAAGTACCGGCACAACAGCAGATCGGTCTCGGCCGTGACTGCACGCTTGCCGGCCACGATGTCGTAGACGCGCGTGGCGGGGACGTTGATGTCCTTGGCCAGTCTGTACTGAGTCAGGCCCAAGGGCTTGAGGAACTCTTCCTGAAGCATTTCGCCAGGAGAGACAGGAGCAAGTTTAGTCATGATTTTCCCCCTTCAGTGGTAGTCCACGATTTCCACATCGTGGGCACCATCGTCGGCCCACACAAAACAGACCCGCCATTGGTCGTTGATGCGAATGCTGTGTTGCCCCTTCCGGTCAGCTCGCAGCGACTCAAGACGGTTACCTGGCGGAATGCGCAAATCATCGAGCCGCGCCGACACCGCCAGTTGAGTGAGCTTTCGCAGCGCCGCCCGTTCAATATTGACCCAACGGGCAACACGCTCACCGTGGTAGAGCGATTCGGTGTCCGTGCAGCGAAATGACTGGATTGGCATGCCAAATAGTACTGAACTACGTTACTAACGTCAAACGGTAATAGTGTAACGATTCATCCCTTGTCGATCCCATGAAAGCATCTCGGTACGCAATAGTTGCCACGCAGTACGCCCGGGATGTTGTGGCCGGCAAGATGCCGACCTGCAAGTGGGTGCGTGCCGCCTGCCAGCGCCAGCTAGACGATCTGGATCGGTTCAAGGGCAAGGACAGCCCCTACCGCTTCAATCCGAAACTGACCGACAAGCAGGGGCGAAGTTTCTACCCGGCCGACAACCTGTGCGCGTTTATCGAGCGCCTGCCCCACGTCAAGGGGCCGCTGGCCGGGATGCCCATCCAGCTCGAACCCTGGCAGGTCTTTATCCTGACGACCGTCTTTGGCTGGATCAAGCCCGATGGCAACCGACGCTTTAGGCGTTCTTACATTGAGGTGCCGCGCGGCAACGCCAAATCCACCCTTTCCTCTGCCCTTGCTCTCTATATGCTGGCGGCCGACGGCGAAGGCGGCGCCGAAGTGTATTCACTGGCCACCACCCGCGACCAGGCACGTATCGTGTTTGGCGATGCACAGACCATGGCGCGTCAGTCCGCAGGGTTTAGATCCCGGTTTGGCGTGAGCGTGGGTGCCCACAACATGCACGTGATGGCCTCGGGCTCGAAGTTCGAGGCGCTCTCCGCCGAAGGCTCGACCCTCGATGGCCTGAACATTCACCTGGGCTGCATTGATGAGTTGCACGCCCACAAGACCCGTACGGTCTACGACGTGGTCGAAACCGGTACCGGCAAACGAGACAACTCGCTCCTGTGGGTGATTACGACCGCTGGCAGCAACCGGTCGGGGATTTGTTACGAGGTCCGTACTTTCGTGACCCGGCTGCTCGATGGGGTGTTCGAGGACGACAGCCAGTTTGGCATCGTCTACGGACTTGATGAGGGGGATGACTGGACGCTGGAATCGTCGCTCGTCAAAGCCAACCCGAACTGGGGCATCTCTGTACGCCCTGAGGTGCTGGCACCGCTGCAGGCCAAGGCCATGCAGTTGCCCAGCGCCATGAACAATTTCAAGACCAAGCATTTGAATGAGTGGGTAAACGCTGACACCGCCTGGATGGACATGCGCTCCTGGGATGCTTGTGCTGATCAGGATCTGGATATTGGAGCCTTCGTGGGCCAGCCCTGCTGGATTGGCCTGGACCTCGCCAGCAAGACCGACATCGCCGCGCTCGTCATTATCTTCCCTCACCCGGAGGTTACGGATGCGTTCGTCACCTTCGGCAAGTATTACCTCCCCGAGGACACGGTTAACGCCAATGGCAACAGCCAGTACTCCGG
>CAIJKV010000310.1 GCA_903821335.1 uncultured beta proteobacterium
GACGCCTGGATGGCAAGGCTGCGGGCCTGCTCATACCTTTCGCGCGCGGCGGTGTTCCACTGACTCTCGAGTTGGGTGATGGCGCTGTTCACCGTGGCGTCTTTTTTATTGCCAGCGAGTGTTTTCAGAAAGCTGGCGTCAGCTGCTTTCGCGCTGTCTACGACCGGGCGATAGGCCAGCTCTTTCGCCTGCTTGAGCAGGTCGGCTTGCGGGCCTGAGGGGGCTGCGCCGAGTTTGCGTTCGGCGTCCATGATCGCCTTGGTGGCGGCCTGCAGTTCCTTGAGCCTGAACGTGATGGTCTGGTCAAACAAGGACTGCACCAGGTAGTAACGGGTACTCGACAACTCGGTATCGAACTGGACTTTGCTGCGTTTTGCGATTTCGGTGGGGTCCGGGTAGCCCTGCGGGATTTTGCCTTGCAGGTCGCTGTAGGGCAGCACAGGCAGCCTCGAGAGCTTGGGCAGCAGCAGCAGTTCCTGGCCCGCCTGACTGAGCGTATAGGCAATGAACTTTCTTCCATCTTCGGAATTTTTCGCGCCTTCGATCAACGCGATGTTGGCTGGCACGATCGAGGTTTGCTCAGGATAGACAAACTCGACCGGGAAGCCAGAGTATTTTCCGGACAACCCAAAAAAGTCGATGACGGGTCCCGCGCCAAATTGCCCATTGTTCACACCGTCCGGGACGCCAAAGGAGCGTTCAGTGACCGACGAACTGTTGCCAGCCATTCGCAATAGCGTGTTCCAGCCTTGTGCCCAGCCTTCGCCCTGCAAAATCGTTTCGACAGTCAGGTGCATGGTTCCTGATCGCGACGGCGCGGTGATGCCGACATGGCCAAACCACTGTGGCTCAAGCAGGTCGTGCCACTCTTTGGGCGGCGTGATCTTGTTCGCCTTGAGGTAGCGGGTGTTGTACATGATGCCGTACCCCGCCAAGGCCTGGCCCAGGTACAAGCCTGCCGCATCGTTGATGGGATACGCGCCAATCTTTTCTGGAACCTGCGGGTTGCGTAAGCTCGCGGCCTGGGCCAGCAGCTTGTCGCGCGCGAGTACGTCGAAGGCATCCGGCGCGCTGGCCCAGAACACCTCTGGACGCTGCCCGACAGGCAGTTCGCGCACGTAGGCGATGCCGGCGACCGTGTTTTTGTTCAGTATTTCCAGGGTAATTTCGGGATGCGCTTTTTCAAAGGCGCTTTTGTAGGCGGCGGTCAGTTCTTTCGGAAAAGACGTGATGACGGTGACGGTTCCGGCCTGAACGCTGGTCGGCCCGGCAAGGGCGGCTGCTACGGATATCGAGGCCACGGCAGTGGCTACAAACGCACGCAGATCAATCATGATGACACGACTCCCTCAAGCTTGGCGTGAATGGACTTCAACGCTAATGATAATCTTCGCGCGGTGCAAGAGGGCGCAAGCGGTTAGTGTTTACTTACGACTACCGGGATTTCAGTGGCGGGCGGCGTATTACGGCTGCGCCCGCAACGCACGATGCCATCGATCATGACCATGCCGATTCCCGGAAGATCGCCCAGCCGCACGCTGTCGAGCAAATCGCGGCCAGCGGTGTGCTGGGCTTTGTCCATGAATACAAAGTCGGCAACACGACCGGGCTCGATCAGTCCACAATTCAGATTGCGCATCCGTGCGGTGTTGCCCGTTGCAAAGCAGAACACGAGTTCAGGCGGGATGTTGCCCAGGCTCGACAGCAGCGCAATCATGCGCAAGATACCCAGTGGCTGGACACCCGAGCCAGCCGGGCCATCCGTCCCCAGGATCACGCGGTGCGGGCATTTGAGCTGGATGGCGGCCTGGGCTGCGGCGATGGCTATTTTTTCGTTGCCATTGTGCACGATCTCGATCCCGCGCGAAGAACGTTCGCAGAGTTCGCAGACGTGGGCTTCTGACAACGACGTATGGCCGCCATTGATGTGGCCAATGATGTCAGCGTCGGCTTCCAGCACGACATCTTTATCGATGAGGCCCGAGCCCGGGATCGAGGGGCCACCAGTATGGATGGTGCTCTGGATGCCATATTTACGGGCCCAGGCGACCATCCGTTGCGCCTCAACGCCTGCCTTGACGGAACCCAGACCGACCTCGCCGAGCAGCTTGACGCCCGCATCGGCGAGGTCCTTGAAATCTTGTTCAACCATGCCTTGTTCGATCACGGGGGCACCCGCCAGGACCTTCACGCCACCCGGGCGGAAGTTATCGAACGCGCGTTGTGCCGTAATGGCCAGGGCTTTCAGACCGACGATGTCCTTGGGACGGCCTGGCAGGTGAACCTCGCCCGCCGAGATCATCGTGGTGACGCCACCGTTCATGGTTGATTCGATCCAGCCAAACTGATTCTGTCGCGGTGTCCAGTCGCCGAACACGGGATGCACATGGCTGTCGATCAGACCGGGGGCGACACAGGTTTGCCGGGCGTCGATCAGCAGGTCTGGCTCTGAGACGTCGCAATCGGCCTGTTTGCCGACGGCGACAATGAAGCCGTCGCGCACCACGATGGTGTCCGCCTCCAGGATGGGTCGATCGAGGTCGCCTGAAAGCAAGAGCCCGATATTTTGAATGACGACCTTGCCTGATCGTTCGGTCGTTGCCAAGTCTGCCATGTGATATCTCCGGCGTAGGAATTCAGTCTGCGGACCCGGGTTGGGTCAGTACGGTTCGGAGCACGGTGTCGGTGACGAACGCTTCCCATTGCGCAAAAGTCGTTTGCGCCTCAAGGTTTTCACCCAGGAAGGCCGACAGCGTGAAACGGTTGGACTGGTAAAAATAACCGAGTGCGGCGATCATCATGTAGAGGTCGCGCGCGGACAACTCGGCGCGAAACAGGCCGCACGCGGCACCGCTGCGCAGCACCGCGTCGATCACGCCGATCGCGGGTGACGAGTAGTCACGCGCCTTGCTTGATTTGGCGATGTGTTTGCCGCGATGCAGGTTTTCGCTATTGAGCAGCGTGACGAATTCTGGATGCTTGCGGTAGTACTGCAGGATGAACGCCACGACGGCCGTGAGGGATGCGACCGGTTGGTTGACGTCCAGCGCAAGCGCAGCCTGGGCATCGTTAAAACGCCGGTATGTTTCTTCCAGCACGGCCACGAACAGGCCTTCTTTGTTACCGAAATAGTAGTAGATCATGCGGTCGTGCGACTTGGCCGCACGCGAGATCTTGTCGATGCTGCCGCCGTCCAGACCATGCTTGGCAAAGACCTTGATGGCGGCGCGCAGCAGACTGTCCCGGGTTGTTTCGGCCGACCGCTCGCGCACCCCTGTTTTGCGTAAGGGTTTGGCGCTGGCGGTTCGGTTCGTTGGCGTGGGCATCGATACGGTGACCAGAGTCTGGACGTGCGGTTCAGTCAGGGACGACCGGAGGGATTACTGTTCGACGAAGGCGCGTTCGATGACGAAGTCACCCGGCCTGGAGGTATTGCCTTCTTCGAAATCCCTGGCCTCAAGCAGCGCTTTCAGATCACGCAGCATGGCGGGGCTGCCGCACAGCATGACGCGGTCTTGGGCCGGGTCCAGTGGGGGCACCCCCAGATCGGTAAACAGCTTGCCGCTTTCGATGAGGTCGGGGATGCGGCCGGTGTTCTTGTAGGGCTCGCGCGTGACCGTCGGGTAGTACTTCAACTGATTGGTGACCATCTCACCGAGCAACTCGTGCTTGGGCAATTCGTCGGTCAGGTAGTCGTGATAAGCGAGTTCGTCGACCTGGCGTACACCATGCACCAGGATGACCTCGGCAAATTTTTCGTAAGTTTCCGGATCACGAATGACGCTCATGAACGGCGCGAGGCCCGTGCCCGTCGAGAACATGTAGAGGCGTTTGCCAGGCAACAGATAGTCGATGAGCAGGGTGCCCGTGGGCTTGCGCCCGACA
>CAIJKV010000311.1 GCA_903821335.1 uncultured beta proteobacterium
CTTGTGCTGGTCGTGCCCGTGACGTCACCGATTCATTCGGTCGCAGACTTGGTTGCGTTCGGCAAGGAAAATCCTGGCAAGCTCAATTTCGGCTCGTCTGGCAATGCGTCGGCGCAGCAACTCGCAGGCGAGTCGTTCAAACGTGCTGCAGGGATATCCATGCAGCACGTGCCCTACAAGGGCAGTTCGCCAGCGCTGGCTGACTTGGTGGGCGGTCAGATTCAGCTGATGTTTGATTCCATGCCGTCAGCCATGCCGTTTATCAAGTCAGGCAAGTTGCGCGCGATCGCCGTGACCACCGCCAGGCGTGCCCAGGCCTTGCCTGACTTGCCGACCATCGCTGAGTCCGGCTACCCAGGCTTTGACATCGCGACCTGGTACGGCTATTGGGCGCCCAAGGGAACCCCCGCAGCCATTGTGGCCAAGCTCTCGCAGGCGGCGGCTGGCGCGCTCAAACAACCCCAGGTGATCGAGCAGTACGCGGGAATGGGTGCCGAGCCTGTTGGCTCCACACCAGCAGAATTCGCGACCTATAACGAAACTGAAACCACCAAGTGGAAAGACATCGTCCGCCAGTCCGGGGCAAAGGCCAACTAAATGGCCGTTTTCATCACAGGTGCGAGCAGTGGGCTGGGTGCTGCGCTGGCGCGGCACTACGCCGCCGCAGGCCATACGCTGGGTCTTGTCGCGCGTCGCACAGACCGGCTTGAAGCGTTGCTGCGTGAGTTGCCTGGCGAGCACACCATCTACGGACTGGATGTGCGTGACCGGTCCGCCTTGCATGACGCGGCCCGCACGTTCATGCAGTCTGTCGGCCCCGTGGATATCGTGATTGCCTGCGCCGGTATCAGCGCGGGCACTCTCACCGAAGAGCGGGACGACTTTGGCGTGTTCAGCGATATTTTTCAGACCAACGTGTTGGCAACTGTTTCGACCTTCGAGCCGTTCATTGCGGCCATGATCTTGCGGGGGCAGGGCACCCTCGTCGGCATTGCAAGTGTCGCGGGCATTCGGGGGCTGCCGGGTGCTGGCGCGTATAGCGCCTCGAAGTCCGCGGTGATCACCTATTGCGAAAGTTTGCGCCTTGAGCTCAAGCCCAGGGGGGTGGCGGTCGTGACCATTTCGCCGGGGTACATCCGCACGGAAATGACGGCCAATAATTCATACTCAATGCCTTTCCTGATGGAGCCGCAGGCCTTTGCCCAGTGCGCCGCCGCCTGCATCGCCCGACGCGTGTCCTACCAGGTGATTCCCTGGCAAATGGGAATCGTTGCCAAGGTCATGCGCCTGCTACCGAACTGGCTCTACGACCGACTGGCGATCACGGCGCCCCGCAAGCCACGCCGACACTAGGCGGTGGTCTGTCAATCGCTTAGTCAATCGAATGATCAACATTTAACGGAAAATCGAGATGAATCAAAATATTGGAATCATTGGACTAGGCGCCATGGGCAAAGGCATGGCTGGCTCGCTGCGTCGAGCCGGCTATCTGGTGCATGTTTGCGACGCACGGCCCGAGGCTGCAGCCGCCTTTGTGGCGGACGGCGGCGTGGCCTGTGCAACCCCTGCTGAAGTGGCCGCCCACTGCGAAGTGGTGGTCAGCGTCGTGGTGAACGCGGCACAAACTGAAACCGTGCTGTTTGGCGATGGCGGGGCCGCCGCAGCACTCGCGCGCGGCAGTGTCTTTGTGATGTGCTCGACCGTGGATCCCAGTTGGTCCATCGCCCTGGAAGCCCGTCTGGCCGACCTAGGCATCCTGTACCTGGACGCGCCGATCTCCGGTGGTGCTGCCAGGGCAGCCTCTGGCCAGATGACCATGATGACAGCGGGCAGCGCCGCTGCCTATGACAAGGTCGGCCCGGCCCTGGATGCGATGGCCGCCAAGGTCTACCGACTGGGTGACAAAGCGGGTGCGGGAAGCAAGGTCAAGATCATTAACCAGTTGCTTGCCGGCGTGCATATCGCCGCGGCGGCCGAAGCGATGGCGCTGGGTCTGCGCGAGGGCGTTGACGCTAAGGCCCTCTACGAAGTCATCACCAACAGTGCTGGCAAC
>CAIJKV010000312.1 GCA_903821335.1 uncultured beta proteobacterium
CACGAATGATGCCTTCACCAGGAAACGATTGATGCTTTCACCAGGAAACGATTGATGCTTTCACCAGGAAACCATTGATGGACATGCCACCCGACACCACACACGTACTGTCATCGCAACGTGACTTCCTGGGGTATGGGCAATCGCCGCCGGACGTGCGTTGGCCAGGGGGCGCTGACCTCGCGGTTTCGTTTGTGCTCAACGTTGAAGAGGGCGCTGAGTTTTCGTTGAGCGCAGGCGATCCGTACAACGAGGACACACACGAAGTGCGTCACCGCATCGAGCAGGCGCCTGACTTGTGCATGGAAAGTCACTTTGAATATGGTGCGCGGGCGGGCTACTGGCGCATCATGCGCGCGTTCGAAGAGGCGGGCATTCCGATTACCCTCAATGTCTGCGCCCG
Organism: uncultured beta proteobacterium; assembly: GCA_903821335.1. Lineage (GTDB taxonomy): Bacteria > Pseudomonadota > Gammaproteobacteria > Burkholderiales > Burkholderiaceae_B > Zwartia. Next base: position 404 of record CAIJKV010000312.1, read on the forward strand.
CGGGCTGCTGGCCACGCCGTGGGTGGCCCACCATGCGGTGGCGCGCAAAGACGAGCTCTGTTGTCATGGATTTCGCTGGGAAAGCCATGCCGGCATGAACGTCGACCAGGAAAGGCAGCTGATTGCGGACTGTGTGAACACCTTTGTCAGCGTCGCCGGTGTCAGGCCGGTGGGATGGCATACGAAATCGTCGGCCTCGGTCCACACGCGCAGGTTACTGGTTGAACACGGGGGCTTTCTTTATGACAGCGATGCATACAACGATGACCTGCCTTACTACGTTCGCGTCAATGATCGCCCGCACCTGATCTTGCCCTACGGCTTTGACACCAACGACATGCGATTTTTCGTGAATCATGATTTCGTCATGGGCCAGCATTTTTGCGACTACACCATGGACGCCGCGCGCGCCTTGCTGCGGGAAGGGACGAGCGCTCCGCGCATGCTCACGATCGGTCTGCATACCCGCATCATTGGGCGGCCGGGTCGCATACAGGGCCTGCGCAGCCTGATTGAGGCGCTTGCTCAGTGCAACGTCTGGTTTGCGCGACGCGAGGATATTGCCAGGCACTGGCTGACCCATTCCCCTGCGCAGTGTGCAGCGGCTTGACCCACACATTCTTCGACTATTCCACTCAGGACATCACCATGCCACGTATCTTGCTCGTGAACGGAAATACCAATCAGGTCCTGACTGAACACATGACGATTGTGGCGCGCGCCTATGCGCTGGCCGATACTGAGGTGGTCGGGACGACTGCGGGTTTTGGGGCGTCGTTCGTGGTCAGTCGGGCCGACGAGGTGGTGGCCGCGCATGCCGTGCTCGATGCCGTCGACAGATACGACGGGCCGTTTGACGCCGTACTGGTGGCCATCTCGCTTGACTGCGCGGTGCCGGCGTTGCGTGAACGCCTTGAGGTACCGGTACTCGGGATGACAGAGGCCGCGTGTCGGGTCGCAAAAATGGTGGGCACGCAGGTTGGGTTCGTGACCGCTGGTTCAGCTTCACTTGGGCAATATCAGGAACGCATCGAGGCCTACGGTATGCGCTATCGGCTGGGCGCCTTTCGTTCGGTGGACCTTTCTGCACAGGACGCTTACGCACACCCTGCTCAGACCGTTGACCTGATCAATGCCGTGGTCGACGACCTGGTGCGCGAAACGGACTGCGATGTGGTCGTGCCGCTGGGGGCAGCGTTTACGGGCCTGCATCGGGCCTTGCAGGAACGCCTCAACGTGTCGGTGCTGGATGGGTTGACCTGTGGGGTGTCGCTGCTGGAATCGATGCTGCGCCTGAACGTGTCGAACACGCATCACTAGACCTGTCGGGGGGCAAGATTCGATCCGTTACGATTTAATCGCGTCGGCGATCTGTCGCCATCGCGCATCATTCGATCCGTTACAATTTGATCGCGTTGGCGAACTGTCGCCATCGCGCATCATTGCCCTGGGCGGAAAAGATACATGAGCATTAAAAAAGTAAGCGGATCCATTCTCGGTCTGGCGGTCGTGGTGGTGGGCGTGTGGTTGGGTGGCAGTGTTTATCTGGGCCGCACGGTGAC
>CAIJKV010000313.1 GCA_903821335.1 uncultured beta proteobacterium
CTCTTCGGGTGCGGCGTCAATCTGGGCGTAGCCCTTGGCCTCGCCACCAAACTTTGCCGACAACACGGTCGTAATCGCTGCGGTCAGCGTCGTTTTGCCATGGTCAACGTGACCAATCGTGCCGACGTTGACGTGTGGTTTGGTACGTTCAAACTTGCCTTTTGCCATGGCTGACTCCTGACCTGAATTGAAGCTGATGAATGGTTTAAATAAACAATAAAACTGCTGGTGCCCATGACGCGGATCGAACGCGTGACCTCTCCCTTACCAAGGGAGTGCTCTACCACTGAGCCACATGGGCGCATTCGCCGGGCGAGCCCCACGAACTTGACAACCGGTAATAAAACTTTCTATCGAAACACTGCAAACCGCTGGAGCGGGTGAAGGGAATCGAACCCTCGTCGTAAGCTTGGAAGGCTTCTGCTCTACCATTGAGCTACACCCGCAAGGCTCGCATTTCCTTCGATTTACAAAACGGGTCTCTTGGTGGAGAAGGTTGGATTCGAACCAACGTAGGCGCAAGGCCAACAGATTTACAGTCTGCCCCCTTTAACCACTCGGGCACCTCTCCACAAGAGAACCAACGATTATGGGCTAACTTTTATGTCTTGTCAAGGGGAAACCCTCTAGACATCGCTAGGGAGGCAGAAATAATCGGCGTTCCTGTGGCGCGCGGCCAAAGCCTGGCTGTGATGGCGCGCGTTGGGTGCCTGGCGCACCCGATTTCAGTGTATTCACGGGGTGAGCGGGGTGTCCGCCCCCCGTGAGGACGCGCAGCGGGTAGTTACTCTTCCAGGTCTTCCTTGAGTTGCAGTTTTTCTATGAGTGCAGAGCAGTGCTCCCAGCCATGAAATTCAATCACTAGTTGTCCGCGTCCCTTTGCCGTCGCCTTGAGGGAAACCTTGGTGCCCAGCTGATCTGACAGGGCCTCTTCAAGCCTCGTCACATCGCGCGATGGCGCCCGCGGGCGACCTGCCCCGACAGCGCCAGGCTCGCTGATGACCCGTGTCACAAGCTTTTCAGCCTCACGAACCGAAAGACGCCGGGCAATGATTTGGTTCGCCAACTGTATTTGTGTCGCGGCTTCTGTTGACAGCAACGCCCGTGCATGGCCCATGTCGATATCTCCGGCAAGCAACATGGTCTGTACAGGCGCCGCGAGATTCAACAGGCGCAACAGATTGCTGGTGGCCGACCTTGAGCGACCGATTGCACCCGCTGCCTGCTCGTGTGTCAGGCCAAATTCATCGAGCAGGCGGCGCACACCGTGTGCTTCTTCAAGCGGATTGAGATCTTCGCGCTGAATGTTTTCAATCAGCGCCATGGCCGCAGCGTGCTCATCGGGCACATCCCGTACGAGGACGGGGACTTCGGTCAGTCCCGCAAGCTGCGCCGCCCGGAATCGCCGCTCTCCCGCGATAATTTCGTAGCGTCCCCGCGCCACATCGATGGGTCGCACCAGAATCGGCTGCATGATGCCTTGTGCGCGAATCGAGTCCGCCAACTCAGCCAGCGCGCCTTCATCCATGCGTGTGCGTGGCTGATATTTACCCGGCTGCAGCTTGGTAAGTTGCAACGTCGTGGGTGGCCCGTCGCCCCCTTCGGTATGCCCCAGATTACCGATGGCAGCAGCGTCCGCGCCAAGTAGCGCTTCGAGTCCTCGACCCAGTCCCTTAGGCTTTTTCGTAACCATAGCTGTTCCTTTCTGTGCTGGCCCCGCGCGACAAGCCGGTCATGCGAGGCAATAAAATATTGTTAAGTGACGCGCTCGATCACTTCTGCTCCGAAGGCAATGTACGCCTGCGCACCGCGAGAGTTTTTGTCATAGACCACGCCAGGCATTCCATGGCTTGGTGCCTCAGCGAGTCGCACGTTACGCGGGACAACTGTCTTGAATACTTTCTCACCAAAATGCGCTTCAAGCTGTGCGGAGACCTGTTGTTGCAGTGTGACGCGAGGATCAAACATCACACGTAGCAGTCCAATCAGGCTGAGCTCAGGGTTGATATTGCGGTGTACCCGCTTGATCGTGTTGACCAGGTCAGACAGCCCCTCCAGCGCGAAGTATTCGCACTGCATGGGGATAATGACGCCATGGGCAGCGGCTAGCCCGTTGAGTGTCAATAGCGACAGCGTGGGAGGACAATCTATCAGGATAAAGTCGTACTGATCGGCGATGCTGACAATCGCGTGCTTGAGCTGTAATTCACGCTCTTCCATACCAACGAGGTCGATCTCTGCCCCGGATAGTTCCCGGTTGGCAGGCAGCACGTCGTACCCACCCGTCACAGAGTGCACTCTCGCCTCGGAGATGGTCGCCTCACCGATCAGCACGCCATAGAGGGTGTGTGCAAGGGTGCTCTTGTCGATACCGCTGCCCATGGTCGAGTTGCCCTGTGGGTCAAGGTCGATCAAGAGCACGCGTTTTCCGTGTGTCGCCAGGCCTGCTGCAAGGTTAATGGCTGTTGTGGTTTTCCCGACACCCCCTTTTTGATTGGCGATACAAAAAACGCGGGCCGTTTTGCCACGAGAAATTTCTGTGTTCATGTTTTTCCTTTCCGGTGCATCCAGACTAGGCATCGCTGAGCCTCGAGCTCGGGAACATTCAAACTTTGAACGCGTTGAGTGATCCACTCGCCACGTTGATCCAGTGCAGTCATTTCCTCTACTGGGGTTTTGCCCTTCATCGCCACCAGACATCCGTCAAGGGAAACGTGCTGCCCGGACCATTTGGCAAAGTCTTCAAGCGAAGCGAAAGCCCTGGAAATCACAATATCGCATGACATGGGAGGTATGGTTTCGACCCGCGCATGGATGGCAGCGAGGTTGGGTAGTTTAAGAACCCCAGCCATTTGCCGAATAAAGGTTATTTTCTTGTCCACGGCGTCGATACAGTGAACCTGCGCGCCCGGCATGGCGATCGCCAGGACAACGCCTGGCAAACCGCCGCCGGAGCCTACATCGAGGATTTTTGGTGCAGCACGCGTATTTTTGTCGCACCAGTCCTGCAGGGGAGCGATGACTGACAAGCTGTCAAACAGGTGCTGTACCAACGCGTGGTCGACATCCCGGATTGCGGTCAGGTTGTAGGTACGGTTCCATTTATGCAGCTGCGCCACAAACTCTAGCAGCGTCGCTTTTTGTTCTGTGCCCAAGTTGATCTGCAGTGCAAGGCAGGCGGCGTCCAGCCGTTGCCCCGCAGGAATCGTACCGGATCGTGATGTGGTCATTCGGCTGCAGTCTTTACGCTGTAGTAGTGGCGTTTGAGATGAATGAGGAGCAGTGAGATCGCGGCAGGCGTGATTCCGGAAATTCGCGAAGCCTGGCCGACAGTTTCCGGTCGATGCGTTTTCATCTTCTGGCGGACTTCATACGACAGGCTGGTAATTGACTCAAAATCAATCTCTTTTGGAATCAATTGATTTTCGTGGCTGAGTTGACGCGCCACTTCGCCTTGCTGGCGAGCGATATAGCCTTCGTACTTAACCTGTACCTCGACCTGCTCGGCGTACTCCCCGAAAGGTATCCCTCCGGGCAGCGCTGCACCCTCAAGACAGGGCATTTCCATTAAGGTTTTATACGTGACATTGGGACGCTTCAGTAAATCAGACAGTAAGTACTCACGCTCAATTTTTGTTCCCAATACTTTCTCGGCAACTTCTGGTGAAATCATGCGCGGATTAAGCCATGTTGATTTCAATCTTTCAATTTCTCGTTCAACTGCTTCATGTTTTTTATTAAAAGATTCCCAGCGTGCGTCATTGACAAGCCCATAATTTCGACCCATTTCAGTCAAACGCCAATCGGCGTTGTCTTCGCGCAAGCTCAGACGGTATTCCGCGCGCGAGGTGAACATACGATACGGTTCGGTCACCCCTTTTGTCACTAGGTCGTCCACCAGCACACCCAAATATGCCTGGTCACGACGCAACACAAAAGGTTCCAGATTCTTGGCATAGCGGGCAGCATTGATCCCCGCCATCAGCCCTTGTGCAGCCGCTTCCTCATAGCCGGTCGTTCCATTTATTTGGCCAGCGAAATATAGTCCGTCGATACTCTTAGTTTCCAACGAAGACTTAAGTTCTCGTGGATCAAAGTAGTCGTACTCGATCGCGTATCCTGGCCGGATGATATGTGCATTTTCCAAGCCTGGTAGCGAATGAATCAGATTCAACTGCACGTCAAAAGGAAGGCTGGTTGACACCCCATTTGGATAGACCTCATGCGTATCTAGTCCTTCGGGCTCTAGAAATACCTGATGGGAATCTTTGCCTGAGAAGCGATGAACCTTGTCCTCAATAGAGGGGCAATACCTCGGCCCAACACCCTCGATGACCCCGCTGTACATTGGTGATCGGTCAAGACCTGCGCGAATAATGTCATGCGTTCTGACATTCGTGTGCGTGATCCAGCAAGGCACTTGCCTTGGATGCATTGCTGCCGTGCCCATATAGGAAAACACCGGCACTGGGGCAAGGTCGCCTGGTTGCGCTTCCAGAACCGAGTAGTTGATACTTCGTCCATCAATGCGGGGGGGGGTTCCTGTTTTGAGTCGCCCTTGTGGCAGCATCATTTCTTTTAGCCGTTTGCCTAACATGGTGGCAGGCGGGTCTCCGGCACGACCAGCGGAATAGTTTTGTAGGCCAACGTGCATCAAACCATTCAAAAATGTTCCCGCTGTGAGTACGACTGCGCGAGAGCGAAATTTCACTCCAATCTGCGTGGTGGCACCAACTACGCGATTGCCTTCAAGAAGTAGGTCATCAACAGGCTGTTGAAAAAGCCAGAGATTAGTTTGATTTTCTAAGCGGGACCGAATTGCTTTGCGATAGAGGACGCGATCAGCTTGTGCACGTGTGGCACGTACGGCGGGGCCCTTTGATCCATTCAATATTCTGAACTGAATTCCGGCCTCGTCGGTAGCAATTGCCATCGCACCACCAAGTGCGTCAATCTCTTTCACTAAGTGGCCTTTTCCAATTCCACCTATTGAAGGGTTGCATGACATTTGGCCGAGCGTCTCAATGTTATGGGTGAGTAAGAGCGTAGTAGCCCCACTTCTAGCAGCAGCAAGTGCGGCCTCTGTTCCTGCATGGCCACCACCCACAACAATCACATCGAATTCAACAGGATGATTCATCAAACAAAACTATCACAGCGAGAAGGGATGTGATTATAGACCGTGCTATGTTGCGTCGGTATGTTTCACGTGAAACATGACGTGGTTTACGCACATACTCGTCTGTTAATCAATAGAAGGGCAGTGCGCTGCGGCTAAACAAATACCTGCCAACCCTAGAACCACCGAATCCGCATGTTCCACGTGAAACATGTGGTCAATTAGTTAGAAAAAATAGCAGTGCATAACGACGGGAATAAGAATGGCCATTTGTGAACAAACTGATAATAAAAAAATACTGAAAATCACATTGCCGTACCCAATGTTCCACGTGAAACATGCATGAAATTAACTGCTACAAAACAGTAGTGCATAACGTTGTGGATAACTACTGAACAGTTTGTGAACAAACTACCGCTAAGAGAAACACTAAAATTCAGATCGCTGCGCTAAACGAATGGGACAAAATGACAAATAAACTATCCAAAAAATTCACAGATAGCAACGACTACCTCACTGAACCGACACGTCACAATGTCTTTGTATAAAACAAACATAAAGCGGACCAGTCAAGATGACAACCATCGCCATACGTGTGACATGAAATGCCGTCACCAGCGGGACACCAAGCTTGAGGACTTTAGCGGTGATTGCCATCTCGGCGATTCCCCCAGGGGCCAACCCAAGAAAAACCGTCGGTAATGGCACCGTCGTCATCAACTCAAGCACCGCGGCAACACCAAACGCCAGCCCAATGGCACCAAAAGTGAACAATAGAACACTAAACAAAAACCGCGGTGCTGCACGAAAAAAAGAAGACCGAAACCTGTCTCCAAGCGACCACCCAATGAGCAGTTGGCCAAACTTTGGCACAAACTCAGGCAGCGCAGACAACTCTATGCCACCCATCGTGAGCGCCATCGCGACAAACATCGGGCCCAACACCCAACCATTGGGCAGCCGTAACCACCCCGCAATCAGTGCGCTGCAAGCAGTGGCTGCGCCTAAGATCGAAAGCCCCAAATAGTCCACAATTTTTGGCCCGGGAACCAACCCGTCGATACCAACGACTCCCCAAGCCTGAAACGCAAAAGGGATAACCAGCACAACAGTCAGAATACGCAAACTGTGAGCACTAGCTACCAAATCAGACCGCCCGCCATACCGTTCTGCAAGAGTCGTCATTTCACTAGCTCCACCAATCGCGGCAGAAAACCACGCTGTCTTCAAATCGACGTTGCCGACCTTTTTGATGAAAAAAGTACCCATCAGGCCAATCACCAGGGCCAACAGCATGCCAAATAAAATCGGCAAAATATTTCTGCCTATCACACCAAGAACAAACGGCGTGAAATACAACCCTAACGAGACACCGATTGCCCACTGTCCGATGTTACGCAGCCACGTCGCGCTCTGAACTGGACCGCCCGCCATACGCACAGCCGCGACCAGAATAAGTGGCCCCAGCATCCAGGGAAGGGGGATAGAACCCCACACTGCCAGCAGTGCTCCTACAAGAGAAACCGCCGCACCAGCCAACAACCGCAACACCTGATTCACTGTGCGCAATCCATAGAAAAAAACGTATTATCGAAGATAAACAACCCATGTTGACAACAACGATTCATAACATGCAGATCACATCAAAACTACCAGAAGTTGGGACCACTATCTTTACCATCATGAGTAAACTGGCCGTTGACTACAAGGCCATTAATCTTGGTCAGGGGTTTCCGGACTTTAACGCTGATCAGAGGCTACTGAACCTGGTCACACAGGCCATGTCAGACGGGTTCAACCAATATCCTTACATGCCGGGCGTCGCCAGCCTGAGACAGGTGATCAGCGATAAGGTCAGTGCAATATATGGGCATCGCTATGACCCGGATACCGAGGTCACAGTAACAAGTGGTGCGACTGAAGCAATCATGTCGACAGTACTTGCCGTCGTCAATACAGGCGACCAAGTAATCGTCCTCGAACCCTGCTATGACTCATATCTGCCGGCAATCAAGCTAGCCGGGGGGCAAGCAGTCTGTATTCCGATGAACCCACCAACTTCTGATTGCCAGACATTTCACGTTGACTGGGACCGGGTGCGCAGTAGTGTGACACCACGGACAAAACTGATTATCGTAAACTTTCCGCACAATCCCACGGGTGCTATTCTGACCGCGGAGGACCTGGACGCTCTTGAAGCCATTACCCAGAACACCAACATTATGTTGTTGTCAGACGAAGTTTATGAGCATATTGTTTTTGACGGCAAACCTCACCTGAGCCTTGCAACGCGTCCTGAACTGGCCGCGCGGACTTTTGTCATTTCATCCTTTGGTAAAACAACCCATACAACTGGTTGGAAAATTGGCTACTGCTGCGCCCCCGTAGCGCTGACAACCGAACTACGAAAAGTTCATCAGTTCGTCGTGTTTACCGTTCCATCGCCATTTCAAGTTGCCCTCGCTGCCTACACACAAGATGCCTCGACTTATCTGAATTTACCAACTTTTTACCAAGATAAACGCGATCGTTTGGCCACCGGCCTGAACCAAACACGTTTTAAACCACTTCCAAACCCTTCGACTTTTTTTATGTTGGCAGACTATCGTGCCATATCAGATATGCCCGAGGCAGATTTTTCGATCTGGATGACGAAAGAGCATGGCGTAACGGTCATTCCGGTCTCGGCATTTTATGGAAATCCTGATTCTGTTGATTCCAACCACGGCATTGTCAGATTCTGTTTTGCAAAACAGAACAGAACACTGGATGCAGCAATTGAACGATTGATGAAAGTGTAGGCCATATTTTGTTGTCGTGCAGCTGCCCATTTTTTGATCAAACCCTATAAAAGCCCTGTTTGCTGCCAGCGTTGTTCTGTATTGTCTTTTCTTTTATTTAATACCCTTATATATAAAGACTAATGGATAAGATGCCTTGTGGATAACTGCAATAACCTATTAATATCTTTTAAATACATGGTGTTATAAGCTTTTTTTGGTGTGTACAAACTGTGTTTGAATTTGTGGGCTAAGGTGGATAGTTATTTTTAGGTGTGTCTGAAGCGCGATTATGCATATTTTGTACACAGATTTTTCACAGGATCCGTAAGGGAGTTATCCACAGCCTGATGTATAGAATAACTTAGTAATTTAAATAAAAAAATTTGTAACAGAGACAAAATAAATGTTAAAAACTAAAACTGCTTTAGTCACAGGATCAATTTCTGGCTTAGGATTTGCGATTGCCAATCAGTTGGCACAAGCCGGTGCCTCAATTGTCCTGCATGGTCTCGAATCGGTTGAAATTGGTGCCCAGGCACGTCAAAAACTCATCAAACAGCACGGAGTGGATGTGATGGTCAGCCATGCTGATCTACGCCAGCCTACGGCGATAGAAGAGATGATGCAGCTGGCTGAACTAAGGTTTGGGCGTGTGGATATTGTCGTCAATAATGCGGTTGTTCGTCATTTCGGCGCAACCGATACCCTGCTGACATCCGACTGGGATGAAGCATTGGCCGTGAATTTATCGGCAGCATTTCATACCGCGCGACTCGCATTGCCAGCAATGCGCGAGGTGAAATGGGGACGAATCATCAATATCTCATCGGTTTATGGACAAACAGCGACGGCTAATCGCATCGCCTATATCACGACAAAAACGGCGTTGATTGGGTTGACGCGAGCAATCGCGATGGACGCTGCCAGTGACGGGATTACCTGTAATGCCTTATGCCCGGGAACGGTACCCACACCGCCCATTGTGGCGCGTATTGCAGGCATTGCCCAACGCGACGGCATCACGCTGGAACAGGCAGAAAGCGACTACATATCCAGCCGACACCCAACAGGACGGTTTGTAGCGATGGAAAATGTCGGCGCGTTAGCCGTCTTTGTGTGTAGTGATGCCGGTCAAGATATCACCGGTGCAGTGCTACCGATAGACGGTGGGTGGACGGTTGAGTGATTTATTTTTCTATTTTTATACTAAAAATTTTTTGCGTATATAAAGTTCGAATGACTGGATACTGAAGCGTGGGCAACCGCGATCAACGGCGGCAAACGCTGTGTAGCCGCCATATCGGACCGGGCAAGGTTAGAGAGTAGAATGATACAAAAGTGATTAAATTGATTAATTCAGCAATGAGAAGTAGCACGTAATAAAAAGTTAAGCGTTGGCGTTTGCAGCCGTACACAATAAATACAGTTCAAAAAACCGTCGCACTGCAACGAACGATGAAATTTTAAAATGATTAACCAGAGTGGGCGCACTGGCACCAGTTGCGTTCGAAGGAAGCGTTGTTTGTCAAGGTAGTTGACAGAATGGAATGTGCTACTCGCAGTGCTGCTTGTGATGAAATCGCCATAAGAAGCACTTTACAAGCAACGACGGCGGCCTATAGCAGCGAATCTGCGCTGTTGTATTGCTTCAGTTGTTGCACTTGCATGGTTAAAAAACGACCGATTGTGGAAGTCTGAATGACTTTGTTCGAGATCGTTCGAGTGCGGGCGTATGTGGCGTATTGCCACAAAGTTGCATTTACAAAAGGCGTTTCAAATTGTTGAGCGAATTAGATTTCTCCCCGAGCGAAGCGCACGCCGGGTTCATGAAAGTACTGAATCGGCACTTAAGCGTCGCAACCATTGACGCCCAGGGTTGCATCACCTATGCGAATGACCACTTTTGCGAGATCAGTGGCTATCCGCGGGCAGAGTTGCTGGGTCAGCATCACAACGCACTAAGTTCAGGCATTCATCCATCTGACTTTTTCAAAAGCATGTACGAAATGGCACTTGCTGGTGACGTCTGGCAAGGTGATATTTGTAATCGTGCAAAAAATGGACTTATTTATTGGCTGCAGACGACTATCGCCGCCATTTGGGATGCCGACGGGATACTAACAATGCTTGTTGCTATCGGGACCGACGTTACTGCACAGAAAAAGAAATATGAGCAACTGGAGTTGTTGCAGGTCTGTATTGAGCGCACGAATGACGTCATCGTCATCACAGAGGCCGAGCCAATCGATCTACCTGGCCCGCGGATCGTTTATGCGAACCAAGCCTTCGAGACGTTGACCGGATATTCTCGCGAGGAAGTGATCGGCAAAACACCCCGTATCCTTCAGGGGCCGGAATCAGATCGTGCGCCACGAGATCGCATTCGCACGGCGCTGTCGCAATGGAAGTCCATTCGTGAAGAGATTCTCAATTACACAAAGGATGGACAAAAATTTTGGGCTGAACTGGAAATTTCACCCATTGCCAATGAGGCCGGTTGGTTCACCCACTGGATCGCAGTTCAGCGTGACATCACTCAGCGCAAGGCTAACGAGGAGCAGGCTCTTAAACTGGCGTTCTACGACTCACTGACAGGGATGGCAAACCGGCGGTTGTTGATCGACCGACTCACGCAGGCGATCGCTTCCGCCTCGCGCACTGGGCTTGCTGGTGCCCTACTGTTTGTTGACCTTGATTTCTTTAAAACTATTAACGATACCCTTGGCCAAAATGCGGGTGACAAAATACTGAAATTGGTCGCGCAACGGCTCAATTCTTGCGTGCGTGAAGGTTATACGACTGCGCGATTGGGCGGTGATGATTTCGTAATCATGCTTGAAGACCTGAGTGTTGATGCCACGCAGGCGGCACTCAGCGTCGAAGAACTTGGCAACAAGATTTCAGCCGCGTTCATGCCGCCGTATCAAATCGATGGAAAGGACTATTGGATTTCGGCCAGCCTTGGCGCGACCCTATTTGGGCCGGATAGACCTCTCGTAGATGACCTACTTAAACAGGCCGAAATAGCCATGTATGCGGCAAAGGTTGCTGGGCGCGACATATTGCGGTTCTTTGATCCGCGGATGCAACAAGCTATTGACGCACGCGTGGCCATGCAGGATGGACTAGGTCTGGCGCTGAAACGCCGCGAATTTCAGTTGCATTACCAAATACAGGTGGACAGAGCAGGCAAGGCAGTGGGCGCCGAAGGATTGATCCGCTGGTCAAGGCCGGGGCTCGGACTTGTTCCTCCAGGACAATTTATCCCGCTGGCTGAAGAGACCGGACTGATTATCCCGATCGGCCTGTGGGTACTAGAAACGGCATGTGCCCAGATCAAAATCTGGCAACAGCATGAGGCGACCCGTCATCTTACGCTGTCGGTCAACGTCAGTGTCATTCAGTTCCAGGCACCGGACTTTGTCGAACTGATCCGTGCTGTTGTGACACGCCATGGCATCGAGCCGACCCGACTGATGCTGGAACTCACCGAAAGCATTATGGTCAAGAACGTCACTGAGACAATCTCAAAAATCAGCGAACTCAAGACCTTGGGAATATCGACGTCACTGGATGATTTCGGCACGGGCTATTCCTCACTTCAATACCTGAAAAAGCTGCCCCTCGCTCAGTTGAAAATCGATCAGTCGTTTGTCCACGGCATGCTGGATGATGACCGTGAAAAGTCTATCGTGCATACGATTGTCGTGCTGGCACAAAGTATGGGCATGGACGTGATTGCTGAGGGTGTTGAAACGCAGGAGCAGTATCAGCTGTTGCTCACTGAAGGTTGTGTGAAGTTCCAAGGATACTTATTTGGCAGGCCACAGCCACTGGGACAGTTTGAACAAAATTTGAGACAGGGCTGACTATTTTGATGTGCGACGGGCACCCTCGGCGTAGCCACGTTGACAGAGGCGGAGAGTTCGGGTGTGTTGTTTAAGAGAGCAGGCAGCACACTCGCTGAAATCAGCCGAGCCACAACGCTGGGTGTACATCCAGAATTGCTCAAAACTTTTGAGACAGTTGCGCAAGCATGTGAATGGTTTGGCATATTCACGGGTTAGATCAGCTTTCTTTGAACGTCCTTGGGCGTCGAGCTATTTGCCAATGCAGAAGTGCGAAAAAATTTCACCAAGTAAATCATCTGGTGTCATTTTTCCGGTAATCGCACCCAGACTGTCATGCGCAAGGCGCAATTCTTCGGCAAACAGGTCAAGAACACGGTCATCCTGGCTAGCGTGTTCCTGGGCAGCGGCAAGGTGGTCTTGGGCACGTCCCAGTGCATCAATATGACGTTGCCTGGCAAGCCAGGGCGACTCCTGACCCGGGTTCCAGCCGGCGAGTTCCAGTAGCCGTGAACGCAATGCATCTATGCCTTCGCCTGTCTTAACGGATATGCCAAGCACACCGGGCGAAAGTTGTGCCGGTGTGGGCAGCAAATCAACTTTGTTTAATACCCGCAGCACCACACTCTGTCTGGAGCGGGCCCGCTCAATCTGCTCATCAAGATGCTGCGTAGGCGCCGCGGCGTCAATCAAGTGAAGTACGACATCGGCTGTGCGAATTTCCTGCCAGGCTTTTGCGATACCAATCGATTCGATGGTGTCCAGACTATCGCGCAAACCAGCGGTGTCAATAACAGTGATAGGTACGCCAGAAAGGTGAATAAGCTGCGTAACTTTGTCGCGTGTTGTGCCAGCAATGTCCGTGACAATCGCCAGATCCTGACCCGACAGTGTATTGAGCAGGCTTGATTTTCCGACGTTTGGCTCGCCGGCCAGCACCACGTGCAGCCCTTCACGAAGCACCATACCTTGTTTGGACTGGGCAAGAATGTTATCGAGGTCGGCTCGCAACACCTGCAGCCTCGAGCGAGCCTGATATTTCTCGAGAAACTCAATTTCCTCTTCGGGAAAATCCAGAGTGGCTTCGATCAGCATGCGTAATTCAACGATTGCTGTAGCCAGCGAATTGATGCGACGAGAAAACTCGCCCGACAACGAAGCCACTGCGGCGCGCGCACCGGCCTCGGACGAGGCATCAATCAGATCGGCGATTGCTTCGGCTTGTGCGAGGTCAATCTTGTCATTCAGAAATGCACGCTGCGTAAACTCACCAGGATCAGCCAGACGTGCGTCGAAGGCTAGCCCCACGCCCAGACACCGGCGCAGCAGTTGTTGCATCACTGCGGGGCCGCCATGGCCCTGCAATTCGAGAACGTCCTCACCAGTAAAGGAATTTGGTGCCGGGAAAAAGAGTGCCAGGCCTTGGTCAATGGGCCTGCCGGATGCGTCGGGAAAGTCTAAATAATGCGCATGGCGTGGTATCAGGTGTTTCCCAAGCAAGGCATAAACAAAAGGCCCCAAAGAGGGGCCCGATACACGTACCACACCGATGCCGCCCCGACCCGGGGCGGTGGCAATGGCAACAATCGGCTGGACTGTTGCGTGCGCCATTAACGATGAGGAGCCGCAGCGATTTTCGCCATTTTATGGGTGATGTACCACTGCTGGGCGATCGACAGGATGTTGTTTACACACCAGTACAACACCAGACCTGATGGGAAGAAGAACATCATTCCACCAAAAACCAGCGGCATGAACATCATGACCTTGGCTTGCATTGGATCAGGAGGCGTGGGGTTCAACTTCATCTGCAGGAACATCGTTGCCATCATGATGGCCGGCAAAATAAAGTAGGGATCCTTTACCGACAGATCATGGACCCAGAAAATCCAGGGCGCGTCACGAAGTTCAACACTGGACAACAGCACGTTGTAAAGCGAAATGAACACTGGAATCTGAATCACAATCGGCAGGCAGCCACCCAACGGATTGATCTTTTCCGTCCGGTACATTTCCATCATTGCCGCGTTCAGCTTTTGACGATCGTCACCAAACTTCTCTTTCAGTGCCTGCAGGCGGGGCGCAACCTGCTTCATTTTTGCCATGGAGCGATAGCTGGCTGCCGACAATGGATAAAACGCAGCCTTGATCAGGAAGGTCAGGGCGACAATGGTCCAACCCCAGTTACCAAGAAGGAGGTGCAGCCAGGTCATCAGGGAAAACAGTGGCTTTGCAATAATGGTCAGCAAGCCGTAATCGACGACAAGTTCAAGGCCTGGGGCAACCGCTTCAAGCGCGCCCTGATCTTGCGGACCAATCCAGAGTCTCGAATTGATGGTGACGTTGCTATTGGGACTGATGGCGCCGACGGGCTCCATGCTGCGCACAGCGAACAGGTTCTTATCGAGTTCTGTCACTTCGTAATTGCGACTCTTTCCTTGAGGGGGTACCCAGGCAGTCACAAAGTAATGTTGAACGATGGCAAACCAGCCATTATCAGCCTGCTTGACGTAGCTTGCTTTGTGCTTTTCCACGTCCTGGAAGGTGACTTTCTGGAATTTGTCCTGTTCGGAATAAATCGCCGTACCGAAAAAGTTGGCCGGGCCGCTCAGGAAGCTTGGGCCAGCATTTGCGGTCGCCGGAGGCGTGCCATCGCGGGTAATTTGCAGATAGACAAAGGGCGACACGGGTGCGGCAGAAAGGTTTTCAATCTGGTGGTCGACATCGATGGCGTAACTGCCTCGGTGCAAGGTGAACGTCTTGGTGAGCCTGACGCCATCGGACTCGGAAGCAAATTTGACTACCAGCGTGTCACCATTTAGCTCACGGGCTTCGCTGATCAGGGTAAAGGGGCTCAGGTGCGACGGAAACTGTGCACCAGCCGGTGCGCCGGTCAGGCCAGACTGGATGATATAGGTGCGGTCTTTGGTTCGTTGAAGCAGGACTTCGGGCGCGGCCTTGTCGTCAGAGGAAGGAAACGCAAGGAGGTCTGCATGAATGAGCTGTGCGCCCTGCAGGTCAAAGGTGAGTGCCAGAACGTCTGTCTTGACGACGACGGTCTGGGGTTGTGCCGAGGCCACTGGCGCTGCCCCGGGAACCGTCCCCGCGCTCGTAGCGGTGGGTGCGGCGGATGCCGGAGCGCTAGGTACGCCGTTGATCAGGGAACTGTCTGCCCCGGTCGCCCCGTCTTTCGGGGCGGTCTGGGTAGCGGGCCCGAAGAGAGGTGCCTTGCCTTGATGCGTCTGCCAGTTGTTCCACAGCATCAGCAGGGAAAACGAAAAAATCATCAATAGGACGGTGCGTCGGATATCCATTCTTGCCTAATAATATGTAGAGCCAACTGGTGAAGGGTGGCAGTTTAGCTTTATTCGGTGTGACTGCGTGGTAATGGCGTACTTTTGCTCTGGCAGCCGCCCGGCTTGTGAGGTACGGGGTCATCGCCACCCTGGCACCATGGGTGGCAACGGCCAATGCGCCGTAGTGCAAGCCAACTGCCGCGACCGGGACCCCAGGTCTCGATGGCTTCGATGGCGTAGGAGGAGCAAGTTGGCGAAAAACGACAGGATTGGCCCAACCAAGGGCTAAGGAAAAACTTATACGCCCGAATCGGCGCGGTGAGCAGGAATGTGATCATCGAGCCGCTCGGGAAAAGTGGCTATCTGCTTCCTGACGCGCAAGTGTTTTGAGCACAGTCAGCGAGCAGGCATCGATACGACGGTGAAGGCGCACGACATAATCTGCCGGGGGAAGCTGCAGGCGTTGTAAGCGAAACGCTTCCCTGACGACACGTTTGAGCGCATTGCGCGTGGATGCCCGCTGCGCGAGCCGCTTGGCCATGATCAACCCGAGTCGGGCGATCGGGGCAGCGACTTCATCGCTAGCCAAAGCAAGTGTTGGGTGGGCGGTCACAATGAAATACGCCCCACGGGCGATCCGCTTGCCAGCCAAGGCTGCAGCAAATTCGGTGGGGCGGTGCAGGCGTGCCGCCGCGGGAAACGTGGCGCGTGACATCACGACAGGTCCGGTCTGCGCACGAAAGATACAGCGAGCGTGTGCGACGCAAACAGGTGTGTTAGACGGCCAGACGCTTGCGGCCTTTGGCGCGACGAGCGTTGATCACGGCACGACCACCACGGGTCTTCATGCGGACACGAAAGCCATGCGTGCGTTTGCGGCGGGTAACTGAAGGTTGGTAAGTACGTTTCATGATAAAAGCCCAGATCAAAGAGCGAAAAAGTTTTGGATAATTCTGCGAAGCCCTCCATTTCAGCAAAAAATGCGTAATTAGTCAAATAGTTAGGAAAGGAGGGCGGGTTTTACCGTAAACCTGCCTGTGGATAACCAACCCGTTGACAGGGTAGAATCAGGGTTTGATCAGCGAGTCACATGAACGAGTTCTGGCAGTCCTGCGTCATTCGGCTTGAGCAGGAATTTCCCCCCCAGCAAATCAGCGCGTGGATCCGTCCACTGGTTCTGCTCGCCTACGATGAGTCGCAGGCGCAGTTGCGTTTCTCCGCGCCCAACCGTTTCAAGCTCGAGTGGGTCCGCAAGAATTTCGCCCACCAGATCGAAGTGTTTGCCACGGAATGGTTCAAGCAACCCATACAGGTTTCCTTTGAGCTGCCGTCAGGCACGGCCACGGTCGTGCGCGACACCCGCCACAACGGCTCGACAGCGGCATTGCAACCAACGGCTGGCGAAGCGAAGGCCCTGAGCGGCACGGCACAACCGGCAATGTCGGGTCCAGGCGCATCCGTGCCCGTTGTGCAGTCCGTCTCGGCAGTGACCTCGGTAGATGAAAAATCCCGTCTGAACACTGACCTGACCTTTGAAAATTTTGTCACCGGAAAGGCCAACCAGCTCGCGCGCGCCGCAGCCTTGCAGGTGGCCGAAAATCCAGGCACGTCATATAACCCGCTATTTCTGTACGGTGGCGTGGGGCTGGGTAAAACGCACCTGATACACGCGATTGGCAATGCCATGGTGGCTGCCGGGACGGGTGTGCGCGTGCGTTACGTTCACGCTGATCAGTACGTGTCCGATGTGGTCAAGGCCTATCAGCGCAAAGCCTTTGATGAATTCAAGCGTTTTTATCACTCTCTTGATTTGTTGCTGATTGACGACATTCAGTTTTTTTCCGGCAAAAGTCGCACTCAGGAAGAGTTCTTCTACGCGTTCGAAGCCATGGTGGCGCAGCGTAAACAAATCATCATCACCAGCGATACCTATCCCAAGGAACTGGCTGGTATCGACACCCGGCTGATTTCCCGGTTTGATTCGGGATTGACCGTCGCCATTGAGCCGCCCGAACTCGAAATGCGCGTCGCGATTTTGCTGCGCAAGGCAGAATCCGAAGGCTTGCCGATGCCAGAGGAAGTCGCGTTTTTTATCGCGAAACATCTGCGCAGCAACGTGCGTGAACTGGAAGGTGCTTTGCGCAAAGTGTTGGCTTATGCCCGCTTTCATGGTCGCGACGTCGTCAACGTTGATATTTGTAAAGACGCGCTCAAGGACCTGTTGTCTGTGTCAAACGGTCAGGTCACAGTCGAGAATATTCAGAAGACGGTCGCAGATTACTACAAGATAAAACTGCCCGATATGTACTCAAAACGTCGGCCAGCCAATATTGCAATGCCGCGCCAGGTCGCCATGTACCTGGCCAAGGAACTGACGCAGAAAAGCTTGCCTGAAATCGGCGAATTGTTTGGTGGCAGGGACCATACGACCGTGCTGCACGCCGTGCGCAAAATTTCAGATTTGCGTGCCAAACAGACTGAACTTAACCATACGCTGCATGTACTCGAACAAACTCTAAAGGGATAATCCATGCAACTTGTACAGACCCCACGTGAAGCCTTGCTCAAGCCGTTATCCACGGTTGCCGGGATCGTCGAGCGCCGTCATACGCTGCCTATTCTTGCGAACATTTTATTACGCAAGGAAGCGGGCAGGGTCTCGTTTATCGCGACCGATCTGGAAGTCCAGATCACGACGCACGCCGACTTTGGCGTCGGGCCAGAAAATGAGTCACTGACCGTTGCTGCGCGAAAGCTGGTGGACATTCTGCGGGCGTTGCCCGACACCGGTGATGTGCGCCTGTCAACGGTAAGCGGCAAGCTCGCGGTACAGTCGGGCAAAAGTCGTTTCTCCTTGCAGACGTTGGCTGCGACCGAATTTCCGACGATGACACAACCCGACCGCTGGGACGTGTCACTGACACTGCCGCGCAAGACGCTCAAGCATCTGTTCAACATGGTGCACTTTGCCATGGCACAGCAGGATATCCGCTATTACCTGAACGGCATGCTGATGGTGTTTGAGCCCGGCTTGTTGCGAGCGGTGGCCACCGATGGCCACCGGCTTGCCCATAGCTCAACGCCTGCCGATGGGATTGCCGCGCGTCACGAAGTGATCGTGCCGCGCAAGACCGTCCTTGAAATGCAGCGATTACTCGACGACAGCGAAGAGCCTGTGACGATCGACGTGGCCGCGGGACAGATCCGGTTTTCGTTTGGGCAGGTGGAACTCGTGTCCAAGTTGGTTGAGGGCAAGTTTCCTGATTTCAATCGTGTGATACCGACCACGTACACACGACATTTCGACGTGTCGCGCGAAACGCTACAAGGCAGCTTGCAGCGCGCGGCTATTTTGACCACAGATAAATTTCGCAGCGTGCGGATGCAACTCGGTGAGAATTTGCTCAAGATTTCTTCAACCAACGCCGAACAAGAAGAGGCGCAGGAAGAGATAGATATCGACTATAGCCACGAAGCCCTCGATGTCGGGTTCAACGTGAGCTACTTGCTGGACTTCCTGGCCAACGTCAAGGCTGAGACCATACGCTGGTCGATCATGCCCGACGCGAACGCCTCTGCACTTCTTACCTTGCCTGACGACGAATCGTTCAAGTACGTCGTTATGCCAATGCGGATCTAGACATGTCAGAAAATACACAATTGCCCGAAGAGCACCTCCTGCCCGATGAGCACGCCATGCCCGAAGACCAAAGCGGTTACGGTGCCGATTCCATCAAGATGCTCAAGGGCCTTGAGGCCGTGCGCAAGCGCCCGGGCATGTACATCGGCGACACTTCCGATGGTACGGGCTTGCACCACATGGTCTTCGAGGTGGTCGACAACGCGATTGATGAAGCGCTGGCGGGACACTGTGATGAGATCGTTGTCACGATCCATACCGACAACTCGATCTCGGTGACCGATAACGGTCGTGGTATTCCGACGGACATTCATAAAGACGACGAATTCCATCGTAGTGCCGCTGAAATTGTCCTGACCGAGCTGCATGCCGGCGGCAAGTTCGACCAGAACTCCTACAAGGTTTCCGGTGGCTTGCATGGTGTGGGCGTTTCGTGTGTGAACGGCTTGTCGTCCTGGCTGCGCCTGACCATTCGTCGCGACGGCCAGATCCACCAGATGGAGTTTCACCGGGGCGTTCGCGTGGCGGCATTGACGGTCATCGGCACCACTGAAAAGCGTGGCACCGAGGTGCAGTTTCTGGCCGATACTGAGATATTCAACAACGTCGAATATCACTACGATATCCTGGCCAAACGCCTGCGAGAGCTGTCGTTCCTGAATCACGGCGTGAAGATTCGCCTGGTCGACCAGCGTCATGGAAAAGAAGAGAACTTTGCCTTTTCAGGCGGGGTCAAAGGGTTTGTCGAGTACATCAATCGGACCAAGACCGTCTTGCACCCCAATGTGTTTTCGGTCATGACCGAATCGAATGCGGGTGGTTCGCTGGTTGGTGTCGAGATCGCGATGCAATGGAACGACAGTTACAGCGAGCAGGTGCTGTGTTTCACCAACAATATTCCGCAGCGCGATGGCGGCACGCACCTGACGGGTTTGCGGGCGGCCATGACACGCATCATCAACAAATACATCGCCGAAAACGACATGGCCAAAAAAGCCAAGGTCGACACCACCGGCGACGACATGCGCGAGGGACTGACCTGCGTGCTGTCGGTCAAGGTGGCTGAGCCCAAGTTCAGCAGCCAGACAAAAGACAAACTGGTCTCGAGCGAAGTGCGCCCTGCGGTTGAAGAGGCGGTGGCCCGCACACTCGAGTCCTGGTTACTTGAAAACCCGAACGATGCCAAGGCACTGTGTTCCAAGGTGGTCGAGGCTGCGCGCGCGCGCGAAGCCGCACGCAAAGCGCGAGAACTCACGCGTCGCAAGAGCGTGCTTGAGGGCGCGGGTTTGCCAGGCAAACTGGCGGACTGCCAGGAAAAAGACCCGGCGCTGTGCGAGCTGTATATCGTCGAGGGAGACTCGGCAGGTGGTTCGGCCAAGCAGGGCCGGGATCGTAAATTCCAGGCGATCCTGCCGTTGCGCGGCAAGGTCCTGAACGTTGAAAAAGCACGTTTTGACAGGCTGATTGCCAGCGAGCAGATCACCACGCTGATCACTGCGCTGGGGACGAGCATTGGGCCTGACTTTAACGTTGACAAGTTGCGCTACCACCGCATCATCATCATGACCGATGCCGACGTCGACGGTGCACACATCCGCACGTTGTTGTTGACGCTGCTTTACCGTCAGATGCCGCAGCTGGTCGAGCGTGGCTATATTTACATTGCCCAGCCACCACTCTACAAAGTCAAGGCGGGCAAGGACGAGCGCTATTTGAAAGACGAAGTCGAAGAAACCCAGTACATGCTGCAACTGGCACTGAAAGACGCCCAACTGGTGCCCGGTGACGGTGCGACGGCCATTGCGGGTGAGGCGCTGACTACACTTGCGCGGCAGTACGTGATGGCCGATAGCGTGATTGCGCGCCTGAGCCGTTTCATGGATGAGTCGACCTTGTCGGCCATCGTGGGTGGTGCCACGCTTGAGCTCGATACCGAAGAGCATGCCCAGGCATCAGCAGGCCGCATGCATGCCGTACTGCAGGACCCCATGTTGCCTCATCAGGTCGACGTGACGGCCGAATTCCATCATGCGGCAGAAAAGTGGCGCATTATCGTGCGTCGCAAACACCACGGGAACGTGCGTGTGACGGTGCTGGACTCTGACTTTGTGTACGGTGCAGACTACGCCGTGCTCGCGCGTGCGGCAACGACCTTCCAGGGCTTGATTGGCAAAGGGGCGATGGTTTCGCGTGGCGAAGGTGACAAGCGCAAGGAGTCGATGGTTTCGGATTTTCGCGAAGCCATGCAATGGTTGCGCGCAGAAGCCGAACGCAACGTCACCAAGCAGCGCTACAAAGGTCTGGGCGAAATGAACCCTTCACAGCTTTGGGAAACGACGATGGATCCGAAGGTGCGTCGTTTGTTGCGTGTGCAGATTGAAGACGCGCTTGCCGCGGACGAAATCTTTACAACGCTGATGGGCGATGCCGTTGAGCCGCGTCGGGCGTTTATCGAAACCCATGCGCTACAGGCTGCAAACCTGGACGTGTAAGGCTGTTTCGAACAATCCTGCGGCGTACTGCAGGCGCAAGAAAAAAACCAGACGTCTTAAAAACGCCTGGTTTTTTTCTGTCAAACGCCAGTCAGAGCGGGCTAGATCAGACCTGCGGCCTTGGCCAGAAGGAACCCGATCAAGCATGACGTCCCCACGCCAATGAACCCGGGGATGATGAAGCTGTGATTGACCACGAACTTGCCGATCTTTGTGGTGCCTGAGCGGTCAAACTGAATGGCGGCAAGGTCGCTTGGGTATGTCGGCAGGATGAAGTAGCCGTAGGATGCGGCGGCAAAGGCAACGATGTAGCCCGGTGATACCCCGATCGCCAGCCCGACGGGGACCATGGCGACGATTGCGGCAGCCTGTGAATTGACGAGTTTTGACACGAGCAGGAGCGCGATTGCATAGGTCCACGGCTGCGTCTTGACCAGATCAGTCAGGGCGGCCTTGAGTTCTGGCAGATGCGCCTCAAAAACGGTGTCAGCCATCCAGGCGATACCGAACACGGCGACGACGGCGATCATGCCTGCACGGAAGACATCTGTTTTGCCGATCGTGGAGGGATCGGTCTTAGTAAACGCAATCATCAGGGCACCAGCCAGAAGCATGAACATCTGGATCGTCAATATCATCGACATGGGCTTGCCGCCGACCAGCGGACGCAACGATTCAACAGCCCCCAGCACGGCCACGACTGCGATGGAGGCGATGAAAATCCACATGGCCGCCCACTGACCGCCCGAGAGCGTTTTACCCATGAGCGAGGTGCTTTCACCATAAATGAACTTGCGTTGTTCTGGGTCGGCGATGCGCCGTTGGAAGTCCGGGTCGTCGGCCAGGTCTTTGCCACGAAACCAGCTGAAAACACCAATCAACAACACCCCGGCCAAGGTGGACGGGATGGTGATTGACAACAACTGGACGAAATCAATGACATGCCCGCCAACCGGCACTTTGGCCAGAAAGGCCACCAGGGACACGACGGCCACCGAGACGGGGCTGGCCAGGATCCCCATCTGGCTCGCCACCGAGGAGGCGGCCATCGGGCGTTCAGGGCGAATATTGTTCTTGATGGCAATGTCGTAAATAATGGGCAACATCGTGTAGACCACATGGCCCGTACCACACAGGATCGTTAACAGGCAGGTGGTGAACGGAGCCAGGATCGATACATATTTTGGATTGTGGCGCAGGATTTTTTCGGCGCCTTTGAGTAAAACTTCAAGACCCCCTGACGCCTGGAGCGTTGAGGACGCCGCCACCACGGCAATGATGGTCAGCATGACGTCGACCGGGGGTTTGCCTGGCGGGAGCTTGAACACGAACGTCATGACGACGATACCGAGTCCGCCTAGCAGCCCGAGTGCCACGCCACCCTTGCGCGCCCCGTAAAACAGGCAAGCCAGAATGACGGCAACTTGTAAAAGAATATCCATGATCAGTCCTTGCGAAGAATCCCTGCGAGAGAAGCAAATTGTAGAGGACGCTAGGGTTAACCCTAGCGCTGCCTGTCGCCCGCTTGACTTAAATCAACAGTCTGGCGGATATGTCACGGAGCGATTGTTGCAACGCAACACCTTGTGGCAATGCGCAGTCGCGGCCTCGACGGTCTATTTCTTGGCGCACCAGAAGATAGTCGACCGATACGGCAGTTTGATGACCGCACTCCCCTGCGCCTGCTGATGCCGGGCGACGGCCTGCCGGACCTGATCGAGCACCCGCAGTTTGGTTTCTGCAGGCAAGGCTGAAATAAAGCTGACGGAACCAATGCGGTCAACGACCATTTGAGTGTCTCCTACCTGTTCGTAGGGGAAGTCCTGTTGTTGCAGCGCGGTGAACAGCGTTGACTGGTCAAAGGCCTTTTTCCATTCCATTGTGCGATAGCGGGGCGCGCCATCCTCATGTGGGTCCATGATGCGTGTCAGGTCGGCCATGAGCGGCAAGGATTCGTCACGCACGTTCCAGATCATTCCAAGTTTGCCGCCAGGTTTCAGGACGCGATGGATTCCCTTCAGGGCAGCCTCGCCATCGAACCAGTGAAACGCTTGAGCGGCGACGACAGCGTCGATACTGCTGTCTTGAACCGGGATGTGTTCGGCCGAACCATCAAGCACCGCAATATCGGCAAGAAGTTGTCTAAATTTTGTTCGCATTGCCGCAACGGGCTCAACAGCGATCGGGCGCATGCCCGCGGCGACCAGCAACCTGGTGAACTTGCCAGACCCTGCCCCAAGGTCAACCAGGGTCGATGCGGGCCCGACCGCAAGAGACTGGAGCATGAACTCGACAGCCTCTTGTGGGTAATCCGGACGACCGCGTTCATACGCATCCGCCCCTTGATTGAAACCGGTGGCGGCCTTGATCTGTATGGTCACGTCGAAATCCTTAGTGTCGGGCGGGCGAAGGAAGGTCTGAACGTGTCCTCAGGACGATTTCCAGCCTTCCAGGTGACTAGGGCTTACCCTGATCCGCAAAGAAACGTAGCCAGGAAGGCGTAAGCCTCTCATGGGATAGATTATCCTAAGTGAATAATAAAAATTAAATAAAAATTCCTGAATAAAAATATTGGGAGGAGACCCTCATGACGATTCGTCGTTCAACTTTGTTATCTACGCTTGTCCTGGCCACCGGGTTGGTCGTGAGTGCCGCGGGCGCCATGGCACAACCTATCAAGGTGGGTTGGCTATCATCCTTGACCGGGCCCCTGTCGTCGTCGGCAATCGCTGAAAACGAAGGTGTCATGCTGGCGGTCGAGGAAATCAACAAAGCGGGTGGCATCCTGGGGCGCCAGGTTGAGTTGCTGACTCGCGACACGGCGGGTGACCCTACCAAGGCGGTCAACTTCGCGCAGCAGCTTGCGTTCAGTGACAAGGTCAATTTCGTGATTGGTCCGGTTAACTCAGGCGAAGGTCTGGCGGCGACGCCAATCCTGGCACGCGCAGGTGTTCCCAACCTCGTGATCGGGGCAGTCGATGAACTGACTGACGCCAAGAAATATCCGCGCGCGTTTCGCATGATCAATACCAACAGCCAGTGGATTTCCTCGGCGAACGACTACGTGCTGAACACGTTGAAAAAGAAAAAAATCGCGATCATTGCCGACACTTCCGGCTACGGGACGGCCAGCGCGAAAGCCGCCGTCGCAATGCTTGAAAAGGCGGGGATCACTCCTGTTTATACCGTGATGGTCGACAACAACAAGACCGACCTGGTCGATGAGATGACCAAGGCTCGGAATGCCGGCGCCGAGGTCGTGATGCCGTGGACCGCTGCAACTGGCTTGTTGGCCCGTCTGCTGAACGCCCGTGGTGAAATGGCCTGGGATGTGACCGTGGTGGGGCACCCTGCCCTGATGGCGGCGCAGATTCGCAAGCTGCTGAACAAGCCCGAGTATTGGGAAAAAACGTATGCCGCGGGTTATGTCAGCACCACGTTCGAGCCCAATGGCAAGTTGCCCAAGCGCACGCAAGAACTGGTCGACAAGATGCGTCCCCGTCTGGGTGGCGGGGAAATCGATGTGCTGTTCTGGTGGGTGGCGATGGGCTACGACACGGTCAAGATGATCGAGTACGCCATCAAGACGGCAGGATCAACAGACCCGGCTGCGATCCAGAAAGTCCTGGAAGGCGTCAAGAATTATCCTGGGGTGTATGCGTCTTATACCTGGAGCCCGACTGAGCGCAATGGCTTTCCGGACAGCGGCATGATCGTGAATACGGCCAGCACGTTCAAGGACGGCAGCTTCCAGCCTGCACCGCGTTAAGGATCACCGGAAATGCTCAGCGTATTTGTGACGGGCCTGGCCACGGGCATGTTGTTTGCGGCCGTGGCCCTGGTCTACAACGTTATGTTTTCCACGTCTAAAGTGCTGTCGGTGACGACGGGACACATTTCGATGCTGGGGGGTGTGTTCGGTGCCTGGTTTATCGGCACCTTGCAATGGCCCTGGTACTTGGGGCTGGTGGGGGCCGTGCTGGTTGGGGCCGCCTTCGGCTGGTTAACAGAGCTCCTGGCCATCCGTCGTGTGCTGGCGCGCAGCGATGAGCATTTGTGGCTGTTGAGCACGCTGGCGCTTGCAACGATGGTGCAGCAGGCAGTTGGCTTGTGGTGGGGAACGGAACCCAGGCCCTTCCCTCGACTGATTCCGCAGGATTTTGGTGCAGGCATGGCCGATCAGAAATTCTGGCTGCCGATTGTGATTGCCGGCTTGATGGCGATCGGACTGGACCTTTTTTATCGACACACCATGTACGGCAAGTTGTTCCTTGCCATGTCGGAAGACGCGTTTGCCGCACGTGCCCGGGGCGTGTCGACGGACAGGATCCGCGTACTTTCCTATGTGCTTTCGGGGGCCCTGGGAGGCCTGGCCGGTTTTGCCGCCGGGCAGTTGACCTTTGCATATTTTGCGTTGGGTCTGACCTTGACGCTAAACGGTTTCATTGCGCTGGCAGTCGGTGGCCTGGGCAGCAATGTTGGCGCACTCATCGGAGGCGTCGCGCTCGGCCTGCTTAACGCCTTTGCGAGCTACTGGTTTGGTGGTGAATACCAGCAAACCATCGCAGTCGGCCTGCTGATGGTCGTTCTACTTCTGAAACCCGAGGGCTTGCTCGGGTCCAAGAACGTCCGTCCAGTCTGAGCCCAGAGGAACATCGCATGTTGCAGAAATCTCCGGCGCAAACGCGAGCCATCATGCTCGCCTTTTCCGCGTTCACCCTGTTGCTGCTGCCCTTCTGGGCGAGTGACCAATACCAGTTGCACCTGGCTGCGTTGATCGCGGTCTATTGGGTGCTGATCGCCGGGTTGAATCTGGTAGTGGGGTACACGGGGCAGTTATCCATCGGACATGTCGGGCTGTTGTCGATCGGTGCTTACGCTTTTTGCATCCTGGTCGGCAAGATGGACATGAATCCCTATTTGTCCGTTGTCATCGCGGGCGGACTAGGCGGACTATGCGGACTGGCACTTGGGCTGCCGTCGTTGCGCCTGCCAGGCTTCTATTTCGCAATGGCTACGATGGCCTTCGCACTGATCGTCAATGAGGTGATTCTGGCGCAAGTCGATTTGACGGGTGGTGGCGTTGGGCTGGTTGGTCCCTTGTTTCCCGAGCCTTTTGACACGCCGGCTGGTTTCTATTATTTGTGCCTGATCCTCGCGGCCGCAGTGACCTTGCTGACCTGGAATATCGGCCGCAGCATGTGGGGACGTGCCCTGATTTCCGTGCGCGACAACCCGGTGACGGCGCTGTCTGTCGGCGTGCCGGTATTTCGCGCCAAGCTGGTGGTATTTGTTTTCAGCGGCGTGACGGCTGGTGTGGCGGGAGCCTTGTTCGCGTCACTGCAAAGTTACATCACACCCGAGACCTTCGTGTTCGATCTGAGCATGTTCTTTTTCGTCTGCATCATTATTGGTGGGCGAGGCAGCATACTGGGTCCTCTACTTGGAACGGTGGTATTGACTGCCTTGCCAGAAATGGTGGCTTCGCTGGCGAAGCTTGGAAATTTTTTCTATGGTTTGTTGCTCCTGATCGTGGTTCTGGTGATCCCCGAAGGGATTGGAAGAATGCTCGAAAAAGTTTATGAACGGTTTCGTCCGCGTCGTCTGCAGTCCGTTGCGATCAGTCCGGAACTTGAGCGACTGGGTCGTGCGATCACCCACAAGGCCGGTGCCCAGCCAGCGACAAAAACAGATGCGAACCGACCCGGCGCCGCGCTGCGCGCTGTGGGCATCAGCAAGCAATTCGGTGGGCTGGTGGCGCTTGACGATGTGTCGTTAACGCTTTTGCCGGGACAGGTGCATGGCTTGATTGGGCCCAACGGCAGCGGCAAGACGACGATGCTCAATCTGTTGTCCGGCTATTACGAACCATCGAAGGGGAATGTGAACTATCTTCATCAGGAAATCGGCAAAGCGACGGTTCAGGAACGCGCCCGGATGGGCGTGGCACGCACGTTCCAGAAACCCCGGTTGCTGGCGGACCTGTCGGTGCTGGACAACGTGATGCTGGGTGCCTGGTCGCACTCAACAGCGGGGTTCATGGACTCGGCCCTGGGCTTGCCTGGGGTGCTCGCCGAAGACCAGCGCTTGCGTGAACACGCGATCGAACTGTTGCATGGTGTCGGCCTGGGTGCGGTCATGCAATGGCGCGCCAATCTGCTGGATCACGCCCAGCAGCGTTTTCTGGAAATTGCGCGCGGCCTGGCACTGGTGCCGCGCTTTATCCTGCTTGACGAGCCTGCCGGTGGGCTGACAGGGGTGGAAATCGAGCACCTGGGCGCGGTGATCCGTGCCATTCGAAATGCGGGAATTGGTGTGTTGCTGGTTGAGCATCATACGGACTTTGTGTTCAGGGTCTGTGATGATGTCACGGCCTTGAACGTCGGACGCACGATCATGCACGGCAAGCCCGAGGACGTGCGCAACGACCCGGAAGTTATTCGTGTCTATCTCGGAGCCTGACGCATGAGTCACGCGAACATTCGACCAGAAAAAGTATTGCTGTCAGTCATTGATCTGCATATTGCCTATGGCAAGGCGGAAGTCGTGCACGGCCTGTCGATGGATGTGCGCGCCGGAGAGTTTGTGGTTGTTCTCGGCCGTAACGGTGCTGGAAAAAGCACCCTGATGCACGCGATTTCTGGACTGGTACCTAAACGTGCCGGGACCGTGACCTTCGACGGTGTTGACCTGACGCACGCGACCCCCAGGCAAACCGTACTGGCAGGAATTGTGCAGGTGCTTGAGGGTCACCGTGTATTTCATACGCTGAGTGTGGAAGATAATTTGCTGATCGGAACTTACGCCCGCACCCCGCACGGTGACCGCAGCAAGCTTGACGCGATCTATGAAATGTTTCCCGAAATGGCCGAGCGCCGGCACCAGATGGCGTCCCGGCTTTCCGGTGGGCAGCAACAGATTCTTGCCGTGGCGCAGGGGATTATCGGCGAGCCCCGGTTGTTGATTCTGGACGAGCCCTCGGGTGGACTCGCGCCCATGGTGGTAGACCGGATACTGACCGTGGCCTCAGACTTGTGCAGACGAGGACTGGCGATCCTGCTTGTTGAGCAGCTCGTCGAAAAGGCGCTGCACCACGCGCACTTTGCGTATTTGATGGAAACAGGACGTGTGGTGGCCGCAGCGTCCTCAAAGGAAATTGGGCAAGGCGACTTGCTTCACAAAGTATTTTTGGGCGGTGGCGAGCCCGTTACACATTTGGAGACCATATGAGCACAAGTCAACGTTGGGTCAACCGTCCGGCAGGTTCAAACTGGGGGGATTTCGGCGAGGACGACCAACGCGGCAGGATCAATCTGCTGACACCGGAAAAAATCTTGCAAGGCATTGCGCAAGTCAAGCAAGGCCTGGCGTTCTGTCTGAGCTTGCCACTGGACTTCCCGGGCGGCAACGTGCTTAATCCCCGCCGTTTTCCGCCCGTCATTCGCCCAACGCTGCGCAATGGCCGGCCCAATATGAACTATCGCTTATTCGCTGACAACGCATCGCAAAGCGATGTGGTCAGCGACGACTTAGTGATCATGCACCTGCAATATTCAACGCAGTGGGACAGTCTTGCGCACGTCGGTTCGTTGTTTGACGCGAACGGCGACGGCATCCCGGAGGCCGTGTATTACAACGGTTACCGCGCGGGTGAAGATATTGTCGGGCCAACTGATGGCGCCGATGCCGGGTATCCCGGCCCGGGCAAACACGAGTCAACGTCCAATGCCCGCAAGCTTGGTATCCAGAACATGGCGGAGTCTTGTGTGCAGGGCCGCGGCGTCATGATTGACTTGCTGGCCAACCTCGGCGAGGGGCGGACGGCCGTTGGCTACGACGTGTTGATGCGTGTGCTGGAAGCCGATCGTGTCGTGGTTGAGCAAGGAGACATGGTGTGCCTGCATACCGGGTTTGCGCAAAAGTTGCTTGAGATGAATCGCCAGCCAGATGTGACCGTGCTCGACAATTATGGTGCCGCGCTCGATGGTCGTGACCAGAAGCTGTTGAACTGGATTACCGACAGTGGCCTGTCGGTGTTGATTGCGGACAACTATGCGGTCGAAGCACATCCGGCCACCAGTCACGTCGGGTGCTGCGCCACGCTGCCCTTGCACGAACATTGTCTGTTCAAGCAAGGGATTCACCTTGGTGAGATGTTCCACCTGACACCCTTGGCCAACTGGCTGCGCGAACATGGGAGAAGCCAGTTTTTGCTCACCGCGCCGCCCTTGCGTTTGCCGGGTGCCGTGGGTTCGCCCTCTACTGCAGTCGCAACAGTTTGATGCGCGCACGGGCGGCAAGCCGCACGTGATGCGACAAGGAAAAACATGAAGAATACGATCAGAATCGGAGCAGGTGCCGCGTGGTGGGGAGACCGCGTCGAACCTGCTGCATTGAATGCAGAGAAAGGTGAGCTGGATTACCTTTGTTTTGAAACGATGGCCGAGGCGACGGTGTCGGCCGCGCAGGTGCGCGCGCGACGCGACCCAAGCTTTGAAGGGTATGACACCTACCTCGATGACCGCATGCGAGCGGTATTGCCGGCCTGCATGAAGAACGGCACGAAAATCATTACCAACCAGGGCTGGATCAATCCCGATGCCGCAGCGCGGCGCGTGTTGTACTGGTTGAACGAGTTTGGCTACAAGGGAGTGAAGGTCGCGTCGGTAAATGGCAGCCTGATCACCGAGCATGTCCTGGCGCTGACCGATCGCATTCTTGAGAATGGTCAGCCAACGTCCACCTTGCAATCAACGCTCATTTCGGCCGAAGCCTATCTGGGCGCAGAGCCTATTGTCGAGGCACTCAAGGCGGGCGCGCAGATCGTGATTACAGGGCGCGTGGCGGACCCGTCGATTTTTCTCGCACCGATGATGTATGAGTTTGAGTGGGATCCGCTTGATCACGTCAAACTTGGACAGGGCACCGGGATTGGTCATTTACTGGAATGCGGCGCGCAGGTTACGGGCGGATATTTTTCAGACCCTGGTTTCAAGGACGTGCCAGAGCCCTGGAATTTTGGCTTTCCGATTGCGGAAGTGAGCCGGGATGGCAGTACCGTGATTACCAAGGTGGCCGGAACCGGGGGGGCTGTGAATCTGCGCACCGTCAAGGAACAGATGTTGTACGAAGTGCATGACCCCGCGAATTACCTGACGCCGGATGTCGTCGTGGATTTCACCACGGCCAAGATTGAGCAGGTCGGACCTGATCGTGTGCGGGTGACAAACATCGGCGGCAAGCCGCGAACGCCGACACTTAAAGTATCGATCGGTTGCACCGAAGGGTTTATTGGCGAGGACATGTTCTTTTACGCGGGGCCCGGTGCGTTGCGTCGCGCCCAGCTTGCCAAGCGCGTGCTCGAAGAACGATTCAAGATCGTTAAGCTCGACGCCGAAGAGATCCGTATCGACTATCTGGGGTTGAATGCGATACACGGCGATGCGACGCCAGCGTGGGCACCAGAGCCTTACGAGATCGCCGTGCGGGTCGCGGCGCGTACGCGCACGCGCGCTGAGGCGACCAAAGTTGGCCGGGAAGTCGACGGCATGGCTGTGTCGGGTATTGCCCATACGGGCAAGAGAGTGCCGCATCAGGATCGGACGCGCGAAGTGATTGGTGTCTGGTCCGCACTGGTGCCGCGCGAACGCGTACCCGCGTCCGTAAGTTACTTCGAGAGCTGAGCCATGAAAGTCAAACTTGAGCATGTCGCACATTGCCGTTCCGGCGACAAGGGAGATACGTCGAATATCGCCGTCTTTGCCTTTGAGCCTGAACTCTATCCGCTGCTGAAAGAGCAGTTGACGGTCGAACGTTTCAAAGCCTATTACGCTGGCGCAATCAAGGGCCCCGTCACCCGTTATGAGGTCGACAACTTGCACGCGATGAATTTTGTCGCACAGGGCGCGTTGGGCGGCGGGGTGTCGCGCAGCCTGTGCCTGGACAACTATGGCAAGGCGTTGTCATCCGCGATACTGGGCTTTGAGCTTGATGTTCCCGACGCGTTGCGCCAGCATCTGCACGGGCAGCATCTGCTGCCGGGCAGTTAAGTTCAACACCCGTCAGCCGCCTTCGGTCGCCGCAGGCGCACAGAGAGGTTGCGTCGATGAATAAGCACACGATACTGATAGCGGGCGCCAGTGGTGTAGTGGGCGCGGCGGCCGTTGAGCACTTCGCGTCCTTGCCGGACTGGGAGGTGATAGCGTTGTCACGCCGGCCGGTGTCGCAGCCGGCGGGTGTGACGCATGTCAGCGTTGACCTGACCGATGCGCTGGCGTGCCAGCGAGTCTCTGAAAAATTTTCAGGTGTCACGCATCTGTTGTTTGCTGCGCTCTACGAGTTGCCCGAGCTTGTGGCTGGCTGGCGAGACCCGCGACAGATGATGGTCAACGAGGCGATGCTTCGTAATATCCTGGATGCACTTGAACCTGCGGCAACGGGGCTGCGGCACGTCACGTTCATGCAGGGCACTAAAGCATATGGCGGTCACGTCGAGCCGGCGCCTGTGCCCTGTAAGGAACGCTCGCCGCGCCATCGTCATGAAAACTTCTACTGGCTACAGGAAGACCTGATTCGTGCCCGACAGGCTCGGGCGGCGTGGACGTTCACGGTGCTGCGTCCTCAAGTCGTGTTTGGCTACGCGGTGTCGAGCCCCATGAATGTCGTAGCGGCCATTGGTGCCTATGCGGCAGTTCAGCGCGAGTTGGGGTTGCCGTTGAACTTCCCGGGCGGAGGACGGTACATCAATGGTGCCAGTGACAGCCGCCTGATCGCGCGTGCGGCAGAATTCGCGGGTACACACGAAATCGCTGCCAATGAAACCTACAACATCGTCAATGGCGATGTGTTGGTATGGCAAGATATCTGGGGCTCTGTTGCCGAGCGTTTCGGCATGGTGACAGGGTATGACATCCCCTTCTCGCTGACTTTGGAAATGCCCGCGCACGAGGCGACGTGGGCTCGCATCGTCAAGCGGCATGACTTGAAGCCGGTCACACTCGAGCAACTCATTGGCAGTTCATGGCAGTTCACGGATCGCGTGCTTGCCCACGGCGTGGCGCATCCGGCTGATTCGGTACTGAGCACGATCAAGTTGCGCCAGCATGGGTTCCAGGAGTGCGAGGATACCGAGGATTCTCTCGGGTACTGGTTGCACCGCATGCAGGCTGCCAGATTGTTGCCGGGTTAGGCGCGGGTATCCGTGTGGGTATCACGCATGTTGAATCGATCGTTCCTAAAAATTCTCTGAAGCGAGTCATGAAAAATAGCAAGCATAGCCAATCGC
>CAIJKV010000314.1 GCA_903821335.1 uncultured beta proteobacterium
CTCTGGGCCGCGGTTCACCCTTCGGAATTTGCGACCCGCCTGGTGCTGGACGCGCCACTCACGCTGAGCAATTTTGCGGCGGCCTGGGATGCCGCCCCCTTTGCCCGCTACTTCCTGAACACCACGTTGCTGGTCACAGGCGTTCTTTTCATGCAACTGGTGCTGTGCACCCTGGCCGCCTATGCCTTTGCACGCTACACGTTCTTTGGCAAAAACATACTGTTCTCGCTGGTGCTGGTGCAGTTGATGATCATGCCCGAGATCCTGATCGTGCGGAACTACCAGACCTTGACCAGCCTGGGGCTGGTCGACACAATCTTTGGAATCGGGTTGCCGTATTTCGCGTCGGCTTTCGCCATCTTCTTGTTGCGCCAGACGTTCATGACGATCCCCAAGGAATTGGTCGAGGCCGCTGTCATGGAAGGCTGTTCGTCGTTGCAGATTTTGCGGCATGTCTATATTCCGCTTGCCAAGCCGGTTTACCTGGCCTTCTCGCTCGTCTCGGTCAGTTATCACTGGAACAATTTCCTTTGGCCGCTCGTCGTCAGCAATTCGGTTGGCTCGCGCCCCTTGACTGTCGGGTTGCAAGTGTTCTCCTCAACTGACCAGGGGATAGACTGGTCGATCATCACTGCGGCGACGCTGTTGACCTCTGCGCCACTGTTAATCGGATTTCTAATTTTTCAGAGGCAGTTCGTGCAGTCGTTCATGCGCGCGGGGATCAAATGAAAATCATCAGCTGGAATACGCAATGGTTCAAAGGACTCGACGGTGTCGTCGATATCAGCCGGGTTGTCGCGCAGGCGCGCGAGATGGCCGATTTCGATGCGCTTTGCCTGCAGGAGGTTGCGGTGAACTACGGGGAACTGAGCGGCGGCGCACAAGCCGACCAACCCGCCGTCCTGGCAACGCTGTTGCCGGGGTTCCAGGTTTTTTTCAGTCCGGCGATTGACGAGTTGTCAGCCGATGGCACCTGTCGACAGCGGTTTGGCAACCTGATCGCGACCAGGCTGCCGGTACGGATGGTGCAGCATGTGCCGTTGCCGTACCCGAGTTTCCCGAGCGACGAGCCTGTGCTGAGCATGCAGCGTATCTGCGCCATATGCACCGTGCAGGCCGAGTGGGGACCGGTCAGGCTGATGACCAGCCATCTTGAGTACTACAGTCAGGCGATTCGCCTCGCCCAGGCAGAGGCGTTACGTGATTTACATGTGCAGGCGACCGCGCTGGCCGGGCATCCACCCAGGGAATTGGCCGGGACGCCGTACCAGACGAAACCACACACGGTCGACGCCATCCTGTGCGGCGATTTCAACTTCGCACACGATAGCGTTGAGCATGCTGCGGTAGTGGCAACGGGTTCTGGCAATGACTGGCGCAATGCCTGGGATCACCTGCATCCGGGGCAACGTCCGCCCGCGACGTTCCGCCTGTTTGACCGCACCTACGGCCCTGAACCTGTGGGCTGCGATTTCTTTTTCGTCAGCGAGTCAGTTATTCACCGGGTACGCAATCTGGTGGTAGACCAGCAGACCCGTGCGTCCGATCACCAGCCCGTGCTACTTGAAATAGGCTAGTGGTGGACAGCCGGTGACAGGCTATGACAGGTGGTGCAGGAGGTGCAGGTGGTGACTGGCGGTGACCGGCCAGGGGCGCAGCGGACGGCTGCGGTCACGGCAAGGCAGGCCGCTTCAATAGCGTGCAGGGTGCGTGCGTCAGGATTGTGCATGCACCATTTCTGGGCATCGTTTCGTAAAAGTGTATGCAATCCGTCTCACTATCCCCTTTTGCGGGGTGCTGGCATGTTTATTGCTAGTCCCTCTGTGTCGTCCCATGCACAGAGGTGTTCGAATCATGTCGATGTTCTCCAATCCTTTCGATTCAAAAATCCGACTACGTTGCGCCTGCGGCCAGCACGCCTCGGCCGCGGACCATGCCGCCGAGCAGGCTCAGGACCAAGGGGGCGTCAGTGCGTCGAGTGAGGCACTGACCTCACGTGTGGTTGAGCAGGCTGTCATGCGCGCCATCTTTCCCCAGGACAGCATGCGCCGTCGCTTTCTGCAGGCCGTGGGCGCACCGACGGCCATGGCCGCGATTTCGGCAGTGTTCCCCCTTGCCGCCGCGCAGGAAGCCTTTGCTCAAAGTACGGGCAAGCTTGAAAAAACAAACGTCAAGATCGGCTTCATTCCGATTACCTGTGCCACGCCTATCATCATGGCCGACCCCATGGGGTTCTACAAAAAGCAGGGTCTGGACGTTGAGGTGGTCAAGACTGCTGGCTGGGCGGTCATTCGTGACAAGACCATGAACAAGGAATACGACGCCGCACACATGCTGTCGCCCATGCCAATCGCGATCTCGATGGGGGTGGGCGCGACCCCTTCGCCCTTTACCGTGCCCGCAATTGAGAACATCAACGGACAGGCCATCACGCTTGCGATCAAGCACAAGGACAAACGCAACCCTAAAGACTGGAAAGGTTTCAAGTTCGCCATTCCGTTTGACTATTCCATGCACAACTACTTGTTGCGTTACTACCTCGCTGAAGCTGGCCTGGATCCGGACCGCGACGTGCAGATCCGCGTGGTGCCGCCGCCCGAAATGGTGGCGAACCTGCGCGCCGACAACATCGATGGTTTCCTCGGCCCAGACCCCGTGAATCAGCGCGCCGTGTTTGACGGCGTAGGCTTCATTCATATCCTGTCCAAAGAATTGTGGGATGGCCATCCCTGTTGCGCGTTCGCCGCCAGCAAGGAGTTTGCGACCACCAACCCCAATACCTACGGCGCTTTGATGCGGGCGATCGTGGAGGCCACCGCTTATGCGCAGAAGGCCGAGAACCGCAAGGAAATCGCGGCTGCGATTGCAACCCCCAATTATCTGAACCAGCCACTGACTGTGGTGGAGCAGGTCTTGACCGGGACCTATGCCGATGGCCTGGGTAACGTGAAGAAGGTCCCTGATCGTGTGGGGTTTGATCCATTTCCTTGGGAGTCTTTTGCCGTGTGGATAATGACGCAGATGCAACGTTGGGGCCAGGTCAAGGGTGACGTGGATTATCAGAAAATCGCGCGCGACGTGTTCCTGGCAACAGACGCCAAGCGCCTGATGACGCAGGCCGGGCTTGTTGCTCCCGAAACGGTCAGCAAGTCGTTTGTGGTAATGGGCAAGATCTTCGACCCTGCAAAGCCGAAAGAATATCTCGACAGTTTTGCCATCCGCAGGAGCTAGACAATGGTGTGTCGGGAAAGACTGCGTGCGCTGACGCTGTCGGCATTGATACTGGTGGTGTTCCTGGGGATCTGGCAGATTGCCACGATGCCGACGACGGGCACACAGGTGGTCGATGACGATTACGCCAAGCTTGTCGGGGCGTCGGCTGCCAACGGTCAGAAATCGACGTTTCCAACTCCTGCGGATGTCGGGCGCAAGCTGGTCGAGCAGCTGTCGGATCCGTTCTATGACCGCGGGGCAAATGACAAGGGTATCGGCATTCAGTTGGCGTGGTCTGTCTCACGGGTGGCGCTGGGCTTTGGCCTGGCGGCCCTGGTGGCTATTCCGCTGGGGTTCCTGATCGGCATGTCGCGCCTGATCTTCAGCGCGCTGGATCCCTTCATTCAGGTGCTCAAGCCGATTTCACCGCTTGCCTGGATGCCCCTGGCGCTGTTCACGCTGAAAGACTCGAATGTGTCGGCGATTTTCGTGATTTTCATTTGTTCGATCTGGCCAATGTTGATCAATACGGCGTTCGGCGTGGCGGCTGTGCGCAAGGAATGGATCGATGTGTCCAGGACGCTTGAGGTCAACCCACTCAGGAAAGCGCTGCTGGTGATCTTGCCGGCAGCGGCCCCGACCATCATGACAGGCATGCGCATTTCGATCGGTATCGCCTGGCTGGTGATTGTTGCGGCAGAAATGCTGGTGGGTGGCACCGGGATCGGCTATTTCGTCTGGAACGAATGGAACAACCTTTCGATCGCGAACATTCTGGTCGCAGTATTGCTGATTGGCCTGATAGGCATGTTGCTGGACTTATGTTTTGCCCGGTTGCAAAAAGCCGTCACGTACCGGGATTAGATGATGCAGAGTTTTCTGGAAGTGCAGGGGTTGAAACAGGCCTTTCCTGCCGCGAATGGTGCGGGCGAGCTGGTGGTGTTTGACAACGTCCATTTCACGATTGAGCGGGGCGAGTTCGTCTGCATCATCGGTCATTCAGGTTGCGGCAAGACCACCATCCTGAACGTACTGGCGGGGCTTGAGCAACCCACAGCGGGCAACTGCTTTATCGATGGACGTGAAATACACGGCCCGAGCCTGGACCGCGGCGTGGTGTTCCAGTCGCACGCGCTGATGCCCTGGATGAGCGTGCGGGGCAACATTGCCTTTGCCGTGCGTTCGAAGTGGCCGGACTGGTCCAGGGCGCAGGTCGACGCGCAGGTGCAGCAGTTCATTGACCTGGTGCACCTGCAAGGCTCGGAAGACAAAAAGCCTTCACAGTTATCAGGCGGCATGAAGCAGCGGGTGGGCATTGCCCGCGCCTTTTCGATACAGCCCAAGATGCTGCTGCTCGACGAACCCTTTGGCGCGCTCGATGCACTGACACGCGGCAATATTCAGGACGAGTTGCTGGGGATTGTGCAACAAACGCGTCAGACAGTTTTTATGATCACGCACGACGTGGACGAGGCGATCTTGTTGTCAGACAAGATTTTCCTGATGAGCAATGGCCCGCGGGCGGTGTTGGCTGAGATTGTTGAAAATCCGTTGCCGCGTGATCGCACGCGTGCCACCGTGCATCATGATCCCAAGTTCTACGAAGTACGCAACCACCTGATTGATTTCCTGGTGAACCGTTCGAAAACCTTTGCCGCAGCGTAATGTCTGCATATTTATATTGATCGATAGGAGAAGCAACATGGCAGTTGAAAAATCGGTAGCAAAACCCGTCACCCAGTCCGTGGTGAAGGCGCAAGGCAAGCCGGTCACGAAGTCGGCTGCAAAGCCGGCAGCCAAGCCCTACATCAAGCCCATGACCCGCGAAGACGTGACCGACCTGATTTATTCGGTCAAGGTGCAACAGGGCATCAAGTGGGATGACGTGGCCAGGAAGCTCAAGTTGTCCAAGGAGTGGACCACGGCTGCGTGCCTGGGGCAGATGACCCTGACCAAAGAGCAGGCCGCTGTGGTTGGCAAAATTTTCAGCCTGCCCTCCGAGGCCATCAAGCTGTTGCAGGCCGTGCCTTACAAAGGATCGCTGCGCACTGCTGTCCCGACCGATCCGCTGATCTATCGCTGGTATGAAATCGTCAGCGTCTACGGCACGACAATCAAGGAACTGATTCACGAAGAGTTTGGCGACGGCATCATGAGCGCGATCGACTTTTCCATGGACATCAAGCGTGAGCCCGATCCCAAGGGTGATCGCGTCAATGTCGTGCTGTCGGGAAAGTTTCTCCCTTACAAGACGTACTGATAGGCCCGGACGATGGGGTAAACCCCGTCGTTTGTTTATTTTATTTTGTATACCATTTTGCATACAAAGTTTCGGAGGCTATAAATGTTCAATACCACTAAACGCACGTTCATGACTGCCTGCTGCCTGCTGGGCCTGGGGGTCGGGCTGCTGGGCGCGGCGCAGGCACAGACTGCTCTGGACGATATCACCAAGGCCAAGCTGGTCAAGATTGCAATCCCCAGCGATTTCCCGCCGTATGGCTTTGTTGGGACTGACTTGCAGCCTCAGGGACTGGATGTCGACATGGCGAAGTACATTGCCGACAAACTGGGCGTGAAGCTCGAGATGGTCGTGGTCA
The DNA here is from genome assembly GCA_903821335.1 of uncultured beta proteobacterium. Taxonomy (GTDB): domain Bacteria; phylum Pseudomonadota; class Gammaproteobacteria; order Burkholderiales; family Burkholderiaceae_B; genus Zwartia. The sequence continues at coordinate 5,814 of CAIJKV010000314.1, forward strand.
CCAGTTCCAACCGGATTCCCTACCTGCAAACCAAACGCGCGGATTTGGTGATTTCGACCCTTGGCAAG
>CAIJKV010000315.1 GCA_903821335.1 uncultured beta proteobacterium
GCGTACAGGTTCAGGCAACACCGCCCGTGTCACACCGCTACGCATTTTCGTTCTCGATGACGATCTGGCCCTGCTAAGGCTTTATCAACTCAGGGTGTCGGACTGGTCGATCGCCCCAGAGGTGACCACGGTCAACAATGGTATTGAATCCCTTCTGCAACTCGGCCGTGCACTCCCTGACCTGCTGATTACCGACCTGAACATGCCACAGACGGACGGGTTTCAGGTGCTGCATGCTATTCGTGCCATGCCGGAATTTGATTCGCTGGAGATCGTGGTCGTGACAGGGATTGGACAAGAAGAAATTTCGGCGCGAGGCGGCCTGCCTGCAGGAATACAGGTTTTGCCTAAGCCCATTCCTTTTCATCAGCTTGAGCACATCGCAGAGCAACTGGCCGTTCGGCTATCCGCAGCACCTGCAAGCAGGGGTCGTCTTGCGTAAACATCTACATAAAGCGCCAAACTGGGAAAGTGGGTCATGAAAAAAATATTGATTGTTGACGACCAACCTGACGTGCGACTCATGATTCGCCTGGCATTGCGAGACCGCTTCGATCTCGAAGAAGCAGGTAACGCCCAAGCCGCCTATGAACTGGTGTTGGCGCAGCCGCCCGACGGCATCGTGCTCGATGTGATGTTGCCCGGCACGATGAACGGCATGGACTTGTGCAAAAAAATCAGAAGCAATCCCAAACTGCCTCACATGCACATCGTGTTGATCACAGCACGTGGGCAACTGACGGATCGGGCCCGCGGCTTGTCTTCGGGTGCCGATGCATTTTTTGCTAAACCCTTTAGTCCGTTCGCCCTGGGTTTGCACTTGTCCGACGCCTTGCTTGCCAAATCGACGCAACCCGCTGATGGTTTGTGAAGCATGACGGACCTTCATCGACGACGACCACGCCAACAGTTCCCATGACAAACCATGCTTTTCATACCACCTGGAAAAATCAGCGACTGACGTGGCTTGCCCTAGCCGCCTTCTGCTGTGTGCTGTCGGTATTTACGCGCTGGGATTTCGCAGGCATAGCCAGCGTCTCGAGCCTGGTGAGCGGCGTCGCGCTTGCAGCGGTATTGATTGGCGGCACACGCTATCTCACGGCAACCTTGTGCGGCGTGTTCATCGCGCATTTATTTCACAATGACGTGTGGTGGCTGGCCTGCAGCGAGGGGCTGGGCGCCGTACTGACTGCGCTGCTTGGAGCCTGGCTAGTCAAACGCAATAGTCAGTTTGATATCAGCCTCGGAACGTGGCGAGACTACATCCAGCTCCTATTCCGAGGCGCGCTGCTTGCTCCGTTCGCGGGTTTTATCCTTACTGTGGTCACGCTGCTGCTCGCTGGACATTCACAGGCATACACTCTCGTTGTTTCGGCTCAATCGTGGATGAGAGACACGCTCGGCGTGGTGCTGATCACCCCATTGATTCTTGCCTGTTGGCCGTCGCCATCCAATCTGCGTTCGCCACCGACCATTCAAACGCTGAAAGAATCGTTGGTCATCCTTACGGTGTCCGGCCTCGCCTGTGGCGTCATATTTCTGGATTGGGGACACGCCTATTTTGCCGCGACGACCGGACTGCAACCTGATCTGATCCTGAAAGCCTACTGGATGTTCCTGTTTATTGTTTGGACGGCAGTGAGACTGGGCCTTCGAGGGGTCGGCATCGCGGTTCTTCTGGTGGCATGGATAGCCGTGACAGGTATCACGAACAATGTTGGCTTCTTCTCTGAGTCCTCGGTTCCACATTATGCAAGCGTGAACGCCAACACGGTTCAAAATACCCAAATCCTGAGCTACTGGTTTTTTATACTTTGTCTCTCGCTGGTTGGCAGCATCCTGGCGAGCTATGTCGAGACCGGAAACAAACTGATCGCTGGGCTAAACGCCAGGGACAAAACGGCAACACTTGAATTTCGACATGTCATGGATACGCTGGACCAACACGCCATCATCACCACGACCGATGTGCAGGGTTGCATCACATCGGTCAATGACAAACTTTGCCAGGTCAGCGGCTATAGCCGCGAGGAGTTGTTGGGCCAGGATCACAATATATTGAATTCCGGCGAACATCCATCCGAGTTCTTCAAGGACATGTACTTGACCATTGCCAAGGGTCAAACGTGGCATGGGGAGGTCTGCAATCGTACCAAGGACGGTCAGCTTTACTGGCTGCAGACAACAATTTCGGCACTCATGGGGCCTGGCGGCAAGCCGCTGTCGTACCTCGCCATTCGCACCGACGTGACCTCCCTGCATCTTCACCAGAAAGAACTCGAGCTTCTGTCCGCCTGCCTCTCACATACCAATGATGTCGTGCTGATTACCGAGGCCGAGCCATTAGATTCTCCCGGGCCTCGCATCCTATTTGTAAATGACGCGTTTGAGCGTGTGACCGGTTACGCGCGCGAAGAGGCCATGGCTTTGTCGCCGCGGATTCTTCAAGGCGAAAAAACTGATCGCGCCACCCTGGAGCGGATTCGTACCGCACTGACCGCGTGGCAACCCGTGCGTGCCGAACTGCTGAACTACACCAAGGATGGTCGCGAGTTCTGGGTCGAGCTCGATATCACGCCCATCGCAGATCAATCTGGTTGGTATACCCACTGGATTGCCATTCAGCGTGATATCTCTGATCGTAAAAAGGCCGAAGCGGAGTTGCACCAACTGGCTTACTACGATCCGTTGACTGGTTTACCCAACCGGCGCCTGCTGACCGATCGCCTGGCGCGAACGGAGGCTCAATTCAGGAAAGACAGCCAGATTTCAGCCCTGCTTTACCTCGATCTTGATCACTTCAAGACGCTGAACGACACGCAGGGACCCGCACTCGGCGACAGCTTGTTATGCCAGGTCGCAGAGCGCCTGATCAATATCGCCCAGGCCACGGATACGGTGGCCCGGGTGGGTGGTGACAAATTCGTTGTGGTGCTAACGGCTCTGGGCAAAAATCTCCACGAAGCGGCAATGCGGGCAGAAACGTATGGCAACGTGATCCTTGCCGAACTTAACCAACCGGTCATGCTGGGTCCGATTCAGCATCACAACTCAGTGAGTATCGGCGTCAGCTTGCTCAACGAGCGCGACCGATATGGCGAAGGGCTGGGACAAGCTGAAATCGCGATGTACGAAGCGAAAAAAGCCGGGCGCAAGGCGTTACGTTTTTTCGATCCTCTCATGCAGGTCGCCATCAATGCGCGTAGCAACCTGGTCAACGCGATGCGCCGGGCACTCGAGAGGGAAGAGTTTCAGTTGCATTACCAAATTCAGGTCAACGGCGATTATTCCCCGATCGGCGCAGAGGCCCTGATTCGCTGGGATAATCCGGATCTTGGACCGATTTACCCGGATCAGTTCATTCCGGTGGCGGAAGAGACCGGGCTCATTATTGAGCTCGGAGAATGGGTGCTAAACAAGGCCTGCGCCCAAATCAAGACCTGGTCGCAACAAGCATCGACCCGGGATATGCTTTTGTCAGTCAATATCAGCGTCAAGCAAATCATGCATGCTGATTTTGAAAAAATGGTTAAAACAGCCGTTCTGAAGACTGGCATCAACCCGGCAAGCCTGATGTTGGAACTGACTGAAAGTATTTTTATCGAAGACACTGAAGTCCTGATTGCAAAGATGCGCGCGTTGAAAAACATTGGCATCCGGCTTTCCCTTGACGATTTTGGGACAGGGTATTCCGCGTTGCAATACCTCAAGAGGCTTCCCCTGGACCAGATCAAGATCGACCAGTCGTTTGTGCGCAACCTGGAAACCGATCTCTATGACAAATCAATTGTGCTCGCCATCATTACGATGGCCAAGACGTTGAACTTTACCCTGATCGCGGAAGGAGTGGAAACAGAGACGCAGAAGCAACTCCTGCTCGAGGGCGGCTGTACGGAATTTCAGGGCTATTTGTTTGGTCGACCCATTCCCGTTGAGCAGTTTGATGCGTCACTGCTTGCCGCATAAGCCTGAGGCCTCAAGCCGGTCACGCGGTCAGATCACAGCCAAGAAAAATCAGTGTCTGCCCGGGTGACTCTTTAAATGAAGGCACGGGCACAAACCCCAGTTTTTTGTATAACGCAAGAGCCTTCGGGTTGTCTGGCCAGGTACTTAATACGACCTGTGTAAATCCTGCACATCGCGCCCTGTGCAACACCTCCCTTAGCAGCAACGGTCCCCAGCCGTGGCGACGAAACTCCCCGCGCACATACAGCCTCTTGACTTCGCACGTGCCGCAATGTCGGGTCGACGTAAAGGCTACGCAACCGGCCAACGCATCATCGACATACAACAGCACCGCTGCGCCATTTGGCTCGGCGTACCGGGCGGTCAGGTCCTTGAGGTCTTGCCAGATCGTGCTCAGATGAGGCTCTGCCAGCTCGGTATTCGCATATTCACGAAGCAGGTTCGCGAAGTCAGTCCAACGGGTGGGCGACTCGGTGGCGACGCAAAGGGGAGTTAATGTATAAGGCATCAAAATCTTTTTATCTGAACGTAACCGAATAGTTGGTATCCTCACGGCAACGCCACTCTCGGTGTTCAGCGTCATGGCGTCCAAAGGCAATGTAGCCGAAATGCAAAATATTCTTTCCATTAAAAACCTCTCTAAAACTTACGCCTCGGGCTTTAGCGCACTAAAGGGCGTGAGTCTTGATATCCGTCGCGGTGAGATTTTTGCCCTGCTCGGCCCGAACGGGGCAGGAAAAACGACGCTGATCAGCATTGTTTGCGGCATCGCCAACGCAAGTACCGGCAGCGTCACGGTCGATGGCCACGACACACTGGCAGACTATCGTGCGGCGCGATCGCTCATCGGGCTGGTTCCACAAGAGTTGTCTACCGATGCATTTGAGTCAGTATGGAACACGGTGTGTTTTAGCCGAGGCCTGTTTGGCAAAGCGCCCAATCCTGCGCATATTGAACAGGTGCTCAGGGCGCTGTCTCTCTGGGATAAAAAAGACAGCAAGATCATTACGCTTTCCGGAGGCATGAAGCGCCGGCTGATGATTGCCAAGGCACTTTCACATGAGCCCCAGATTCTGTTTCTGGACGAGCCGACCGCCGGTGTTGACGTCGACCTGCGGCGCGACATGTGGCGACTCATTCGCGAACTCCAAAAAACAGGCGTGACCATCATCCTGACCACACACTACATTGAAGAAGCCGAGGAAATGGCCGATCGTATCGGCATCATTACCAAGGGCGAGCTGATCCTGGTTGAAGACAAGACTGAATTAATCCAGAAACTCGGCACCAAACAACTCACCCTGCAATTGCAGCAAACATTGACCGCGTTGCCGCCCGGACTCGACTTTCCGGGTCTGGTGTTGTCACCAGATGGGACGGTGCTGACGTACACGTACGATGGGCACAGCACAGACGTCGGCATTGCGGAATTGTTGAACAAACTGGCCCTCGCCGGCGTTCATTTCAAGGATTTGCATACCAGCCAGAGTTCGCTGGAAGATATTTTCGTCAGCCTGGTCGCTGAAAGGAGCCAAGCACGATGAGCCTGAACATACATGCCATCCGCGCGATTGTTCGCTTCGAATTGGCGCGCACACGTCGTACCCTCATGCAAAGCGTTATTTCTCCTGTCATATCGACCTCGCTATACTTTATTGTCTTTGGTGCAGCGATTGGCTCACGCATGCCGCAGATTGAAGGCGTAAGTTATGGGGCATTCCTGGTGCCCGGGCTGATCATGCTTTCTCTGCTCACGCAGAGTATTTCAAATGCATCGTTCGGGATTTATTTTCCAAAATTCACCGGCACCATATACGAACTGCTCTCCGCGCCGGTCTCGACTGTTGAGATCGTGCTGAGCTATGTGGGCGCTGCGGCAGCCAAATCCATTTTTCTTGGGTTGATCATTCTCGCCACTGCTGGTTTTTTCGTCCCGCTTCAGATTTCCCACCCATTCTGGATGCTACTTTTTCTTTTCCTGACTTCAATCACATTCAGTCTGGTCGGCTTCATCATTGGAATCTGGGCCGATGGCTTCGAAAAGCTGCAGATCGTGCCCTTGTTGATCATCACACCTTTGACGTTTCTCGGCGGTAGCTTCTATTCGATTTCGGCGCTTCCGCCCGTATGGCAAAAAGTCGCCCTCCTGAACCCGGTGGTGTACCTGATCAGCGGATTTCGCTGGAGCTTTTACGATATCGCTGACGTCAGCCTCGCGCTCAGCTTGTCGATGACTGCGATTTTCCTGATAGTTTCACTGGTGGTGGTGGCCTGGATGTTCAAGACCGGCTATCGGCTTAAGTCTTGAGGCAGGATATGCAACCTTCAGTGACTTACGACTCGAAAACGATCCGTTTTCACTGGGTCAGCGCCGCGATGATCCTGGCGCTGTGGGTCATAGGCCAGGCCATTGATTTTTTTCCAAAAGGCACACCAAAGGCTACCGCGCAAAGCGTTCACATCACCCTTGGCGCGCTGCTGGTCATACTGTTGGCGGCCAGGGTCGCTTGGCGATTCCAGGGCGGCGTGAAGTTGCCGCCGGTCGACCCTGGCATGATGGGCAAACTGGCGACCGGTGCCCATCACCTCTTGTATCTGCTCATGGTATCGGTTGTGATGGTCGGCCTGGCTGCGGTCTGGATTCGCGGAGACAATATCTTCGGCCTGCTGCAGATTCCAGAGTTTGATCCTGGAAATAAGGTGCTGCGTCACAACGTAGTCGAGTTGCACGGACTCCTGGCGAACATATTGCTTGGGTTGGCGTGCTTTCATGCCATGATGGCCATCTGGCACCACAGAATCACCCAGGATGGCGTGCTGAAAAGAATGTGGCCGGGGCTCACGACGTCACCGTGCCTGCCTCCCTTGTCCTCTCCCCCGCTTGCCGGACAAACAAACTATCCAAAGAGAGATTGTTGATGAAACTACTCGCCATCGTCATATTGGCCAGCCTGCTGAGTGCCTGCAATACCGTCTCAGGTGCCGGCAGAGATATTACGTCCGGATCGGACTGGGTCAAGGGCAAGATCAGCGGTGGCGGTAGCAGCAAGGGTTCAACACAAAAAACGACCCCTGCGGCCCAACCAGAGCCCGTGAGCCCCGCCCCATCTACAGCACCGGCCTCGGGTCAGACTGCAATATAGTTTTAACTGGAGCGGTGGGAATGCTCGACGACCAAGTGCGTATGCGCGGCTTTCAGTAAATCGCAGGCGATATCCTTGTCGACACCACGCTGGACCATCTCGCCCAGAATATGACTGTGTTCAGTCATTTTCCCGCTACGTAAATCCCTGAGCATCGAGGCTGTAAAGGTGGATCCCTGTTTGGTCAACTGGTCAAGGGATCGGGTTCGGGCGCTCTCTTTCATCGGAAAACCCTGCGCCTGGGCGATCGCACAGCATTCACCAAAAAACTTGCGCATGATTTCCGTACCCCAGGGCGCTGCAACGATATCGCCAACCGTGCCGCGACACAGTGTCGTCATACCAGCCAGCGTGGCCAGGAAAATCCACTTATCCCAGAGCGACTGCTCAATATTTTCGCTGTAGGTGTGATCAAAGCCAGCTGTTTCGCATAGTGCGTAGAATGCCTTGGCCAGGGGTGCGTGGGCTGCAGACCGGGGCCCGACAGTCAGAGCGTGCAAGTCTGTCAATTGCCGCACCGCGCCAGCCTCGGTCAGCATCGCGGCGATGTGGGCCACGCCACCCATGACGCGATCTCGACCAAATTTGTCGTCAAGAACCTGCAAATGGCTCAGGCCGTTTAGCAGCGGCAGTATCACGCCATGGCGACTGGCAAGGCTGATGGAATCCAGTGCACTCGCCAGGTCAAAGGCTTTAGGCGCCAGGATGATCAGGTCATAGATCGGTGTCAGCTGATCCTTGGTCACCGTCTTGGGCTGAACAGTAAAGGTTTCTTTAGGTGTCTCGATCGTCAAGCCCTCAGAGCGGATTTTCTGATGCCGTTGTTCGCGCAACAAATAGGTCACGTCCGCACCCGCCTTAAACAGACGGGCACCAAAATAGCCACCCACGCCACCTGCACCTACAAACAAAATTTTCATCAGATGTCCCCTTTATGACGCCTGAACAACCCTGACGGCTGACCGACGCGTGAATATTGATCCCGTGGGAATTATATTTCGTTCCCGTCTCGCTCGACTATGATCAAACGCCGCACTCAGGTGGACTGGCCAGATGCCCAAAGATTATCGCGTAACCAATAGCTTTGAAAACGACGAGCGCAATCGTTGCGTGGATATTGTTCAACGTCCGGATGGTCGCTACGGTTTTCAGGAGTGGCGCCGTGAGCCGGAAGACCTGAGCGGGTGGTTCCTGATGTTTGATAGCCAGCCCACGCACTTTGAGTCCGAACCCGAGGCGATCTCTTGCGCCCGTTCGGCTATTTTCTGGTTCATGGAAAAATATCCAGCCTGCCCCCGCTGAAACCGACTCAAAAACGGAGAAGACAGTCGAAAGTCATGGCCATGTCGCAGAAATGTCGTCCTTCTGGCGGTACGTGTCGTTTTAACTTGTCAGGACAAGCACTAGATTGTGAATACGGCAACCGGAGAAACACATGATTATTCAAAAAATGAGGCTACAGCGAGGCTGGTCGCAACAGCAGCTCGCCGAGCTAAGTGGCTTGAGTGTGAGAACGATTCAACGCATTGAGCAGGGAAAACTCGCAAGCAACGAGTCATTAAAGTCACTGGCTGCCGTTTTCAATGTTGATTTTTCAGTCTTTAAGGAGCCTGACATGGAACTGAAACTGCACAGCGGCAGCTCGGCCGACGAGGAACTTGCCTTTAATTACGTACGGAAGCTCAAAGGGTTTTATAGTCACGCCATTAAATATGTCGTCGTCATCTGCATTCTTGCGGCGGTGAACTATCTTAAAACCCCTCACGTTTTGTGGGTACCGTGGGTCGCTGCCGGATGGGGGCTGGGTTTGTTTTTTCACGGGCTGCGCGTCTTTGACAAGTTTTCGCCCCTCGGCGCCGAATGGGAAAGGAAACAGGTTGAAAAGCGGCTGGGACGAAAAATCTGACCATCCAGTTCCAACAGTGACTTGACCAACAATCCGGAGCCAACCATGCAATCTGATACCAAGTACAACTATGGCTGGAGGATTCTGCACTGGCTCATCGCGGTGCTGGTGCTGGCCCTCATCCCTGTTGGTTTGGGGATGGCGTCCGGCGACGAGGCCAGTTTCTGGAAGGTCCTGACCGACAGGCTCTATAACTGGCACAAGGCGATTGGTTTTGCCGTGCTGTGGCTGATGGTTCTGCGCATCGCGGTCAAGTCCACCCTGACGGCCCCACCCTACCCGGGTGAACTGTCACCCACACTCGTGCTGTTCGCGAAGTGGCTGCATCACTTCATGTATATGTTGCTGGTGATGGCTCCGCTCATTGGGTGGGCGGGTGTCACGGCCTACCCTGCCCTTGATATAGTGGGTGGCTATAGCCTGCCACCCCTGCCCTTTGTCCCGCAGGATGAAGCACTGGCAAAACAGCTATTCAGCATTCATGGCACGGTCGCCCTGACGCTGGCCGCCTGCGTCGCCATGCATATCGCAGCGGCTCTCAAGCACCTGCTGGTCAATCAAGACGGTATCTTCCAGCGGATGTGGTTCGGTCGGTCAGGCAACCCACCCGCCAGACCCCCGAGGCCTTGAGCGATGGGTTCACACCAGTGTGTAACCGGACTCGGCGGGGGACACGACCGAGACGATCACCAGCGGTTCGTGTCCATTGTTGTACACCCCATGCACGGCGCCGGTGTGCGCCACCACGACATCGCCAGCTGAGATGACCTGTGTCGACCCGTCCTTGTCGAGCTGGTACAGGCCGGTGCCTGAACGCACGATCCAGGTATCCTGTCCTTGCGGATGAACATGCCCGGCCAGACGTTGCCCTGGTTTGACAAACCATGCGACCACTGCCGCGTCGTCAGAGCGCGTGATAACCGATCGGATCGGCTCATCATCGGAGGGCTGCATGAAGTCTGTGCTATTGAAAATCCGCTGCTGAGTCATGAAACGCATTCTCCGGGAAGAATTAACTATTGATATTTTCAAGTTGCGTGATGCAAAGCCCGACCAGCAACAGGACAAGACCGCCCAGCCTGACAAGATTAACTGGTCTGGCCATCGAGTCAAAGAGTCCGAAATGGTTGATCACTGTCGCGCAAACTATCTGAGCCACCATCGCGAACAAGATGACGTTGGCCACCCCGAATCGGGGGGCCAGCAAGGTCACACTGATGACATAGAAGGCGACGATCAAGCCGCCGACAAAATCCATTGGGCGCGCCGTCGCAAGCTTTGACAGGTCGGGGATCGTACCCGTCAAACCAAGCGACGTGACCAGAGAGGCGAGCAACCCGACAGCAAACAAAATAACGGGTGCATGCAACGGTTCGTCAAGATCCTTACCCAGGCGGGCATTCAGGACTGCCATCACAGGAATGAGCGCACCCGCAGCGGCGGACCACAAGGCATAGCGAATGGATATCATTTTCTCGGGTTCTTCGAGCAACGTTGACGGGACAGAGGTTGAATTTAAACGAGATTGGTCTTGAATAGTCAGTCGTCGACGCGCGTATCGCTCGGACGTTGGCTGGGTCGCACGACACTCGTGGCCAAACCGACTTTCTCCAGCAACTGAACAATCATGAAGGTCGCATCGATCTCCCACCAGCGATGCCCATGGCTGGCTGAACGCGGATCGGCGTGGTGATTGTTATGCCAGCCTTCGCCTGCGGCGATCAGCGCGACAAACCAGCTGTTGCGACTATCGTCAGTGGTTTCGTAGTTCCGATATCCCCAGAGGTGCGCAAGGGAGTTCACGGACCAGGTGATGTGCCAGACAAAAACCGTTCTGACAAAGACGCCCCAGACCAACAGGCTCAATCCAAACTGCACGGCATCGGCCAGAACACCGCCTGTCAGCAAGACCCAGGTCAGGCCCGCCAGGAAAAACAGGGCCCACGACGCAACAATGATTGTCGGATAAAGCAGACTTTCCAGACGTCGGTAAAACGGGTCACGTAAGATGTCCTTGGCATAGCGGGAATAAATTTCCAGGCGCTCAAGGTCGCGGTTTTCAACAAGCATCCAGCCGACGTGGCCCCAGAAAAAATTGACCAGCGGGCTATGCGGGTCGTCCTGCTGGTCCGAATGCTCGTGATGCCGGCGATGGACAGCGACCCAGCGCGCAGGGGTGTCTTGCATGCAGCACACACCAAGGATTGCAAACGTATATTCCAGCCATTTTGGACACACCAGGCCACGATGCGTCAGCAGTCGATGGTAAGACAGGTTAATGCCCAGTGTTCCGAACACATAAAGTCCGGCAACCATCAGCACCACGCCGGTGGTGCTGAAGAACCATGGCAACAATGCCAGCAGCGCCACCAGATGGTAGACACCCAGGGTCAGGGCATAGGGCCAGAGAATACGACCTTTATTTGCTCCGTCTGGCAGCAGCAGCCTACAGGCCAACGTGTCTGTCGTCATGTCGCCGTACCGCTGTGCACGCAAGGGGCCACCCCCAGACCCCACGTTCGGGTGCTGTTAATTATTTTCATACTTCCTTTATAGTCAGTACCAGGACGGGCAGACCCAATCAGGTAAAGCGACACGCGCCTGACCGGGAACCATCATAAACGATTGGGAAAATGCAGCCTGTTGACACGACTCTCCCCCATAATAGAAGCAACTTGATCAGGCATTCGTTTACGTCGATGGATATCTCCGCACTGCTGCCCCCGATCGTGCCGCATTTGAAAAAGTTTGCGCGACTGCAATTGCGCAGCGAGGCCTCAGCCGAGGATGCCGTGCAGGAAACCTGTCTGGCCGCGCTCCAGCATCAGGACTCCTTTCGCCAGGAAGCTGACCTGAAGACCTGGCTCATTGCCATTCTCAAAAACAAGATCATCGACATCATGCGCGCTGAGTCCAGAACGGTCATCGTTCCCCTTCCCGACGACGATGACGACGATTTGTCGTCTTTGTTCAATGCACGTGGGCACTGGAACGCGGAAGATCGCCCTACCGATCTGGGAAACCCGCATGACATGCTGGAAAAAAAGCAATTTTGGGAAATCTTTGAGTTGTGCATGACTGCATTGCCGGAAAAATTCGCCCGTATTTTTTCGATGGCAGAGTTCCTGGGTCTTGAAGCAAAAGAAATATGTAAGGAATTAAGCATCAGTTCGTCTAATTATTGGGTCATCATGCATCGCGCCAGAATGCACCTGAGACTCTGTCTTGAAAAACGCTGGATGACGGCCTAGGAAGTGTCCGATAAAGTGACACCCGGTTTTTGGGGGTCTGAACCACTGGAGAATAAGATGTTGGCCTGCAGGGAAGCCACCAAGTTAATGGGTATGCAAATTGAAGGCAGCCTGTCGATTGCCGACAAGTTCTCGCTTGGCCTGCATCTGAAAATTTGCAAGGGCTGTCGCAACTATCAAAAACAAATACGCCTGATCCACCAGGCATGCCAGTTGATGCCCGAGTTTCTTCTTAAATAATTTTAAAAAATAATTTGTAAGGTTTTGCGGTTTTAAAAGACTAATGGGTAATTTCATCAATTGGAATGACTCATGCAACCGCAACTGGTTAGTCCGCTCTACGTCAGAGTGACACACTGGATCAATGCCCTCGCCGTGTTCGTGATGATCTCGAGCGGCCTGAAGATCTATAACGCATCGCCCATTTTTGATTTTTTGATCCCCCGGTCAGTGACCCTCGGGGGCTGGCTGGGCGGTGCCTTGCTTTGGCACTTTGCAGCGATGTGGTTACTGGTCGCCAATGGTCTGGTTTACCTGGCATGCAACGCCGCGACAGGGCGTTTATGGAAAAAATTCTTCCCGATTACTCCGCGTGCATTGCTTGACGACACCAGGCGCGCGCTCCGCGGCGAGCTGTCTCACGACGATCTGAGCAAGTACAACTCGATACAGAAAGCGGCCTACGTGGCCGCGATCGCCGGCTGCATTCTGCTGGTGCTGTCTGGCCTGGCGATCTGGAAGCCGGTTCAGCTTGCCCTGTTGCGCGACCTGATGGGTGGTTTCGACAACGCCCGGATCGTGCACTTCATGGCAATGACGTTCATTGTTTTCTTTATTTTCATACACGTGGTCATGGTGGCACTGGTTCCCCGAACTCTGCTGGTCATGCTGAGCGGGAGATCACGATGAAATCGATCACACGACTTTTTTCCTCGCACGAAAAAGAAATCATCCTGGAGGCGAACAAGGCGCTGGCCAACCCCACGCGACGACTATTTGGACAACAGGCGCTCAGCCTGGGTGCAATCTCCATGCTGACAGGCTGCACGCTAAACACCGACGATTCCATTGAACAAGCCCTGATGGTGATGTCCCGCTTGAATGATCGCGTGCAAAGCTGGCTCTTTGACCCGAACAAGATGGCCCCAACCTATTCGCAAGCTCACATCACCGACCCCTTTCCCTTCAACGCGTATTACCCGGAAGAACAAATCAGGCCCAGTCCGGTGGACTTCAAACTGATGGTCAGCGGACAGGTCATGGACAAGAAAAGCTGGACACTTGAGGACTTAAGCACCATGCCACAAACGAGCCAGGTCACACGACACATCTGCGTCGAAGGCTGGAGCGCGATTGGTAAGTGGGGCGGCGTGCGCTTCAGTGACTTTTTAAAACGGATTGGCGCAGATACGACCGCAAAGTTCGTCGGCTTTCGCTGCCATGATGATTACTACACAAGCATCGACATGCCAACCGCGCTACATGCGCAAACGTTGCTGACACTGACGTACGCCGACCAGGTATTGCCAGCGAAATATGGCTATCCCCTGAAGCTGCGTATTCCCACGAAGCTCGGCTACAAAAATCCGAAATACATCCAAGAAATTTTCGTCACCAACGTCAATCCGGGCGGGTACTGGGAAGACCAAGGCTACAACTGGTTTGGAGGTAGTTGAATCATCGACTGCCTCAACATGAGCACGTATTGTGCATTTTCCCTCTTAAGGAGCTTTACATGAAGAAATTATCAATCTTACTGGCCACACTCATGATTTCGGCCGTGGCATTGCCAACCTACGCAGCCGACGAGATGGCGAAAGATGGCATGAAAAAAGACGCGATGGCCAAAGACCCGATGGCCAAGGACACCATGACAAAAGATGTCATGTCCAAAGATGGCATGAAAAAGGATGACATGAAGAAGGACGACATGAAAAAAGACACGATGAAAAAAGACGACATGAAAAAGGACAGCATGTCGAAATGATGCTCACGGGTCGTGCTCGCAATGTTCCTTGAGAGGCACGCGGCCCTACCCTCAGCCGGGGGTTGCAACGCCCCCCGCATGGGCGCCTCCGTTACAAAAATGGCCACCTGTCATCTGAACAGGTGGCCATTTCCGTTAGTCAGCAGGCGTTGCGCCCGCGATCAGGTACCCCAGGGGCGGATCGCCGCTTTCAGTTGATTGTAGCCATCCAGGTAACGCGGTCGCTTCTCGCTGTAAATCTTGTCAAAGATTGCCAGTTGTGCATCCAACCAGGTCGCCAGTTCCTTATTGTCGGGGTTGGCTGCCTTGTAGGCCTCGTTGATCAGCACGAAGTGAATGCGCGGATCGTAAGGCTGCTTTTCGCCACCAACCGTTTCGTCGCCGTCCAGCAAGCGCAGCAACATGGCATCGGCTGAACCCAGCGTTTGCTCATAAATCGGGGCACCATGCACGCGATACATCACGCTGGTCATGTCCTTGCCATTGGTCATGGTGTAGCCCATTTCGGTCCACAGCTTCTTCATGTCGACCTTGGCACCCACACGGTCAATCACAATCTGACCCCATTCGCGCAGCACATCGGGTGCGTCAGCCATCAGGTCGGTCAGGCGGTCGCCATCGAGGTCGGTTGCGTACACGATGCACTTACGCTGAAGAATCATGTCATGCAGCAGCAGTCCGAAGTTCGTGTCGGCGATGTGCTCGTAGATATCGCCGGTCCAGTTTTCCATGCCGTCTTTAAAATCCTTGGGCAGCAGAGCAACAATTGAATCGACGGCGGCACGGTTCTCTTCGTACGCGTCAACCGTGTACTTGCGCTTGAGCTTGAATTTTGTACCTTGCAGCAACCAGCGCATGATGCCGGCGTTGATTGCATCTTCTTGCGCCTGGGTGGGTTTGGTCGCGACGCGTCCAACCTGGCCAGTCTCGTTCACCATGTTCAGGAACAGTCGCGCGGCGTAGGCCATGCGAACACCTGGTGTGTTCATTTCAGAATGGACGTTGCCGGTTGCCGGATCAACAAAGAATTTTTTCTTGTCCTGCGAGTAGGGCAGGCCAGGCATGAAGCGAATGCTGGTAATGCCGCCGTAGGGACGCACGTTGCAATACACACCGGCAGCAGTACGCAACGGTGCGTTGGCAGACTTGCCACTCACCACAACTTTCTTGCCGTTTTCGTTGACCATGAAGTCACCGGCCGTCGACCATTTCAGGGCGATGTAATCAAGCTTGCCGAACCATTCCAGCGAAGCCAGTTTGGAATCGTGTCGGAACTGCGCCATCATTGGCACGCCAAGGAATGGCAGACCCAATACGTCCAGAGCCATCATCGTGCCGTTAAGCGCGAACATGTCGGTAAATGCGTGCGCAACCGGCTGGATGCCGCCGGCAAAATTGCCGCCTTCCCAGATGATCGCGTCCGGGCAGCCTTCGGGCTTGACCGTGGAACGCTTGTAAGTTTCATCAAGCAGCTTGAACAGATCGCCAGATTGCTCTTCTTGGGCGATTTTCAATAAATCGAGATTTTGTGACATGAGCGGAAAGCCCCAGTTAAGGTGAATTAAAGTCGGCAGCGGCAGTATCGGGTCCGGTGACGTGTCCAATGCGGAACGCTTTTTGCTTCAAACCGAGATTCTTCAACCGTTTCACCCACAATTATGGCACTACTGCACGACCGAGCCAAATGGTCAACCCCGGAGTGATTTGACAGCGCTCCAATGCTGCACCGCCGCATTGATTGTGCGCTGCGATATTCGCAAATTACCTGCCCGGCAAATCAATTACCAGTTTTCATCCAGAGCGCACTCTGATAATGTCGCAAAAATCCGCAATCGCCTGATCAAGGAGCAACATGATGGAACTCAACGTAAACGGGGTCGCCCATTCTGTCGATGTCGAACCCGACATGCCTTTGCTGTGGGCCTTGCGCGAAGTGCTGGGCATGACGGGTACCAAATATGGGTGCGGCGTCGCGCAATGCGGCGCCTGTTCCGTCCAACTCAATGGTGAACTCGTACGCGCATGCTCGATCCCGGTTTCCAGCGCCGCGGGGCAAAAAATCACCACCATCGAAGGACTATCCAAGGATTCCAGCCACCCCGTGCAAAAAGCCTGGGTCGCCCTGGATATCCCGCAGTGCGGCTACTGCCAGTCAGGTCAGATACTGGCCGCCGCCGCGCTGCTCAAGCGCGTCCCAAAGCCAACCGATGCAGACATCGACGCGGCCATGGCCAATATTTGCCGCTGCGGAACTTACCAGCGCATCCGCGACGGTATCCATGTCGCGGCAGGCCAGAAAAAACTCGCCGATGTCCTGCACGACTACGCCACTGCCGGCGTGACCAAAGCCTGAGGGGAATGAATATGCGCCACACTTGCATCAGCAAACTGACTCCCACACCCAACCCCTCACGCCGCCACTTCATGATCGGCACCGCCAGCGCCGGGGCAGGTCTCGCCCTGGGCTTCGCACTTCCCTTCGCAGCATCTGCCCAAACGGCACCGCTTCCCTTGCAGTCCGCCGATGAGATCAACGTCTGGGTCGTGATCAAGCCTGATGACCAGTGCGTCATCCGGATTGCCCGGTCCGAAATGGGCCAGGCGACCCGCACGGGTCTGGCCCAACTGGTGGCTGAAGAACTGGACTGCGACTGGAGCAAAGTCACGACACAAGAGCCGACGCCTGGAGAAAACCTCGCCAGGAAACGTGCCTGGGGCTCCATGGCCACAGGTGGCAGCCGCGGCATACGAGAATCACAGGACTACGTCCGGCGTGGCGGGGCAGCCGCGCGCATCATGCTGCTGCAAGCCGCGGCCGAGCAATGGAAAGTGCCCGTGTCCGAACTTGCCGTCAGCAAAGGGATCATCACCCATGCCAAGTCGGGGCGTAAAACCAGCTATGGAAAAGTCGCCGATGCCGCGGCCAAGCTGACCCCGCCCGAGCCAAAATCGATTGTCCTGAAAAAGCCGCAAGACTGGAAGATTGCCGGCACGGCGGTCAGGCGACTGGACACCGCCAACAAAGTCAACGGCGCAAAAGTTTTCAGCATCGACTTGCGACTGCCCGGCATGCTGTGTGCCGCAGTCAAAGCCTGTCCCGTATTTGGCGGCAAGCTGGTGCGCTATGACGAATCAAAAATCAAGGCAATGCGCGGTATCAAAGGCGTCGTCCGAATCAATGACTCGACCATCGCTGTCGTCGCAGACACCTGGTGGCGGGCCAAGGTGGCGCTTGATAACTTGCCAATCGACTGGGACCTGGGCCCCAATGCCAAGGTATCGAGCACGACCATCGCCGCCCACCTCGCGGAAGGGTTAAGCGCCGAGGGCGACTTCTGGCAACGCAACGAAGGCGATGCGCCTGCGGCAATCAAGGGGGCGGCAAAAACCGTCGAAGCGGTCTACACCAGCCCGTTCGTCGCGCACTGCACGATGGAGCCGATGAACTGTGTGGTCAAGATCAGCGGTGGGCGCGCCCAAGCCTGGGTGCCCACGCAAAATGGCGAGGGGTCACTGGCCGCGCTGTCGGAAGCGACCGGGCTGCCCTTGGCAAACTGCGATGTGGTCAAGATGGATCTGGGCGGTGGTTTTGGTCGCCGGGGTGCGACGCAAGACTTCGTGCATCAGGCCGCGGCCGTTGCAAAACAGTTTCCCGATACGCCGGTCAAACTGGTCTGGAGCCGCGAAGAGGACATGACACATGACTTCTACCGTCCAACCTCTACGGCGAAGTTATCGGCTGGTCTGGATGAGAAAGGCAATCTGGTCGGTCTGCATGTGCGTGTTTCGGGCCAGTCCATCAACGCATGGCAAAACCCCGCAGCCATCAAAAACAACAAGGACGTCCGGCAACTGCAAGGTTTTTACGCCGAACCTGGCGACTCTCAACTCGGTTACAGCGTCCCGGCCCTGCTGACCGAATATGTGATGCGCAACACCCACGTACCGGTCGGACCCTGGCGCGGGGTCAATACGAACCAGAATGCCATCTATATGGAATGTTTTATTGAGGAGTGTGCCCGGGCCGCCGGGCGCGACTCGGTCGAGTTCCGCCGCGCCCTCATGAAGGATCATCCAAAACATCTTGCAGTGTTGAACGCAGCCGCCGAGAAAGGGAATTGGGGCAAACCGTTGCCTGCGGGAAGGCATCGTGGTGTCGCCCAGTTCATGGGCTATGGCAGTTACTCGGCCGCGACCGCGGAAGTGTCAGTGTCCTCCAACGGTGAAGTAAAAGTTCACCGCATGACCTTCGCGTTGAATTCAGGGCACTTCGTCAACCCGTCGCAAGTCAAGGCGCAAATCGAAGGCTCGGTGGTCATGGCACTGTCTTCCATATTCAATGAAGACATCACCATCGAAAATGGCGCGGTCAAAGAACAGAATTTCAACATGTATCCGCTGACCAGGCTCAAGGACATTCCGAAAGTCGAATGCGTGCTCGTCCCCACGTATGACTTCTGGGGTGGTGTCGGCGAACCCACGATCAGCGTCGTCGGTCCGGCAGTCATCAACGCGATTTTTGCTGCGACCGGCCAGGCACGCCGGGACCTTCCATTGCGCAAACATGGCTTAACACTGGTTTAGCGACCAGTCGCCTGCCTGCCCAAGTCAGAAAATCAACGCTGTTGTATTCTCAGAGCAATTCATTTTCTGGAAATACAACATGCAAGCCTCCAAGCAAATAGGCATTGCTGCCTTGGCACTGGTGATCTTGTCGGGCTGCGGCGCGTCGGCACCCGCCAAAAAGAAGGTAGAGCCCTCAAGGCCCGCAGAAGCGACCTTCAAGGGTACGACAGCAGGCCAGGTCAGGACACGCCTGATGGTTATTTGCACGCAAGACAAGTTCCAGATACACAGCACACAACCCGACTTGATCTGCCTTAAAAATGTCGACAGTACGCTGCGCGAGCGCCTGATTGAACAGACAATCGATAGTGAGTTTGCCTCCAATATCCGGGATGGCATGAAGTTCGTGCTGACGCAAAACGATGGGGACGTCACCGTCGTCGCAACGAGTATTACGCAATTTACAATGCTGGGCGGTTTCACGACCGGCGCAGAGGTCAAGAATCGGGACCTGGTCGATGACGCGAGTTTCACCCTCATTACTGAAGCACTCCGCCGCGCCGACGGCACCAACTAAACATGACAACGATGCCCTCACACTCAATTCCGCCGTGCCCCGTCTGCCAAATGGAAAACACTTACCCGGACGGCGACAATTATGTTTGTCCGGATTGTTCGCACGAGTGGCCCATCACCGCTTCGGACCCGGAGTCCCCGAATGACGAGGGCGCGATCCGTGATGCAAATGGCAACCCCCTTGCCGACGGCGACGCGGTCATCCTGATCAAAGACCTCAAGGTGAAAGGCTCGTCCATCGTGCTCAAGAAAGGCACCAAGGTCAAAAGCATTCGTCTGGGCAACGGCACAGACGGCCATGAGGTCGATTGCCGGATGGACGCAGGCAGTTTTATGCTTAAGGCCGAGTTTCTCAAAAAAGCTTGACTGCTCCTTGATATCCGGGCAACGTTGTCCCGACCTGACCCGCGCGGTCGCGACACTGCTCAACAACGTCCTTTAACCAGGAAACGCCATGCCTGCATACCTGATTGTCGACACCTTGCTTGAAAACCCCGAGTTGTACGAACAATACAAAGTGCGTGCCAGGCCGCTCGCTGAACAATACGGCGGCCAGTACCTGGCACGGGGCGGTGAATTCACCGTCAAAGAGTCAGACCTGTGGTCACCCACACGCCTGGTCGTCATCCAGTTCCCTGACGCCACGGCGGCAAACAGCTTTTATGACTCTGTCGCCTATCAGGAAGTGCTGAAAATCAGCAAACAGTCTGCCAAGCGAACGGTCATCGTGATCGAAGGCGTCGAGGCAACGTTCGGCGCGAAAGGCCTGTCAGGCACTTAAGCCAAGGGCTTCAGGCTGCGCGCAGGCGCCCGGGCGGCACCAGGCCGCCGGTCAGCATGCCCACGATGCTGGCGCCCAACCCGGCGAGTTGCGGCGGCACCAGTCCCTCAGGTGCGAGAACCTCACAGATGATCCAGGTGCTCAGGCCACCTAGCACCGCAAGCAGCCCACCAAGCGAATTGGCCCGCGACCAGTACACGCCAAAAGCCAGCGGGACAAACGCTGCGACCAAGGTCACCTTGTAGGCACTCTCGACCATTTTAAAAATCGACAACTGTGAATTGATCGCAAAAAAAGTCACGATGACGGTAAAACACAGCACTGTCACGCGCATGATCTTTAATAAATCCTGGTCGGACAGCCGCTTGTACATTCCGCGGACAATATTTTCGGCGAACGTCACGGAAGGCGCGAGCAGCGTCGCACTTGCACAACTCTTGATGGCAGACAACAGGGCGCCGAAGAACATGATTTGCGCAAAAAGCGGCGCATGCCCCATGATCAGCTTGGGCAGGATCATTTGCGCGTCGGTCTGCAGATATTGCTCGACCAGCCCGGGGTTGATGAGGCTTGCCGAATACGCCAGGTAGATTGGCACGAAGGCAAAGAAAAAATACAGGATGCCGCCAAGAATCGCAGCGCGAACAGCGATATTGACGTTTTTGGACGACGTAATCCGCTGAAACACATCCTGTTGCGGAATGGAACCGAGCATCATCGTCACCAGCGCGGCGACAAACCCGAGAATCGCCGGCAAGTTCATGTCGGGCCAGAAATTCAGTTTTCCTGCCTCGGAGGCATGCTGGATCACGACCCCGATGCCGCCTGTCTGCGTCGTCATCTCTCCCCCGATATAGAGCATGCCCACGACGATAATGATCATCTGGATAAAGTCGGTAATCGCGACAGCCCACATGCCCCCGAACAGGGTATAGACGAGCACGCTTGCCGCGCCGATCATCATGCCTGCCGTCTGCGAAATCAGGTCC
>CAIJKV010000316.1 GCA_903821335.1 uncultured beta proteobacterium
ACACCCCTGGCCTTCAGTTGGCGACAGAACGCAATGCTTTCCTCGATCGTCCAACCGGCCTCATCCGTCGCCGATATTCTCAGGAAAAGGGGCTTTTCAGCTGGCCACACCTGCCGCACTCTTTCGACGACTTCAAGTGGGAAACGCATGCGATTCTCAAAAGAGCCACCGTATACATCCGTGCGCTGATTCGATTCACTCGACAGGAACTGGTGCAGCAAGTACCCGTGCGCGCCATGGATTTCCAGGACATCAAATCCCGCGCGATCGGCGCGTGCAGCGGCGTCTGCCCAAAACTGGATCTGTTGGGCGATGTCTTCCAGGGTCATCGCCCTGGGCACACTGGCCCTGGAGCCGGCCGCCACGGCGCTGGGACCGATCAGCTCCCAGTGCTCGGCGTGATCAACGCCCGGCTGACTATCGTCCAACGGGGTGCGCCCATGCCAGGGCAATGACTGACGGGCCTTGCGCCCAGAGTGACCGAGCTGGATACCGACTGCCGCGCCATAAGACTTGAGCATCGTCACCAGTCTTGTCATCGGTTCGACAAACTCATCTTTCCAGAGGCCCAGGTCCCTGGGGGTGGTGCATCCGCGCGGATCAATCTTGGTCGACTCGACGAAGACCAGGCCCACGCCACCGACGGCATATTTTGTGTAGTGTGCGAAATGCCACCCGGTCAGGTGACCTTGTTCGGCCGCATAGGTCAGCATGGGCGATAGCGCGACACGATTTTTTAGCCGCAACCCCCTGATTTGCAATTCAGAAAATAACGCGCTTTTCATATCGCCCCCTTTCATTGTCAGCACTATTTTTCAGCGCTATTTTTTTGAACCTGCATCAGCTTGTGCAGTGCTAGTGTTTTTATTCTAGTATTTTTATTTATATTTTTTTGATATTATTTGCACAGCAAATAAATAACTCATTGCGAAATATCGTACCTGATGCCTATGGGTGACGCAAGCATATTTGTCGTGCTGCCCAAAGTCAGTTCGCGTCAACACCCGCCCGCCAGCTCGTCAACCTATCGGTCCTCGATCATCATGGCTACAAGAGCAACAAAATCTCCGGCTCGCCACGCAGAGCCGGCACCGCCAAAAGACCGACAGTTTGTGACCGCCCTCGCCCGCGGCCTGCAAATTCTTGGCTGCTTTACCGTCTCACAACCCGAATTGAGCGGCTCGGAAATTGCCAAGCTGACTGGCCTGCCCCAGCCGACGGTCTGGCGTCTCTGTCACACCATGCTCGAGTTGGGGACGCTGGTCGCCGTGGCCGGCGACAAAATGCGTCCCGGCATGGGCGCGCTTCGCCTGGGCTATAGCGCTGTGGCGGGCCTGAGCATCACCGAACTTGCCTACCCGCACATGCAGGAACTGGCTACCCAGTTCGGGGCGGCCTGCGGCCTGGCAACACGCGACAAGCTTGACATGGTATTTGTTGAACGCCGCGAGGGGCGCAACCAGTTGTTGCTCAATCTGCGTGTCGGCTCGGCGGTGCCGATCGCTTCGTCCGCCTTGGGCTGGGCGTACCTGGCCGGGCTGAAATCGACAGAGCGCACCGAAGTGATCAAGGAAATCCGTACCGACAACCCTGAACTCTGGAACCAGGTCAAAAGAGAGTTCAACAAAGCACTCGCCGAATATTCCAGCAGTGGCTACATCATGAACGCCGGCGCCTTTCATAAAGCCTACAACACCGTGGCCGTGCCGATTGTCCGCCAGGACGGCTCGATTCCCTATGTGTTGAACTGCGGCTCAGCGGTGGCCACCGTGTCGGAACGGGTGTTCCGTAAAAGCGTGGCACCCAAGCTGATGGACCTCGCGCAGATGCTCGAAAGCATTCTCAGAGAGCGCGACTAACACCCGCGACCACAACACGATCGATGCACGCGGCCCGCAAGGGGGTCGTCAACGGAGTTGGTTAGGGGTCCGGCATGGGGTCAGGCATGGGGTTCTGTAAGGGAATCCGGCAACGGTTCAGGCAAGGTGATCCGGTACGGGGCCGATAAGGGGTCCACATTTACTCTTCATTTTCAAGCACGGTTTTCCGTGAAAGATTGCCCAGAATCAGGCGAAACAGCTTGCGCTGCAGACCAGCGGTCATCACCAGCGCCACCACAATCCAGATCCCGATGGCAATCGGGCTGGTGTAGAACAGCGACAAGTCACCCTGACTCATGAACAGGCCTTCGCGCAGATGCTTTTCAATTTCAGGACCAAGCACCAGGCCCACGACCATCGGTGCCAGCTGAAAATGGAACATATGCAGGACGTAGCCCACCACGCCCAGCAGCACCAGCACGTACAGGTCGACCACGCTGTTGTTCACGCTGTAGGCACCGACAAAGGCCATGATCAGGATCAGCGGCAGGAATATGTAATGCGGAATGCGTAGCAGGCTGACCCAGATACTGATCATCGGAACATTCAGGATCAACAGCATCACGTTGCCGATCAGCATCGATGCGATGACACCCCAGAAAATCTCCGGATGCTGCGTAATCAGCATCGGCCCGGGCTGCACGCCATGCACCATCATCGCGGCCAGCATCAGGGCCGTCACCGACCCGAAGGGAATACCAAGCGCCAGTAACGGCACCATGGACGTGGTGGCTGCAGCGTTGTTGGCGGTTTCCGGACCGACGACACCTTCGACCGCCCCCTGCCCGATTTCCGCGCGATGTTTGGACACGGCCTTTTCAAGCCGGTACGACGCAAAGCTGGAAAGCGAGGCGGAGGGCCCCGGCAGCAAGCCAAACAGAAAGCCAACCACGGTCCCCCGGAAAAATGGTGCCATCGATCGGCGCCACTCTTGCCTGGTCGGCATCATCTCGCGCAGCTTCACGCCTAGCGGGCGGACGTTTTTCGTGGGGGACTCGACCAGTGACATGATCTCGGCGACACCATAAAGGCCAACCACCATGGCCACCAGTTGCACGCCGTCGCTGAGTTCATTGATGCCAAAAGTGAACCTGTTCTGACCAGTCACTGCCTCAAGACCAATGGTGCTGAGCAACAGCCCGATCGCCATCGGAAACAGACCGCCGGCGGGTGTGCCGCCCGATATCCTTGACAACACCAGCAGGCCGCCTGCCAGTAAAGCAAAAAATTCTGCCGGACCAAATAGCAGTCCGAACTGCGCAAGCAGCGGCGAAAACAGCATGACGCCCACCACTGAGACGGTGCCGCCGATGAAGGAACCGACCGCCACCAGGCATAACACGGCACCGGCACGACCCTTTTGTGTCAGTTTGTAGCCATCGATTGCCGTCATGACCGACGCGGACTCGCCGGGCATGTTGATGAGTATCGCAGTCGTTGACCCGCCATACATTGCGCCGTAATAAATGCCCGCCATCATGATCAGCCCCGCGATCGGATCGAAGGCAAAGGTCATCGGCAGGATCATGGCGATGCCGGCGACAGGCCCCAGACCCGGCAACACCCCGATAGCAGTACCCGCCAGCGCGCCAAGAAAGGCGGCGAACAGGTTCTGCCAGGACATCGCAATGCCCAGGCCATACAGCAAGCCGTCAATCGGACTCATCGGGGTCCTTCCTTATCACCAGAAGAGCAACACGCCGCGTGGCATCTGAACCTTTAACAGCACGACAAAGGCGAAATAAAGCAGGCCAGCCATGACAGCGCCGTAAAAAATCGACCGCGCCCAGCTGACTGGGGAAAGCATGCGCATGAAGAGGCAGGCGAACAACAGGCTACTGAGCAATTGCCCCAGCCAGGGCAAGGCCAGCAGATAGCCCAGCATCAGGCCCACCATGCGAAGCAGGTTTCCCAGGCCCTGTCGCGTTGGCAACGCCACCTGATCCTCAAGGCGCGTCATCAGGCCTTCGTAGAGTGTCATCAGGCTCGTCAGCGCCACGAGGATCGACACAAAAATCGGAAACACGGCCGCACCCGGTTGATCGAGCTGACCAAACGGCAGC
Source organism: uncultured beta proteobacterium (assembly GCA_903821335.1). Classification (GTDB taxonomy): domain Bacteria; phylum Pseudomonadota; class Gammaproteobacteria; order Burkholderiales; family Burkholderiaceae_B; genus Zwartia. Next base: position 3,944 of record CAIJKV010000316.1, read on the forward strand.
TGCCACGCACAGGCAAGATAGGTGGCCGCCCCCAGCAGTCCGAGACCACCAATGGCAATGTAGGCGTTACGCTTGGA
>CAIJKV010000317.1 GCA_903821335.1 uncultured beta proteobacterium
CGCCGGCAATAATGGTCAGTTCAACGCGTTGTGCAAGGCGCTTGGCCTGCAGGCGTTGGCTGCCGATCCACGCTTCTCGACCAATCCGCAGCGCATCGCCAACCGTGCCCTGATGCAGCAGTCCCTGTTGCCCGAGACCGTTAAGTACACCAAGGCGCAATTGCTGACGCGCCTTGAGCAGGCAGGCGTGCCGTCGGGCCCGATCAACAACATGGCTGAGGTCTTCGCCGACCCGCAAACACAGCATCGCAAGATTGCCATCGACGTTCCTCACTCAAGCGGCGTGAACGTCAAACTGGTGCGTAATCCCCTGCTGTTTTCCCGTACGCCCGTGCAACACAGGGCACCGCCCATGCTCGGCGAGCACAGTGAGCAGGTCCTGATGGATGAGCTTGGACTGACTCTGGCACAAATTCAGGGCTTGCGGGACAGGAAAATAGTATGAACGCCCGGTGGTCAGGTCAGGTCTCAGGTCTCAGGTCTGGCATGCTATTTGCGTGTTTGTTCGACACCCTTTTGATGGATTTTCAGGAGTTTTCCTATGTCCGACCTTGCTTTCCTTAGCCTGACCGAGCTTGCCCACGGCCTGCAGCACGCGACCTTTTCCTCTGAAGAACTGACGCGCGTGTATCTCGGGCGCATCGCGCTGGGCAACACTGCCTTGGGTGCCTACGTACGTGTGGACGAGGACAGTGCGCTCCAGCTCGCGCGCGCGGCAGACGCGCGACGTGCGTCCGGCTATTGCCTGGGCCCGCTTGACGGCTTGCCCCTCGCGGTCAAGGACCTGTGCGACATCGAAGGCCAGATCACGACAGCAGGTTCCCAGGACTGGGTGGGGCGTCGCAGCACGACGACCGCGACGGCAGTGCAGCGACTGTTGCAGGCGGGGATGGTGATCCTGGGCAAAACGCACATGGTTGAGTTTGCCTTTGGGGGCTGGGGAACCAACCCCGTGATGGGCACACCCTGGAATCCCTGGGACTTAAATACCCATCGTGTCCCTGGCGGCTCGTCAAGCGGCTCCGGTGTGGCGGTGGCCGCCGGGCTGGCACCTGCGGCGTTAGGTTCCGACACAGGCGGCTCGGTGCGCATTCCTGCGGCCCTGAACGGCATTACGGGCTTGAAGACGACACGTGGCCTGATCAGTCTGCACGGCGCCGTGCCGCTGTCAGGTACGCTCGACTCGATTGGCCCGATGACTCGAACCGTACAAGATGCTGCATGGCTGATGCAAGCCATGGCGGGTGCCGATCCGCTCGACCCGTCGAGCTGCCAGGCGCCGCTGTTCCAGTGGCAGGCACCGGCCCCTGGGGCCAGACCCCTGCAGGGCATACGCATTGCCCTGATGCCACCTGAACAGTATCCGGTTGCGATGGAGGCCGACGTGCTGCGCATCCTTGACGATACGCGTCGCGTGATGGTGGATCTTGGCGCCGAGATCATCGACAAGCCGTTCCCCTTCGATTTTGACGACATGATGCGGCGCAACGGTCAGATCATCGCGGCCGAGGCCTATGCGATTCATCGCGCTTACATTGACGAGCCCGCCAAGCCCTTTGGGGAATTTGTACGGCGACGGGTGCAGTCTGGCAGCAAGGTGTCGGCGGCCGACTATATCGATGCGATGGCCGCCCACCGTCGTACGATCGCAGAATGGACGCGCTGGATGGACAACGTGGACGCGTTGCTGACGCCCACCGCACCCTTTGGCGCCTGCCCGCTGACCGAGGTCGAAGAATCTCGCACACCCCTGGC
>CAIJKV010000318.1 GCA_903821335.1 uncultured beta proteobacterium
AAAGAGTTCGATCTGCGCGATGGTCTGGTTGGTGAACGAGGAGGACATCACGAACGAAGGATGGCCCGTTCCGCAACCCAGGTTAACCAGTCGGCCCTTGGCCAGCATGATGATGCGCTTGCCGTCAGGGAAAATCACGTGATCGACCTGTGGCTTGATTTCTTCCCATTGCAGATCTTCGATGCCTGCGACGTCGATCTCGTTGTCGAAGTGACCGATGTTGCAAACGATGGCCTGATCTTTCATGCGTTCCATGTGCTCACGCGTGATGACATGGTAGTTGCCAGTCGCCGTCACGAATATGTCAGCCTTGTCCACGGCCTCGTCCATCGTGACGACTTTAAAGCCTTCCATCGCGGCTTGCAGGGCACAGATCGGGTCGATTTCGGTGACCCAGACTTGCGCGCGCAGGGCAGCAAGCGCCTGTGCCGAGCCTTTGCCCACATCGCCGTAACCCGCCACCACGGCAACCTTGCCAGCGACCATGACATCCGTAGCGCGCTTGATGCCATCAACCAGTGACTCACGGCAACCGTACAGGTTGTCGAACTTGGACTTGGTCACTGAATCGTTGACGTTGATGGCCGCGAAAGCCAGTTCGCCTTTCTTAGACATCTGGTACAGACGATGCACCCCGGTCGTGGTTTCTTCCGTCACGCCCTTGATCTGAGCCAGACGAACCGAGTACCACTTGGGGTCGCGCTTGAGTTGTGCCTTGATCGAGGCGAACAAAATCACCTCTTCTTCGGAACCGGGATGGTCGAGTACGGACAGGTCCGACTCAGCTTTGGTGCCCAGATGCAGCAACAGCGTGGCGTCGCCGCCATCGTCAAGAATCATGTTGGCCTGATGCTCGCCGGGCCATTCAAAAATCTTGTGGGTGTATTCCCAGTACTCGACCAGGCTTTCGCCCTTCTTGGCAAACACAGGAGTGCCTGTTGCCGCAATGGCGGCGGCAGCGTGATCCTGGGTCGAGAAAATATTGCACGAGGCCCAACGCACGTCGGCGCCGAGTGCCTGCAGCGTTTCGATCAGGACCGCAGTCTGGATCGTCATGTGCAGGCTGCCCGTGATGCGTGCGCCCTTGAGGGGTTGGGTCATTGCGAATTCTTCGCGCGTAGCCATCAGGCCAGGCATTTCGGTTTCGGCAATGGCAATTTCACGACGACCCCAGCCTGCGAGATCAAGGTCGGCAACAACGTAGTCAGAAAATTTTTCAGTCACAGCATTCATGTCAGTAAGCTCCGTTGGGCCTGCCTGGCAATTGCATGACGGCTGTGAATGAGCACCACCGCAACCGCTGCCATGCAGGATTGGGGGAGCGCCGTTAAGGTCGGCGAAACGCCGACGGTAACGTGGAAGCTTTTGAGCCTGGCGGGTGATCTGGCAAAGCCAGTGCACAAGCATTCTGTGCAAACCCGTCGCAACGCTCCTCAAAAGTCGATGAATTATAACCGTTTATGTGCCAGCCTTGGGTGGCAGGTGCAAAGCCACGATATCGTTGGCCGGATCGCCCCAGAACGGATATCGGGCACGCACGAGCGGGTCGTGCCCCGGAATGATGTGCTCGGGCGAGTCAGCCAGCGCCCGCAACGTGTCGTATCCCTCGAGCATTTCGCCCAGGTGAAAGACAATCGGGAACGGGGAAGGCTTTTGCATGTTTTCGTAATAGTGGCTGGCGTCGGAGGCAAGCACCACCCACCCACGTGCCGTATGCACGCGCAGAGACTGCAAGCCCATGGTGTGGCCACCGATGCGCACCAGCTCGATTCCTGGTGCCAGCGCATGGGCGCCAGAATGAAATGCTACGCGGTCTGCATAGACGCGACGGATGAGATCCACGACATCCTCGATGTCGTAGGCGTGGCGGAACAGGCCTTTGCACATATGGCGCCCGCACGCGTAGTTCACTTCGTCTTCCTGAATGTGAAACGTGGCATTGGGAAGCAGGCCGATGTTGCCGGCATGGTCATAGTGCAGATGCGTCAGGACCACGTCCTGAATCTGGTCTGCCTGCAAACCCAGGTGCGACAGCGCGCCAATCGGGCAACGAATGAGCTGGCGACCCCGCTCTTTAGCCTGGCGCGCATTGAACCCCGTGTCGACCAGCACCGCTCGGTTGCCATCACGGATCAACCAGACAAAGTAGTCCATCGGCATGGGTTCATCATGCGGATCATGCGTAATGAAATTGTCCCGACGGGTGCGCGCCTCAAGCGTGGCATAGCGGAGTGCAAAAATTTCATAATTTGGCAATGTCATGTTGTCTTCTTCCGATTGTTATTTAGCCATTTTCAGCATTTTCCACGCCCGCATCCCGTGCCTTGCACAAGACATCGAGCGCCGCCCGCTCTGCATTCTCAATGTGCAGTTGCGCCGCGCGCTGGGCCCCCGCCGGATTGCGCGCTTGAATGCATTCAAATATCTGGTCTATTTCCAGCAAACTTTGAGTCAGCCGTTCGGTGCCGGCAAACGACGTGGCGCGCAACAAATTAATGCGTGACAGCATGCCCAGCAGCATTTCCTTGACCAGCGCGTTGCCGCAACCGGACAGCAGCACGTCGTAGAAGAGATGCTTTGCCATCAACAAGCCAGCACGATCCGACTTCCCCCGAAAGCTGTGCAGATTGCGCACCTGCTGACGCAACTGCTCGATCTGACTGTCATCGGCCAGCCTTGCAAATTCGTGTGCCGCCAGGCCTTCGAGCAACGCCCGGATGGCATACAGGTCACGCGCTGCCTTCTCGGTCATGCGCGCCACACTGGGCCCACGATGCGGCTCGATCGCGATCAGGCGCTCGGCCTCAAGCGTGCGCAGTGCCTCGCGCAGCGTGGACCGGCTGACATTCAGCAAATCGCATAGTTCCTGCTCGCGCAGGCGCTCTCCCCCGCGCATCTGCCCTTGCATGATGGCGCTGCGCAGGTAGTCTTCGACGCGCTCACGCAAGGTAGCGGGCTTTTCGAAAACCATCGGCGTCACGTTATTCATGGACGCATTTTGATGGGTGTGAAACCGACATGTCAAGCAGATTGTCTGACAATCTGCTTGACAGAATAAAACCTGTGCGTCCACAATCCGAATCACAATTGTTCATTCACTCAAGTACTGACTCACTATTCTTTACTGGAATCCAACCATGACCACGAAAAAAGCAACCTCAAAACTATTCAAGGATGGCTTGGCCGTTCGCCGCGAAGTGCTGGGTGCCGACTATGTCGATGGCTCGCTGGCAAAAGCCAACGGCTTTACGATGGCGTTCCAGAACATCACGACTGAAATGTGCTGGGGCTATGCCTGGACACGTGAAGGCCTGTCGCGCAAAACACGCAGCATGCTGAACCTGGCCATGCTGACGGCGCTCAACCGCCCCGCTGAAATCAAACTGCATGTCAAAGGTGCGCTCGCCAACGGCGTCACGGTCGAAGAGATCAAGGAAGTCCTGTTGCACGCGACGGTTTACTGCGGTATTCCCGCTGGCCTCGATGCCTTCAAGGTCGCCAACGTCGTGCTCGAAGAGGAAGGCGCTTTTGAAAAGGCCGCTGCAAAGAACGCGGTTGCAAAAAAGGCGGTTGCAAAGAAAGCAGCTGCCAAGAAGGTCGCTAAATAATGCGCACGAAACCAACCATTGGATTTGTAGGCGTCGGCAGCATGGGATGGCCGATGGCC
>CAIJKV010000319.1 GCA_903821335.1 uncultured beta proteobacterium
ACGCCATCATTCAGGCTTCAGATATTCTGTTTGCCGTTTATCGTGATTTCACCATCAGTAGCAATATGCTTGGAAAAGCCGCCGCCTTTGAAAAACCGATATTGGTGGCCGACAATCACCTGATGGGCGATCGTGTGAGGCACTATGGAATCGGCAAGGCCGTGCCCCAGGACGATGTCGGCCTGATGCTGAGTGCGTTGACCGACCTGACCAACGAAACGGCGACGCGCGGCGGGTTTGGTGCGTACCGGGATGACTTTAGCCAGGACGCACTTCGCACCCACCTGTTCAACATGATGGCCCGTTGTGGCGTTCGCCTCCATTCAGGGAAATGAAGATGAAAGTCTGGCAACTCTCGCGTGACGACAACAGTGGTGGCGCCTCGCGCGCAGCCTACCGGTTACATGTCGCACTCACACAATGCGGGATCGACAGCCACATGCGGGTGCTGACCCGCGAAACGGCCAACGACCGTGTGATCGCAGGACCCGCGCCCCGAACGCTGCGGCAGCGGATCGTGTCGCGACTGCAGCGCGAACTGCGAGACCGCAACCACAAGAAGTTCAAGACCGACAATCTGATCCTGCATTCGTTCGGCCATGAGACCGCAGGCCTGGTTGACGAACTGAATCAGTGCGACGCCGACGTACTCAACATTCACTGGATCGCCAAATTCCTTTCGGTTGAGGATATCGGCCGCCTGACCAAACCGTTGGTCTGGACGCTGCATGACATGTGGGCCTTTTGTGGCGGTGAGCATGTGGCGCCGGACGATGAACATTCCCGGTTTCGGGTGGGCTACCTGCCCGACAATCGTCCCGCGGGTGAAAGCGGGCCTGACTTGAATCGGCTGACCTGGCAAGCCAAGCGCCGTGCCTGGGCGAACCAGCGTTTCACCATCGTGACGCCAGGCAACTGGATGGCGGGTTGTGTGCGCGACAGCGTGTTGTTCCGGGATTCACCGGTTCATGTGATCCCGAATCCTCTCGAGATGGAGCAACTGTGGCGCCCGCTTCCGCGTCAGTTTGCCCGCGCAGCGCTCGGGCTGGACCCAGACAAGCAATTTGTTCTGGCGGGTTCGGCAGGCGGTATGCCGCACCTGAAAGGAGAGGATTTACTGCGGGAATGCATGGCGCGCGTCGAGGCCTCGGCCCCCGGACAGGTTGAGCTGCTGATGTTTGGTCAACGTCGCCCCGCTGGTTCGGCAGACTGGCCATGCCCGGTTCATTGGTTGGGGCCCGTGCATGACGATCACGTGTTGGCCACCCTGTATTGCGCGGCCGACGTCATGATGGTGCCGTCCAGGCAGGACAACCTGCCCAATACTGCCGTGGAGTCTCACGCCTGCGGCACCCCTGTCGTGGCCTTTACGATAGGTGGCCTGCCTGACATCGTGACCCATCAGCGAACGGGTTGGCTGGCAAAACCGTTTGATACCGGCGACCTGGCACAAGGCGTACTGTGGGTGCTTGCCGACAAGCAGCGGTGGCAGGCATTGTCCGAAGCCGCCCGACAATCAGCCTTGTCAAAATATGCGGCTGCAGTAGTCACCGCACAATATATGGCCGTCTACGACGCTGCCCGAAGCCGCTGATGGCTGCGCACCGATGAAACCGCGTGACACCATCGTGTTGGTCAACCCCATCTCGAACGAGGGGCATCTTGACTCGTGGCATGTGTTGTTCGCGACGCTGCTCACGCGGGCCGGGTGGCGTGTGATCGCCATGACGAGTGACCCGGCCGGCCTGGCCAGAAAGCTGCAGGCCAAGGGGCGCACGCCAGGGGACA
>CAIJKV010000320.1 GCA_903821335.1 uncultured beta proteobacterium
AGAACGGGGCTGGCACGACGCGCAAGTCAAACCCTATGGCCCGCTGTTGCTCGATCCGGCTGCCTCGGTGCTGCACTATGCCCAGGAAATATTCGAAGGCCTGAAAGCCTATCGACATCCTGATGGTTCGGTCTGGACGTTCCGTCCACAAGCCAACGCCGAGCGCATGCAGCGCTCGGCTCACCGTCTGGCCTTGCCTGAACTCCCGACCGATGTGTTTGTCGAGTCCATCCGGCAATTGGTGACGGCCGATGCGGACTGGGTGCCATCCGAGCCCGAGACCAGCCTGTATATCAGGCCTTTCATGATTTCGAACGAAAGTTTCCTTGGGGTGCGTTCGGCCCACAAGGCTGCCTATTATGTGATTGCCAGCCCGGTGGGCCCCTATTTTGCCAAGGGTGTGGCACCGGTTTCGATCTGGGTGTCGACCGACTACGCGCGGGCTGCCAAAGGCGGCACGGGGGCAGCCAAATGCGGTGGTAATTACGCGGCGTCTTTGTTGCCCCAACAAGAAGCCTACGAAAACGGGTGTGCCCAGGTTCTGTTCCTTGATCCACTGGAAGGCAAGTACCTCGAAGAACTGGGCGGCATGAATATTTTCATGGTACTCAAGGACGGCACGCTGGTGACCCCGGAACTGACGGGCAGCATTCTCGAGGGCGTGACACGGGTCAGTATCCTGCAATTGGCGCGCGACCGTGGTCACAAGGTAGTCGAGCGCAAAATTATGCTTGCCGAGTTGCTTGACGGCATGGCATCTGGCGACGTCACCGAGGCTTTTGCTTGCGGGACCGCTGCCGTGGTGGCCCCGATCGCCTCGATCAAGGGTCGTGGTTTCGAGGTTGGCAGCCCGGATGCTCCGGCCGGCAAACTGACCATGGCGCTGCGCCAGGAACTGACCGACATCCAGCACGGGCGTGCGCCTGATCGCCATGGCTGGCTGACCCGCCTGGTTTAATCGCGCGGCTGTTGACGCACTGCGCGCTCAATCCGACAAAGTACTTGAAAAGTTCAAGGGCTCCTGATTTTTCAGGAGCCCAACTTGTTTTCGGCGGTATATTCTGTGGGGTGATTGTTACAAACCAATTTCAGGATTTTGGCCTCCATGAGCAACGTACATGTCATTGATCATCCATTAGTCCAGCACAAGCTGACGCTGATGCGTAAAAAGACCGCCAGCACCAGCAGTTTTCGCCGATTGCTTAAAGAACTTGCGGCCTTGATGACCTACGAGATCACGCGTGATATGCCCATGCAGGAGGTTGAGATCGAGACCCCGCTCGAGGCCATGAAAGCGAAGGTCATCGACGGCAAGAAACTGGTTTTTGCTTCGATTTTGCGTGCCGGAACAGGCATTCTGGATGGGATGCTGGATGTTGTGCCGGGCGCACGTGTCGGGCACATTGGTTTGTATCGCGACCCCAAGACGCTGCAGGCCGTCGAGTACTACTTCAAGATGCCAAAGGATATGCACGAACGCGATGTGATCGTCGTGGACCCCATGCTCGCGACGGGCAACTCGGCAGTCGCCGCGATTGACCGCATCAAGAAGACCCATCCAAAGTCGATCAAGTTTGTGTGCCTGCTGACTTGTCCGCAAGGCGTGGCCGCGCTGCAAAAAGCACATCCGGATGTGCCGATCTACACTGCGGCGATTGACCGTGAACTGGATGCGCACAGCTATATCCTGCCTGGCCTGGGCGATGCGGGCGACCGCATATTCGGGACGCAATAGCCTATTTAGTTCAGCAGTTTCCACGCATTTTTTAACCAGGGGAAAGCATGAATATCGTGAATCATGGTCGTCGTTTCGCATTGGCTGCAGGCGTGGCGCTCGCGACGGTTGCGGCGCTGCCCGGTGTCGCTGTCGCCCAAGCCAAACTCAAAGTCGCCGCAATCTACACCGTGCCGTTCGAGCAGCAGTGGGTGAGCCGGATTCACCAGGCGCTCAAGGCAGCCGAGGCACGCGGTGAGATCGAGTACAAGGCCACCGAAAATGTCACCAACGCCGATTATGAGCGGGTCATGCGCGAGTACGCCACGGCAGGCAACCAGATGATTGTGGGCGAAGCGTTCGCCGTCGAGGCGGCTGCACGCCGGGTCGCCAAGGACTTCCCCAAGATTTCCTTCCTGCTTGGATCTTCGGGCAAACCCCAAGAGCCAAATTTCAGCATCTTTGACAACTTTATCCAGGAACCTGCTTACCTGAGCGGCATGATCGCAGGTGGCATGACCAAGAGCAACAAGATCGGCCTGGTGGGGGGCTTTCCCATCCCTGAGGTCAATCGCCTGATGCAGGCCTTCATGGCAGGTGCAAAAGAAATCAACCCAAAGGTTGAGTTCACAGTCACCTTTATCAACAGCTGGTTCGATCCGCCAAAGGCCAAGGAAGCGGCCATGGCGATGATTGATCGTGGCGTCGACGTCCTGTACGCAGAACGTTTTGGTGTCAGCGACGCGGCTAAAGAGCGCAAAGTTCTGGCCATCGGCAACGTGATCAATACCCAGCCGCAATATCCCGACACCGTGGTGGCCTCGGCTCTGTGGATGATGGAACCCACGATCGACCATGCGATCAAGCTGGCCAAGGACGGACAGTTCAAGCCCGAGGATTACGGTCAGTATTCGACGATGAAGTACAAGGGGTCTGCGCTGGCGCCCCTGGGCACGTTCGAGTCAAAGATTCCGGCCGAACTGGTGGCCAAAGTGCGGGCACGTGAAAAGGAAATTCTCGACGGCACATTCACGGTCAAGGTTGACGATACGCAGCCAAAATCCACCGCCCGCTGATATCTCGGCTGTCGTGAGCAACTCTCTTTCAAATCTTTTATCGTGACGTCACCCAGTGTCCTGAGTATCAAGGGAGTGACCAAGCGTTTTGGGTCGCTGGTTGCCAACCGCAACATTTCGATTGACCTGAAGGCGGGTGAAATTCTTGGGTTGCTGGGTGAAAACGGCGCCGGAAAATCCACCCTGATGTCAATTCTATTTGGCCACTACACGGCCGACGAGGGCGACATCGAGGTGATGGGTCTGCCGCTGGAGCCTGGTAGCCCTGGCGCCTCCCTGGCGGCCGGGATCGGCATGGTGCATCAGCACTTTGCCCTGGCCGACAACCTGACCGTTCTTGAAAACGTCATGTTGGGTACTGAGTCGCTGTGGCGTCCCGTGACCAACCGGCGCGCGGCGCTAGACCATCTTGAGTCGGTGGCTGCCCGCTTCGGACTTGAAATCAATCCGCACGCGCGCGTCGGCACGCTTTCGGTGGGCGAGCGTCAACGGGTCGAAATCATCAAGGCGCTGGTTCGGGGCGCAAAAATCCTGATTCTGGATGAACCGACATCGGTGCTGACCCCGCAGGAGAGTGAAAATCTCTTTGAAGCCCTGGCTCAGTGGGTCAAGGAAGGGTTGTCCGTTATTTTTATCAGTCACAAACTGGGCGAAGTGTTGCGCGTGTGTGATCGTGTCGCGGTCTTGCGCACTGGCGAGTTGGTGGCGCAGGCGTCGTCCGAAGGACTGACTCAGGCGCAACTGGCTCTTTGGATGGTCGGGCATGCGGTGTCTGCGCCGGGGCGGCGCCCCGCTGCGCACGTCTCGGGTCCAGCCGTCTGCCGGTTTGAGGCGGTGACCACGTTGGCCGACCTGGGTTCGCCACGCGAGGTGCTGCGCCGGGTCAGCCTGGAGATCCGTCGTGGTGAAATCATCGCTGTGGCGGGGGTGTCTGGCAACGGTCAGAGCACCTTGTGTGATGTGCTGTTCGGTATCCAGTCCGCCGCGAGCGGACGGGTCACGCTACGCGATCAACCCCTTCGGGCGAACCCTGGCGAACGGGTGGCGATGGGCGTGGCGCGTATTCCGGAAGACCGTCAGTCGGTCGGCCTGGTGGGTGATCTGCCTGTCTGGGAAAACATCATTGCCGAGCGCTTGCGCAGCCCTGCCTTTTCAACAGGCTGGTGGGTCAGAAAAGACGCAGCATTCACCTATGCACGGCAAGTCATTGAGCGGTTCGATGTGCGCGGTGCCAAGCTTGATACGCCAGCCCGCAATCTGTCAGGCGGCAATATGCAAAAACTCATCCTGGGTCGTGCACTGATGGCTCCGGGCACGCAAGACGCACAATATGCGCCAAGTCTGATCGTGGCCCATCAACCGACCTGGGGGCTCGATATCGGTGCGGTCAGTTTCGTGCATGAGCAGTTGATCACCGCGCGCGACGCCGGGGCGGCCATTTTGCTGATCTCTGATGACCTGGACGAGGTGATGACGCTGGGCGATCGTATTGCGGTCATGCATGCTGGTCAGCTCACCGAGGCACGGCCGGCCAGCGACTGGGATCGTCAGTCGATTGGCATGGCGATGGCGGGGCTGGGCCTGGAGCAGTCTGGCGCCGTCCAGGGGCAGGCCGCATGAGACTGGAAAAGCGCAACGCCACGACGCCGCGTGTTGTGGCCGCCGCCGTTGTGCTGGCCGTCGCGTTTGTGTTGCTGGTGAGCACCCTGTTGGTGCTGTGGGCCGGCGCTCCCGTCGCGCAAACCTATGTGCTGCTGGTGCAGGGCGCGTTCGGTTCTGTTTTCGCCTGGACCGAAACCCTGACGCGTGCGGTTCCGCTTATTTTTACCGGTCTGTCCGTGGCGGTCGCGTTCAAGGCGCGGCTGTTTAATATTGGCGCAGAAGGGCAGCTATACGCCGGTGCGCTGGCCGCCGTGGCGGTCGGTGGCATGCATGGCGCGACAGGCTTGCCGTTGCCCCATCCCGTGCTGTTTGTGCTGATGCTGCTGGCTGCCG
>CAIJKV010000321.1 GCA_903821335.1 uncultured beta proteobacterium
GGTCTCGGCCAGGTCCTTGACGTCGCGCACCAGGAAATTGTGCTTGACGCACGGGCGGGTGATGCCCACCGTATCGCATTCCTGGAAAGCGTCCTCACCAATGGCTGCGGTAGGAACCTGCCCGCTGATGATCACCAGCGGGATGGAGTCCATGTAGGCCGTGGCAATGCCCGTTACCGCGTTGGTGACACCCGGACCGCTTGTGACCAGGCACACGCCGACCCGGTTCGACGAACGTGAATAGGCATCAGCGGCATGCACGGCTGCCTGCTCGTGCCGAACCAGGATGTGTTTGAATTTGTCTTGCTTGTAGATCGCGTCGTAGATGTAGAGCACAGCGCCACCGGGGTAACCAAAGACGTGTTCCACGCCTTCATCCGCCAGGCAACGCACGACGATGTCTGCGCCATTGAGTTCCATTATGGTATTCCTTTCATTACCGGCATCGCCCATCTGACTGTCATCCCAAGATTAAGGAACCACTGAACCGCGACGGAAAGCACAACATGATCCGACGTTTTCAGACTCACTGAGCCTGGCCACCCGGACACCTTGCCAACCCGGCGCGCATTCGCCATCAGGCTACGCACGCACCCTTCAGGGGTGCACTGGATCGAAACGGACGCCCTGGCCGCGCTTGTGACGGGACAGTGGCAAAGTAGATGGCCTGTGTGCCCGGGTGTGTGACCCGCGCTTTAAAAGCCATTGCACCAAGGGCGATAAGCCCTTTTAAGCACGAATCTTTAACTTTAACGTGTTGTGCGTCGCAGCGCAAATGGCCTCGCTTGTTTGCCGCGTCCGTTCAGGTTGTCACCAATGCGGGACTCCGCTAGAGTGGCTGCTCAGGCACAAATTCGCTGCGGCGCCCATATTTCCACATGAACATCAGTGTTTCCGAGTTCCAGCGATTTATCTACAGTCATCACTTTTATAGTGGGCTGCGCCGAGCGGCGGGCACCCTACTCCCCGTCCTGGTGCTGGGCGGCATATTTGGCTGGTACGCCCAAGGCCTGGTGGCCACCTTCGGGGCACTGTGCGTGGCCTTCATCGACCAGCCTGGTCCGCACGAAAACCGCCGCAACGAAATGCTGGGCGGCGCGCTGCTCAGCACGCTGACCGTCGCCGTGACGGGTCTGGCCACCTCACACCCGGTACTCATCTGGTTTGCGGTCATTGGCCAGTGCTTTCTGTTCTCAATGCTTTCGGTCTTTGGAAAAAAGGGCGGACAGATCGGCTTTGCCTGCCTGTTGCTGATGACGGTGACCATGCATTCACCACTGACGACCGAGGAAGTCTGGCGGCACACGCTGGTATCGATGGGTGGCGGGCTGTTTTACGCGTTGTTCAGCTATGCGCTCAGCCAGGTCATGAGCCTGCGGGAAAAAGAACAGGCACTGTCGGTGGCGCTGTTTGCGACCTCGGACTACATCGCCCGGCGTGCCGACATGTACAACCTGGACAACGACCTTGATGAAAGTTACCAAAAACTGATTGTCTGTCAGTCCGACATGACGGAAAAGCACCAGGCCGCGCGCGACATGGTGCTGCGCGGGTTGACAACCGAGGCCTCCAAGCATGACCCCCGGCGCATCATGCTGTGGAACCTGTTCATCGAAATGATCACCATCCTGGACACCCTGGTCGCCACGCACACGGACTATGCACTGTTGCGCCGAGTCCTTGAGGGGTCCGACGCGATCCTGTTCATGCGTGATGCACTGTACAAGAACGCGATGGATATCGACCGGATTGCGCTGGCGGTATCGCGTAACCGTACAGCGCAACACCGCAGCAGCGTCAAGGCTGAACTGCGTGCGCTTGAATTTGAAATCGAACAAATGCACCAGAACGGCTTTGCCGAGCATGACCCGGATGTCTACACCCTGTGCGTGCAGGTCTTGCGACGCCTGCGCAACAATGCGCGGATCATCGACAGGATGTATGAGCACACGCGTGGGTCAAGCGATGCAAAGCCCATCGAAGCCGTCAACATGGACAATTCCCTGGGTGAGTTCCTGTCGCGCCAGCAGTTTCGGGTGGGAATGATCACCAGCAACTTGCGACTGGATTCGCCGTTCTGTCGCTACGCCTTGCGCGTGGCACTGGCAGCCGGCATTGCCATGACCCTGTCAACCCTGATCCCAACTCTGGCGCGCCAGGGCTACTGGATTTTGCTGACCGTGCTCATCATCATGAAGCCAGGCTTTGCACTCACGCGCCAACGCAACGGCTGGCGCCTGCTGGGCACGCTTCTAGGGTGCGCCCTGGCGTTTGGCGTGCTGTACACCCAGCCCAGCAACAGCGTGCTTCTCACTGTGATGGTCGTGTCGACGATCGTTGGCGGCAGCCTGCTGCAAATCAACTACATGGCTGCATCGACGTTCAACACCAATGCGGTGCTGCTGGCCTTTCACTTCATCGACCCTTCATCGCTCACGATTATCGGCGACCGGGCTGTCGACACGTTGATCGGATCCATGGTTTGCTTTGCATGCAGCTATTTCCTGCCCTGGTGGGAGTCACAGTTCATGCCGTCTCTTGCACGCGCGGCGGTGTCGGCTAATCGGGAATATCTGCGCTGCGGCCTGAATCTGCTCGACGCGCGCAAGGCCGCTGGAAATAATATGCAGTCACCTTCCGTGCAAGAAGCCGACCTAGCGTGGCGCCTGAGCCGTAAAAATGTCCACATCGCCTTCAGCAACTTTGCTGAAGCGTTTTACCGGATGATGCTTGAACCCCGGTCCCGGCAGCGCCACGTGGCCGAATTCAACAACCTGATGATTCAAAGCCACATGCTGGCCTCGCAGATTGCTGCGGTCATGACCCTATTTCTCGGCATGTCCCGTGTGCCTGAGGCATTGACCAGCCACCTGACCCACCTGTTACCTGCCCTGGCACCCGGTCAGGATGGCGTTGCGCTTGAACCCCTGCCCCAGGCGGTTAGCGAAGGTCAGTTCAGTGAGCTGACCTACCCGATGAAGCAGTTGCAACGTTCAGTGCACCGCGTGCAACTTGAACTCAAGTCGATTAACGGCAGTGCCCTCTGAAGCGGCATGCACATTTTTGTGGCCGCTTCACAGTGGTCCTGCACTGACTCTGCGCATTGGGTCAGGTTATTCACTGGCATTTCAAGAAATCACAAAAATACGGCCTGCGTGATGCGATTCTCTTTTGCGATGTGACCGCAGCAAGGGCAAGTGCGACTGGTGTTGTGCGGCGGTGCGCCGATTAGCATTGTTCGGCAGTAC
>CAIJKV010000322.1 GCA_903821335.1 uncultured beta proteobacterium
CTGATTCCGCAAGAGTACGGCGGCTCGGGCCTGGGGCTGACCGAGGCCTCGATCATCATGGAAGAAATCAACCGCAGCGGCGGCAATTCTGGCGCCTGCCACGGCCAGATGTACAACATGGGCACGCTGCTGCGCCATGGTTCGGACGCCCAGAAAAACCTGTACCTGCCCAAGATCGCCGCAGGCGAATTGCGCTTGCAGTCGATGGGTGTCACCGAACCCTCGACCGGTACGGACACCACCAAGATCAAGACGACGGCGGTCAGGAAAGGCGACCGCTACGTGATCAACGGCCAGAAAGTCTGGATTTCGCGTGTGCAGCATTCTGACCTGATGATTCTGCTGGCGCGCACCACGCCACTGGATCAAGTCACGAAAAAATCTGAGGGTATGTCGATTTTTATCGTTGACCTGCACGAGGCCGTAAAAACAGGCATGACGGTCAAGCCCATCCTCAATATGGTCAACCACGAGACCAATGAACTGTTCTTTGACAATCTGGAAATTCCGGTCGAGAACCTCATCGGCGAGGAAGGCAAAGGCTTCAAGTACATCCTGGACGGACTGAACGCCGAGCGCACGCTGATTGCCGCAGAATGTATCGGCGACGGCTACTGGTTTGTCGACCGCGTGTCGGCCTACGTCAAGGATCGCGTGGTGTTTGGTCGTCCAATCGGCCAGAATCAGGGTGTGCAATTTCCGATCGCACGTTCCTTCATCAACGTCGAAGCCGCCAGCCTGATGCGTTTTGAAGCCGCCCGCTTGTTCGATGCCAAGAAACCCTGTGGCACACAGGCCAACATGGCCAAATTGCTGGCCGCCGACGCGTCGTGGGAAGCCGCCAACGCCTGCCTGCAGTTCCATGGCGGGTTTGGTTTCGCCTGCGAGTATGACGTCGAGCGCAAATTCCGCGAAACCCGTTTGTACCAGGTCGCGCCGATTTCGACCAACCTGATCCTGTCGTACGTGGCCGAACACGTGCTCGGCTTGCCCCGATCGTTCTAAAGGTAGATCACACACCATGACCGCCGTTCGCTCACCCAACGCCCCGCTGATCCTGCATCCAAGCGCCGAACTCGCTCGCTTCGCGTCGGAACTGAAGTATTCCGACATCCCCGAGCCCGTGCTCAGGCGTTGCGAAGATTTGCTGCTTGACACCCTGGCCTCGATCCTGGCGGGTTCGACCGCGCGCGCCGTCAAGTCGGTCGGCAAGTTTGCCGAACTGATGGGCCCCGCAGACGGCAAATCGGAAGATTTCGTCAACCATCGCCTGACCTCGCCGATGTTTGCCGCGATGGTCAATGCTGCGTCGGCACATGTGGTCGAGCAAGATGACGTCCACAACGGCTCAGTGTTCCACCCGGCCGCAGTGGTGTTTCCCCCGGCGCTCGCCGTCGCGCAAGCGATTGGTGCGTCTGGCGAAGCACTGCTCACGGCGGCCGTTGCAGGCTACGAAATCGGTATTCGTGTGGGGGAATTCCTCGGCCGCTCGCATTACAAGATTTTTCACACCACCGGCACCGCCGGCACCGTTGCCGCCGCCGTTGCCGTGGGACATCTGCTCAAGCTCAACCCCGAGCAGATGCTCAACGCCATCGGCTCGGCCGGCACACAAGCGGCCGGACTGTGGGAATTCTTGCGTGACGCCGCCGATTCCAAACAGTTGCACACCGCGCATGCTGCGGCCAGCGGGCTGACCGCCGCCTATCTGGCGCAAGACGGGTTTACCGGCGCACACCGCATTCTTGAGGGCGTGCAAGGCATGGGCGCCGGGATGTCTTCGGATGCTGATCCGGCCAAACTGGTCGACCAACTCGGCACCCGGTGGGCGCTTGCCGAGACCTCCTTCAAATTCCACGCTTCCTGCCGCCATACGCACCCCGCGGCTGACGCGCTGCAGTCGGTCATGCGTGAACATGGTCTGCAGGCCTCGGACATCGCCTCGGTGGTGACCCACGTGCACCAGGGCGCGATTGATGTGCTGGGCCCCGTGACGGATCCACAAACCGTGCATCAGTCCAAGTTTTCGATGGGCACGGTGCTGGCCTTGATCGCCCTGCGCAACGCCGCCGACCTGGCAGGCTTTGACCGCGCGCTTCAGGATGAGCAGGTCGCGGCTTTTCGCGACCGGGTCACCATGGAACTTGACGAGGAAGTCGACTCCGCCTACCCGCAACGCTGGATCGGTAAAGTCACCGTGACGACGACAAACGGCAAGGTCTTCAGTGGTCGTGTGGATGAGCCAAAAGGCGATCCGGGCAATACCTTGTCGCGTACAGAGATCGAAGAGAAATCCATGCGGCTTGGAACCTACCTGGGCGCCGCCACGCCAGAACAAGTCAAACTGCTGATCCAGGGTATCTGGGGCATACGCAAGCAGGCCGTCGTCGGTCGCCTGATCACCGCGTGGTAAAACTTTCAGGTTGCCGTGTTGCCTCGATGCAGGGCGGCCGATAAAAAACGTTCGACATCCAGGAGATCATTCATGCGTTTAAAAGGTAAAGTCGCCATCGTCACAGGTGCCGCTAGCGGTTTTGGCGCCGAAATCGCACGTCTGTACGCCCGCGAAGGCGCCAGGGTCGTGATCGCTGACCTGAACGAAGCCGGTGCCCAGAAGGTGGCCGCAGAAATTGGCCTGGACGCCATTGCCGTCACGTGCGATGTCAGCAAACGCCCTGATATCGACCGCGCAGTCAAGACCGCGCTCGATACATTTGGTGGCCTGGACATCGTCGTCAACAACGCCGGCTACACGCACAAGAACCAGCCATTCCTGAACGTCGATGAGGCGACCTTTGACCGTTGTTTTGATGTCAACGTCAAGGCCATCTACCACATGATCAATGCCGTGGTGCCGATGATGCGTGCCAGCAAGGCGGGTTGCATCATCAATATCGGCTCGACTGCCGGCATGCGCCCACGCCCGGGCCTGTCCTGGTACAACGCGTCCAAAGGCGCCGCCAATCTCTTGTCCAAGTCACTGGCCGTTGAACTCGCCGGCGACAATATTCGCGTGAACGTGATTTGCCCGGTGATGGGTGACACGGGCATGCTGGGTGATTTCATGGGTGTGCCCGACACACCAGAGAACCGTGCCCGCTTTATCGCCACCATCCCGATGGGTCGACTGAGCATGCCGCGCGATATCGCCAATGCAGCCTTGTTTCTGGCCTCGGACGAGGCGGCCTTCATCACTGGCGTTGAGTTGCCGGTCGACGGTGGCCGCACGGTCTAAGCGAACGCGTCTGCGCGAACGGGTCTAAGCAAGCGGCTCTGCACGCACGGTCCGGGCATCATATTGCCCGACACCGACACCGACACCGTGCCTGGTGTCGAGCCGCGCTGGCACCCGCCGTGTTGGCGTCAGGCTTGCCGTGACGCGCGCTGCAGATGGCGCAGTTCAGTGATTCCCTTTTCAGCCAGTTCCAGCAGGCTGTTGAGTTCCTGGCGATCAAAGGTTTGGCCCTCAGCCGTGCCCTGTACCTCGACATAGGCACCCGATCCGGTCATGACGATATTCATATCCGCGTCGCAACCGGAGTCCTCGGGGTAGTCCAGGTCGAGCACGGCACGGCCCTGCACCATGCCAACCGAAATGGCGGCAACCGAATCCTTCAGTGGATTGACGGTCAACAGGCCCTTGGCCATCAGATCGTCCACCGCGTCGGCAACGGCGATCCAGGCGCCGGTAATGCTGGCGCACCGGGTCCCACCGTCGGCCTGCAGGACGTCGCAATCGATCTGGATGGTGCGTTCACCCAACGCCGTCATGTCCATCACGGCACGCAGGCTGCGACCAATCAGGCGCTGGATTTCCTGTGTGCGGCCGGACTGTTTGCCACGGGCGGCTTCCCGATCGGAACGCGTGTGCGTCGAGCGGGGCAACATGCCGTATTCGGCCGTCACCCAGCCCTGCCCCTTGCCCTTGAGGAAAGGTGGTACTTTTTCCAGGACGCTGGCTGTGCACAGCACCTGTGTTTCGCCCATGCAGATCAGCACGGACCCTTCGGCGTAGCGGGTAAATTTTCGCTGAATGCGCACAGCGCGCAAGGCGTCGGTCGCGCGACCGGAGGGACGGGAAATAGGCAGGCTGGTGCTAGTATTGGACACGTCGATTTCTCTTGATAACTACATTGGGGGTCATGCCATGCATGCACAGCACGGTTATAGCCGATTGACCATGATATTGCGCCGGTCATCCGCCGCGATGTTGTTAAGTGCCCTGCTGGCCACCAGTCCTGCGTGGGCGCAGTCGCCACCGGCTGGCTCGCCTGCGGTGGAGAACACCTCCATCACGCGCTACGACAATTCGTTTGAAATTTTTCAACCTGTGATGGCCTCAGGCGGCATGGTGGCCTCGGAGCAGCGCCTGGCAACGCTTGCCGGCTCGCTGATGCTCAGTCAAGGTGGCAATGCCATCGACGCGGCGGTTGCAACAGGCTTTGCGCTGGCCGTGGTGTTACCCAACGCGGGCAATCTTGGCGGCGGTGGGTTCATGTTGATCCACGAGGCAAAAACGGGTCGCGACATCGCGCTCGATTTTCGCGAGGTCGCGCCCGCTGCGGCCACCCGCGATATGTACCTCGATGACAAGGGGGGTGTGATCGCGGGTCGGTCCACGCAATCACCGTTTGCCGTGGGTGTGCCGGGTTCAGTGGCCGGGCTGACTGAGGCCCTTGCGGCGCACGGCACCATGACGCTTGCCCAGGTGATGGCGCCTGCCATTTTGCTGGCTGCGGATGGCGTGCGGGTGAGCCCGCAGATGGCCGAGTTGTTCAGGCTGCAGCGTTCGCACCTCGGTCGCTGGCCAGGAACCCGTGCGGTATTTTTCAAACATCGGGAAGGTGCCGCGCAAACCTGCGTGCTGCAGGACTGTCCACTCGCCGCGTTGCGCACCTATGAGGCGGGCGAATTGCTGGTGCAGGCAGACCTCGCCAACACCTTGCGCGCGATTTCACGCGATGGTGCGCAGGCGTTTTATACCGGCGATGTTGCGGGCAAGATCGTGGCTGAACTGGGTGGCGCCGAGCACCCGATGTCGATGGCCGATCTGGCAGGGTACCGTACGGTATCGCGCACACCGGTGACCGGTGATTACCGGGGCTATCAGATCATGTCGATGCCCGCACCCAGTTCGGGCGGCGCGCATCTGATTCAGATGCTCAACCTGCTTGAACGCTATCCCCTGAAAGAATATGGGTCTGGCAGCGCCAAGACGATCCACCTGCTTGCCGAAAGCGCGCGCCTGGCCTACGCCGACCGTGCTGAGCACATGGGTGACCCAGACTTTGTCAAGGTGCCTCAGCGCGGACTGGTGTCCAAGAAATATGCCGACGAACTGGCTCCCAGAATCAATCCCTTGCATGCGACGCCCAGCAAGCAAGTCAAGGCCGGTACACCACAACCGTACGAAAGCGACCAGACGACCCACTTTTCAGTCATGGATGCCCAGGGCAATGTTGTCAGCTGCACCTACACACTGAACTTGAGCTTTGGCTCGGGTATTGTTGCGCGCGGCACGGGTGTGCTGCTGAACAACGAAATGGATGATTTCTCAGTCAAACCAGGTGTCGCCAATGCCTTTGGACTCATCGGCGGTGACGCCAATGCGGTGGCGGCTGGC
>CAIJKV010000323.1 GCA_903821335.1 uncultured beta proteobacterium
CAGCCCAGTTCCGAGCCTTTGACCGCGAAGTCCCAGGATTGCAATGGAACCGACCGATCCACGATTTCAACCACCCGGCCATCCCGGATGCGCACGATCGCCCGAACGTCACCGAACTCAAGCAACATGTCAGCGTGCACCTGCCGGGCGCGGGAAAACCTGAAGGCCGCCTCACGAAAGCGTGCCAGCAACTGAATGCCTGTTGCAGAGTGCGGTTCGGTCATGTTCCCTCCTGTTGCGGGGTTTGCTGCACGGTGCAGTGTCGAAAAAAATTGGATCCAGCTGAACCTAGGAACCTGGCTGGGCGCCCTCGAACACCAGGCTGATCGCCGGTGCGTACTTTTCGCCCCAACCGGACGCAATGGCCTGGTCAAAACACGCAACGAGATTCTTCGCACCCGTGACATCGACCCCAACCTGGTCGCCAAGCGCCACGGCGTAAGAAAGATCTTTGCGGGCGTAGGTGACCGGGAAGGCTTTTTCCGGAAAAACCTGCGGCGCGACGGCCTTCATGCCCTGGTTACGCAAGGCGAAACTGTCCGCCGAGCCGGCCGCGAATGCCTCAAACAATTTTTGTGGATCCATCCCCACGCGCACCGCGATGGCACGTGCTTCGGCCACCGCCCCGGAAGGCAGTGACATGAAAATGACATCCGCCGACTGAACGATCTCGTCCAGACTCGCGGCCTGGACTCCAAACGCTGCCAGGCGCTCAAGCGGCGCGGTGTCGCGGTCGCACGCCATGACCGAGGCGCCGCTCTTGGTGGCCAGATGGCGGCACATGGGTTCGCCCATGACACCTACGCCCACAAATCCGATGGTAAGCATAGCGTTCATCAACATTCAGTCCTCATGCGGGTGATCAAGGGTTGCGTGGCTGCTGCGCCTTGTTGTAGAAATCCAGCATCGCGACGACATCCTGGCCGCGGTAGCCCGACGCCAGTCCAAGCGCCATCAACTCCCGTATGGCCGAGGCGGCCGGCGTTGGCTGACGAAGCGAGCGACCAAATTCAATCGCCAGCGCCAGGTCTTTTTCCCCCAGTTCCAGTTTGAAGCCGGGTTGGAAATTGCCTTGTATCGCCTTGGGAAAGCGCTTGAGAAAATGGTGGGATCGTCCGCCCGACTCTGAGAGTACGGAAAACAGCAATTCGGGGTCGACACCCGCAGCGGTACCGAGCGCAAAGGCTTCGGCCGCGACCAGGATATTGCCCATCGACATCATGTTGTTGACCAGTTTGACGGCCTTGGCCGTGCCCACCTCGCCGGTGTAGTGATATGACGCGCCGATGACCTTCAGAATATCGTCTACTTCTGCAATGTCCTCTTTCTTGCCGCCCGCCATAATGACCAGCATGCCCGTGACACACTCACCGGGCCCGCCGCTCACCGGCGCATCGATCATCCGCACACCCTTGGCCGTCGCCGCCGACGCGATCTCGCGCATGGTTTGCGGATCAATCGTGCTGAGCTCAATCCCGATGGATCCAGGCTGCGTGTGCGACAGGATGCCTTGTGGGCCCAGCCAGGCCTCACGGGCAATTTCAGCATTTGGCAAACTGCTCAGCACGACAGTGCGCCCACGCATGGCTGCGCCCAGATCGTCGGTGGTACGCACCCCGTTCGCGCCAGCTTGCCGTCGGCTGGACTCGCTGATGTCATAGCCCATCAAGTCAAATCCCGAGGCCACGAGCCGTTGCGCCATCCCGCCGCCCATCTGACCGATACCGACGAACGTCAACATATGTTTCATTGCTGTTTCCTTGCCTTGTGCGTGTCAAAATCCGGCGCAGAACTATTCGCCAACGATCTTTGCCTTCTTGACGATGTCTGCGTACTTGATTACTTCGGTGTCCATCAACTTGCCAAGGTCTGCCGGTGAGCCCGCAACCGCCACGAACGACAGGTTGTCGAATTTTTCCTTGAGCTCAGGCGAGGCCAGCGTACGCTTGACATAGCCATACAACTGCTGTGTGAGGGCTGCCGACATATTGGGTGGTCCCCACACGCCATACCAGGACGGCAAGACAAAGCCAGGCAATCCACTTTCAGCAACCGTCGGAACATTTGGCAGGCTTGCGGCACGCTGCGCGCTGGTGACCGCAAGGATCTTCAGGCGACCCGACTTGACATGCTGGATGGCTGACGGCACCGGTTCAACCATCGCAGTCGTATGGCCGGCAATGGTGTCCGTCAGCGCAGGCCCGCCCCCGCGATAAGCCACCACCAGCATCTTGAGACCCGCCTGCTGATTGATCATCTCTTCGGCCAGGTGTCCGGTGGTGCCGATGCTTGAGGTCGCCCAGGTGTACTCCCCTGGTTTTTCCTTGACCATCCTGATGAATTCCTCGAAAGTCGACGCGGGGAACTCGGCACGCACGACCACTAACTGGGGGACATACCCCAGATAGCAAATCGGCGTGAAGTCCTTGAGCGGATCGTAAGGAACGCTCTTGGAAATCAGGGGCGTGATGATCTGGTTGGCCGCGTTGAGCAACAGCGTGTAGCCATTGGGATCGGCCTGCGCGACCTGATTGGCGCCAATCGCGCCGCCCGCCCCACCCTTGTTCTCGATAATGACTTGCTGACCGAGTTGTACGGCGAACGGCTGCACCAGCAGGCGACCCAGCGTGTCGACGGTGCCACCCGGCGGAAAGGGCACGACCAGCTTGACCGGGCCCTCAGGATAGCCAGCCGCCAGGGCGCGTGAGCCCGTCAACGTCAGCCCACCGGCACAGACTGCTGACGACAGCAACCTGCGGCGTATTGGATTTGTAGGGACGTACTTACCCATGTCAGTCTCCTCCCGTCATTTTTTTGAATATTTTTTTCATCATACGTGCAAACGAATTTTCGGTGAAACTCTATTTACAAGGACATTCGAACACATTAATATACGTACGTATACAACAATATATATCTATAAAATTAAACAGGTCAAGCGGACGACCCATCGAAGCCGCGGCCACGGACGCAAAAACAGGAGCAATGCATGTCAACGAACAAATATGATGTGGTGGTGGTTGGTGCAGGCAATGCGGCACTGTGTGCCGCACTGTCGGCGCGCGAACGCGGCGCACGCGTCCTGGTGCTTGAGCGCGCGCCCGAGAGCGAGCGCGGTGGCAATTCCTATTTCACGGCGGGGGGATTTCGCTTTGTGCACAACGGCATGGAAGATCTGGCACAAGATGTGCTGACTGACCTGACCGACGCGGAAAAAGACGTGATCACCATGCCGGCGCACAACCGGCAGTACTTTTTTGACCAACTGATGGAAGTCAGCAAGGGCCAGGCTGAGGACGAACTCTGCTGGCTGCTGGTTGACCGGTCACGCGAAACCATGGGCTGGCTGCGCAGCCACGGCATCCGGTTCTTGCCCATGTATGGGCGCCAGTCTTTCCTGGTGGAAGGCAAACACCACTTCTACGGCGGCGTCACGATCGAGGCCGTCGGCGGTGGTGCGGGGCTGGTGACCTCCGAAATTGAACGGGCTGAGAAAATCGGCGTCGAGATTCGCTATGCCACCGCTGCCATTGGCCTGGTGCAAGACGAACAGCGCGTCGTCCAGGGTGTCAAAGTCAGGACCAAGGACGGCTACGAGACCATTGCCTGCGACGCGGTCATCCTGGCATCCGGTGGCTTTGAGTCCAACCCCGAGATGCGCGTGCGCTACCTGGGCAAAGGCTGGGAACTTGCCCGCGGACGCGGCACGCGGCACAACATGGGCGAAGGCATCAAGATGGCGCTTGAGATCGGCGCCCGTCCGTTTGGCAACTGGTCGGGCTGCCACTCGGTGCAGTGGGACATCTCTGCCCCGACGTTTGGCGACCGCTGGGTACTGGACAATTTCCAGAAACACTCTTATCCGATCGGCATCATGGTCAACCTCGACGGCAAACGCTTTGTCGACGAAGGCGAAACCTGGCGCAACCTGACGTACGCAAAATTCGGCGGCGAGGTCATGAAACAACCCGCTCGGACCGCGGTGCAGATCTTTGATCAGCAAACCATTGCAAACTTGCGCGACGAATACCGGATCAAGGAAGTGACCCGCCACGAGGCCGCGACAATCGGCGAACTGGCGGTCAAGCTCGGCATCGATCCGGCCGCACTTGAAAAAACCGTCAACGCGTTCAACGCAGCCTGTGGCGACCAGCCCTACAACCCGGCGATTCTGGACGGCAAGTGCACCACCGGCATCGAGCCGCCCAAATCAAACTGGGCATTACCCATCAACCAGGGCCCCTTCGTGGGTTATGTGGTCACGACAGGCGTGACCTTCACGTTCGGCGGACTGCAGATCAACACCAAGGGCGAGGTCCAGGACATGACCGACTACTCAATCCCCGGTCTCTATGCCGCTGGCGAACTGGTTGGTGGTCTGTTTTATGAAAATTATCCGGGCGGCTCAGGCCTGATGTCAGGCTCAGTTTTCGGCAAGCTCGCCGGTGAAAGTGCGGCGGCCTACGTCGCACAGAAAAAATAGTGGCGACTGGCGGCCGATTGCCGGCCTGTTTGCCTGCGGTGAAATGATCGGCAGTTTGTTCTACGATAACTATCCTGCAGGAACGGGACTCATTTTCGGCGCCACGTTCGGACGCATTGCCGGGCGCGCCGCCGCAAAAATCGCCCTGGCAGCCGAAAAATCCGCAACGGTGCCCGCACGCACCACGCAAGTCTGAGGTCAACCAACATGCATCAGCCTGACCGTGAACAAACCATCCTTGAGCGCCTGGCATCCCGGGTGCAGGCCTTTGACACCGCTAAGATCCCCCATGCGGCCATTCACCTCGCACGTATCGCGATTATCGACACGATCGGTGTCACCCTCGCGGGGGTGATTGAACCGTGCTCGACCCACTTGCTGCGTACACCCGGTATCGCGACCGCGCCGGGTGTCTGCACCATTTTCGGCACCAACCAAAAAACCTCTGCGCTGGATGCGACGTTCGTCAACGGCACGGCCTCGCATGCCCTGGACTATGATGACTTCAGTCAACCCATGGGCGGCCATCAGTCCGCACCACTGGTGGCGCCCCTCATGGCACTGGCCGAAGAACGCGGTCGGTCTGGCCTGCAACTGATCCAGTCCTATATCGTTGGAATTGAGACTGAGATTCGACTGGCCCGCGCAGTCAACTTCCATCACTATGACATTGGCTGGCACCCAACGGCCACGCTCGGCGTCTTTGGCGCCGCGGCAGCAGCCGGTCATATGCTGGGGCTGGATGAAAAGAAACTCGCCATTGCGCTGGCAATCGCGGCGTCCTTCGCCTCGGGCATCAAGGCCAATTTCGGGACGATGGTCAAGCCCCTGCACGTCGGCCAGTCCGCGCGCAACGGCCTGCTCGCCGCCTTGATCGCCGAAGCGGGCTACGATGCCAACCCGGCCGCCCTTGAGCACAAGCAGGGATTTTTCAACGCCTTCAACGGCCCGGGCAACTATGATGCCGAGCGCATATTCAAGGATTGGGCCGATCCGCTCGAGATACTGAGCCCGAGCATGGGGCTCAAGCAATTCCCCTGCTGCGGCAGCACCCACCCGGCCATCGCGATGGCGCTCAAACTGCGTCAGGAAGAGGACATCGTCCCGGACGACATTCTGGCGGTCGACATCATGCCCCATGGTCGTCGGCTGCCACACACAAACAATCCTGATCCCCAGACGTCGTTGGCAGCCAAGTTTTCAGTCCAGTATGTGGTCGCGCGGGCACTGGCAAATGGCGCAGTCCGTCTGGACGATTTTGAAGGCGAGGCGCATTTCGATCCCAAGGTGCGTGCGATCATGGCCGTCACCCAGGCGCGCCCGCATCCCGACATGCCTGATGATTCGGATGAACAATTTGGCGCAGAGGTCCAGGTGACCTTCAAGGATCACCGGGTGATCACGCGCCGCGTCAATAGTCTGGTGGGCCGGGGGGGTGACAATCCATTGTCGAACGAGGAACTCTGGGAAAAATTCTACGACTGCGCCAAGCGGGTGCTGCCCAAACAGGACGTCCCGCCGCTGTTCGAACGCCTGGAGTCACTGGAAAAAGTGGCCGACATCGGGCAGGTGACGCGCTTGCTGGCCAAGCG
>CAIJKV010000324.1 GCA_903821335.1 uncultured beta proteobacterium
AGACCGACGATGGGCCGGCCGCCTTCAGGAAAATCATCGACGCCGATATCGACAAATTTTCCAGGCTGACCAAAGATATCGGGCTCAAGGTTGACTAGCCCCGTTCACGCACACAGCTTTTCGCAGGCACGCCGGAGGCGGGTACAACCTTCTTCGAGCACCTGCATGGACGTTGCGAATGAAAAGCGGAAAAATGGCGTCGAGCCATAGGCCGCACCCTGAACACCGGCCAGGTTTTCCTCATCCAGCAGATACAGGACAAAGTCTTCATCTGTCGCGATCACTTTGCCTGCAGTGGTTTTTTTACCCAGAATGCCGGCACAAGACGGAAACACATAAAAAGCACCATCCGGCGAGTGGCACGTGATGCCAGGGATCGCATTGAGCATGGTCACCACCGTGTCACGCCTGCCCTGAAAAACAAGGCTGCGCGCAGCCACATAGTCCTGGGGACCGAGCAACGCCTCGACGGCGGCGGCCTGGCTGACTGAACACGGGTTCGAGGTACTTTGCGACTGCAACTTGGTCATCGCCTTGATCAGGTCTTCGGGGCCCGCGGCATAACCCAGGCGCCAACCCGTCATGGCATAGGCCTTGGACACACCATTGACCGTCAGGGTGCGGCACTTGAGTTCAGGAGCCACCTGCGCCATGGTGCAAAACTCGCGGCCATCAAACAGGACATGTTCATAGATATCGTCCGTCAGTACCCATA
This sequence comes from uncultured beta proteobacterium, assembly GCA_903821335.1. Classification (GTDB taxonomy): domain Bacteria; phylum Pseudomonadota; class Gammaproteobacteria; order Burkholderiales; family Burkholderiaceae_B; genus Zwartia. The sequence continues at coordinate 716 of CAIJKV010000324.1, forward strand.
CCTGGGGATAGCGCAGCAGCACATCGGCCAAGGCACGCAGTTGCTCACGTGAGTACACCGCACCGCTCGGATTGTTGGGCGCGTTCAGGATCAGCCAGCGCGTTCTTGGCGTGATGGCTTTTTCAAGATCGGCTGGCTGCAGTCTGAAGCCGTTTTCAGGCGTACAGGTCACGGGTACGGGCGTACCCCCCGCGAGCAGGACAATATCGGGGTATGACACGTAATACGGCGCCGGCACGATCACCTCGACACCTGCCTGCACCGTGCACATCAGCGCATTAAAAATGACCTGCTTGCCACCCGTGCTGGCCATGATTTCCGAGGTCGAATAGTCGAGCTTGTTTTCACGCAAGAATTTCTCGCGAATGGCAGACTTTAATTCCGCGGTGCCACCGATGTCGGTATATTTTGTCTTTGAAGCAGTCAATGCGCGCATCACGGCTTCGATCACGTTCGGGGCCGTATCAAAATCCGGCTCACCCGCTGTGAGGCCGACCACATCCCGACCGGCTGCGCGCAGTGCCCGTGCGCGCTGGGTCGCCATAGAACTGGGCGAAGGTTTGATGCGGTTCAGACGATCAGCAATCAGTGACATCGGGGTTCCTGAATAAAGTGAGCGATTTAAAGAGGGGCCATTGCATTCAATACCGTGCGGGGCAAAGACCAGCGTCACCCTTGGCCTGTCATCCCATAAACTACACTTGATTCCAACAAATGCAAATCATCAAGCAGACATGACTGACGCCACCACACCGATTCTGATTCAAAAACCACGCCGCATGGTGGTGGGTATCACGGGTGCAACCGGCATTATTTACGGTGTGCGCATCCTCGAGGCGTTAAGGGACCTCGGCATTGAAACGCATCTGGTCGTATCCAAGGCCGCAGACATGACGCGCGCCTACGAAACCGACTTCAGCGCCAGCGACATCAGGGATCTGGCTGATTTTGTCTACTCGGCAAGCGATATCGCCGCACCCATTTCCAGCGGCTCGTTCAAGACGATGGGCATGATCGTCGCGCCCTGCTCCGTGCGAACCATGAGCGACATTGCGCATGGTGTGACATCCGGGCTGATCAGCCGCGCGGCAGACGTTGCACTCAAGGAACGGCGTCGTCTTGTTCTGCTCTTGCGCGAAACGCCCCTTCACGCCGGGCACCTCAAGAGCATGCTGGCGATCTCGGAAATGGGTGGCATCATTGCGCCGCCCGTTCCGGCTTTTTACTCAAGACCCCGCACACTTGAAGATATGGTGATGCATACGGTCGGGCGCGCGCTTGATCTGTTTGACCTGGACCTCAGCACCTTTCCACGCTGGGGCGACGCGCAATCGACCTGGGATTGCACCGGAGCTGACGACGACGCGTCACCCGAAGACTGAAGCAACACAACCAGACTTGATCAGGCAACAAAAAACCCGCGCATCAAGATGATGGTCGCGGGTTTGTTGACTAACCTACACTGCTTTTTGTATTGCATTTCGATTGGTGCCGACGGCGAGACTCGAACTCGCACAGCTTTCGCCACTACCCCCTCAAGATAGCGTGTCTACCAATTTCACCACGTCGGCATAGCCAAAAATTGCCTTGCTAGAGGGATTCAGAACGCAGCGTGCTGCGCTCTGAACAAGCCCAAGAGTGTAGCACGCTGGTGCACCCACCACCGTGCCGGTCCTGGTTCTTACTTTGAAACAGGTACTGCCGGTACTGCCGGTACTGCGGGTATTGACGCTGCCGGTGCGGTGGGTACCGATGCCGCTCCGGTTGCACCAGAGGCCGCGGGCACCGCGCCAATGGGTGCGACGCCCGTCGAACCCGGAACCATGGGCACGGCATTGCCAACCGGCTGCGGCGCAGGTGCTGACTGTGTAAAGTTGGACATAATGCCAGTGTCCTGGCCCTTGACGCCACGATTGGACACGTAGGCCAGACCGATCGTCGAGATGAAAAACACCACGGCAGCCCATTTGGTGGCGCGCGACATGAAGTTTGCGGCACCCGTCGCGCCAAACAAACTGCCAGCTGAGCCACTACCAAAAGCTGAGCCCATATCGGCGCCCTTGCCCTGCTGCAATAGCACCAGGGAAATAATGGTCAGTGAAGCGCTGATCTGCACGACCAGCATAACGGTAAAAATCCAGGACATTGAAATACTCCGAAAACTAAAGGACTGACAGGCCGCGCAGCAACACTATGCCGCGATGCGAAGAAACTCGTCAGCAACCAACGACGCCCCACCGACTAATGCCCCGTCGATGTCCGGCATTGAAAACAAACTGGCCGCGTTTGATGCCTTGACGCTGCCACCATACAAAATCTGCACATTGCCCGCGCCAACAGCCTGCAACGCCGCGCGAATGGCGGCATGGACTTCCTGTGCCTGCTCGGGCGTTGCCGTGCGACCCGTACCAATGGCCCAAACGGGCTCGTAGGCGACAACCAGCTTGGTGACCGAATCAGCGCCCAAGGCCAGTACCGGTGCCAACTGACGGTGTATCACGGCGATGGCCTGACCTGCATCACGTTCGGCCAGCGACTCGCCCACGCAGACTACTGGCGTGACGCCCGCAGCCAGTGCGGCCCTGGCCTTGTCGGCCACCAACTGGTCTGACTCACCATGCATCGACCGACGCTCGGAATGCCCCACCAACACCCAGCGACAGCCAAAATCCTTGAGCATCGGGGCAGAAATTTCGCCCGTATACGCCCCCTGAACCTGGGTGCTGACATCCTGGGCACCCCAAGACACCGCCGTGCCCTGCAGTGCCTCGGCCACCTGCGCAAGGTAGGGAAACGGCACGCACACCGCCACCTGGGTGGTCGTTGCCGCCGGGCGCAACGCAGCCAGCAATGCGGCGTTGTCCGACAGGTTGCCATGCATTTTCCAGTTGCCAATCACCAGGCGGGTGCGGTCATTTGCTGCAGTGGATGTGGCGCTCATGAGTGTGTTGATCCTGAAACGAGATTCAGATAAAAAACTGGAATAACCCAGCATTATATCCTGTCAGGACCAGATAGGGGGTAGAAGCCCCCTACCCGTTGCTGCGTGCGCTCAGGTCGTCAGGATGATCTTGCCGATCTGCTCGCCCGCTTCCATCATGGCATGCCCTTTGGCGGCCTGTTCAAGCGGCAAGGTGCAATGAATGATCGGCTTGATCTTGCCGGCCGTCAGCAGGGGCCAGACATGCAACTGCAGCGCCTTGGCAATCAGCCCCTTGAAGGCGACCGGACGCGGACGCAGGGTCGAACCCGTAATCGTCAGACGCCTGCGCATCAGTTCGCTGGAATCAAACGTCGACTTGTTGCCGCCCAGTGTCGCGATCACGACGATTCGGCCATCATCGGCCAGAGCCTTGATGTCACGGCCAATGTAGTCGCCTGCCACCATATCCAGGATCACATCCACACCACGCCCGCCAGTCAGCGCTTTCACTTCAGCGACATATTCCTGCGTTTTGTAGTTAATGCCCTTGACGGCACCCAGCGCCTCAACGGCCTGCACGCGCTCATCGCTGCCAACCGTGGCAAAGACCTTGTGTCCCAGCGCAGTCGCCAACTGCACCGCTGTCGTGCCGATTCCACTTGCACCCCCGTGCACCAGCAGGGTTTCACTGCCGGTCAGCCCGCCACGATCGAATACGTTGCTCCAGACTGTGAAATAGGTTTCAGGCAGACCAGCCGCCTCAACCATCGACAGTCCAGCCGGGATGTGCAGACACTGCTCGACCGGGGCCACACAGTACTCGGCATAGCCGCCGCCTGCCACCAAGGCACAGACTTTGTCGCCAATATTGAACCCACCCGCAGCCACGTCACCCTTGACAATTTCGCCAGCCACTTCAAGGCCGGGCAGATCCGAGGCGCCCGGTGGCGGGGCGTAACTGCCCATGCGCTGAAAAACGTCGGGACGGTTAATACCAGCCGCCGCGACTTTGATCAGGACCTCACCCGGGCCCGGTTCGGGAATTGGACGGGTCGTGGGCACCAGTACCTCTGGGCCACCAGGGGAAGAAATTTCTATCGCACGCATGGGAAGAACTCCACAAACAGGTTCGGAAATCGTTTATTATGCAGCCCTTCACCAAAAAGTCTGAAATTGCCCCTTATGCGGGTACGCCTACGGGCACAGTGTTCAGCTTTTCAAGGGAAGTGTGGCCGAGTGGTTTAAGGCACTAGTCTTGAAAACTAGCGAGGGTTCACGCCCTCCGTGAGTTCGAATCTCACCGCTTCCGCCA
>CAIJKV010000325.1 GCA_903821335.1 uncultured beta proteobacterium
GAATTAAGCTGGCCGTGTGCTGTAGGGGAGCGGTTGCGGGGTGACGGTGGGACCGTCGGCACTGCCAAGATGCAGTGCTGCATGCTCGACGGCATCGAACGGTGCCTCGAACAGCACATAGGCGCCAGCGGCATTGATCAGTCGCCCGCAGGGCTGAGCGGGTGCAGTGCCATCATAGAGATCCGTCCCCGCGCGGGGCAAAACCGCCGCCGTAGTGCTTCCAAGCGCCATGCGGCGCTTGACGGTGCCGCGATAGTGGCTGCGTGCCACGATTTCCTGGCCGGGGTAGCAGCCTTTGGTGAAACTGACCCCCTGAATCAGGTCCAGGTTGAGCGTCTGCGGGATAAAAAGGTCTTGCGTGGCGGCCTCGATCCAGGGCAGACCCGCCAGGATGTCCTGGACATGCCAGGCCTGCGGGCTTGACACAGACATTTGCGCCAGGAGGTCGGCGCAGCTTGTCACGTGCTCTTGACCGGCTATCCACCACCAACGCAACGTTCCTGTGCAGGGTGCTGCGATCCAGGTGCCGGTTTCAGTCTGAAGTGCCTGCCAGGGTGTGGTCGGAAGCGCATGTCCAATAGTCTTGCAAAAGGTTTCGAGACAGGTGGGGTCGGTCATTACGCCTACGACCTGCAGCGGCGCGGCCGAGAGTCTGACCTTGGCCCGCATGACAAACATGCCCAGGCGCTTGAGCAGCGGGGCCAGAATATCTTGCCTGACCAGCGCATGCACCAGGGGCGTCCCGTCGATGCCCGGCACCCCATGCCAGGCCACCAGCGTCGCCAGCAGGCGACCCTGGGCGGTGCAATACCCCGCCAGGCGTGCCTGGTCCGGGCCGGCACCGGCGATGTCGTTGGTCAGTTGGCCTTGAAGAAAGGTCACGGCCTCGGCACCCTCGGCCTGAACCACGGCCAGATCCTCAAGGGGATGAAGCGTGGCCAGGGCGGGCGCGACAGCGCTGTCTGTCGCAGCGGACGCTGGCGTGGAATTGAGTCGGGACAGGGCGGGATGCATGGTGAATCCGGAACTTGCAGGGTGGTCAACAGGTCAATGATAGCAATCTGCATGGTCTTGGGGCCGATTGCCCTGGCCCACGACAGGAAATTGACCGTTCCACGTCATGAATGACCTTACGATCATTGACTATCCCTTAAACTGTCGGCCTGATGAAATTCCTGGCTAAAACTTTTCTGTATCTCGTCCTGCCCCTGGTCCTGTTGGCGGGTGCAACCATGGGCTATGCCTACTTCTGGGCCCACGACCCCCTGACGCTCCCGGCAGAGCGCGTCGATGTGCTGGTGCCTCCGGGCTCGACGCCGGTGATGGTCGCCCGGCAACTGACCCAGGCCGGTGTGTCGATCAACCCCAAGTTTTTTTCCTTGCTGGCGCGGTTTGGTGAGTTTGACACCAAACTCAAGGCAGGCGGCTATCAGGTCGTTCGGGGTGACAGTCCCTGGCTGGTGTTGCGCCGGATGGCGCGGGGCGACATCACGCAACGCCAGCTGACGATCGTTGAGGGATGGAATCTGCGGCAAATCCGCGCCGCCCTGCGACAGCACCCCGACATCTTGCAGACTGCTGACCTTGAGACCGATGCGCAATTGCTTGCGCGGCTCGACAGTACGTCTGTCTATCCTGAAGGATTATTTTTTCCGGATACATATTTATTTTCAATCGGGACGACCGATATTGAAATTCTGCAACGCGCCTATAAGGCTCAGCAGCAGATATTGGACAAGGCCTGGCCGCAACGGGCGGAGGGCTTGCCTATCCAGACCCCTTATGAAGCACTGATCCTGGCGTCGATTGTAGAAAAAGAAACCGGCAGCCCAGCCGACCGTGCCCGCATTGCGGGTGTGTTTGTCAATCGCTTACGCGCCGGAATGCCTTTGCAAACCGACCCGACCGTGATCTACGGCATGGGTCCGGCCTACGATGGCAAAATTCGCAAGCGCGAC
>CAIJKV010000326.1 GCA_903821335.1 uncultured beta proteobacterium
CGGTCGTGTTTGCCCATCCCTGAGCGCCCGACTTTTCCCGCTGATTGCCATGCAGCGGGAAAAGTGTGGTCCCGCCCTCAAGCCTTGCCAGTCATTCCGTCAACTCAACCCTGGCCTGCTTGAGCACGTCGCCCCAACGTTGGTATTCTGCATCCACGAACTGTTGAAATGCGATCGGTGATTCCATGATCGCTGGTGGCACGGCAACCTTGTCGAGCTGGGCCCGGACATCCGGGCGCGCAATCACCTTGACGAGTGCCGCGTTGATACGGGCGACGATGGGCGCGGGTGTCTTAGCCGGGGCAAACACACCGATCCAGTTGACCACATCAAACCCGGGAAGCGTCTCTTGTGCCGTTGGCACGTCCGGCAGGGCGTCCAGCCGTTTCGCGCTGGTGACCGCCAGCGCACGCAGTCGACCGTCCATCACCATGCCGATGATGGGTGGCGCGTCCATCATGATGCTGTCGACGTGCCCGGCGACCGTGTCGGAAATGGCGGGCGTGGCACCCTTATAGGGTATGTGCAGGAAGTTGCCCTTCGATACGGTGGTCAGCAACTCGATCGCCAAGTGTGGGAAGCTGCCCGATCCTGAGGACGACATGGTGATCTGGCGGGTGGTTGACAGGGCAATCAGGTCGGCCAGGGTCTTGACACCGGGCAGGCTGGGGCCCACCGCGATGGTCTCGGGTGTCAGCCCGACCATGTTGATGGCGATCAGGTCCGTTGGCGTATTGAAGGGTGGTTTCTTGTAGGTTTGCGGCGCCACGATCACGGGGCTCAGGCTCGCGGCCAGCAGCGTGTGCCCATCGGGCGCCGCCCGTACGGTCGCCAAGCCGGCAATGGTGCCGCTGGCGCCTGATTTGTTTTCAACGATCACCGTGGTGCCCAGCGCCTCGCCCAGCGGTTGCGCAATGATGCGAGCAACGATGTCGTTTGATCCCCCTGGCGGAAACCCGACGATCAGCGTGATGGGTTTGGTTGGATAGGCCGGTGTTTGTGCCTGGGCGGCGGGTTGGAACAGCACCGCACACAGTGACAGCGTCGCTGCAAGGGTCACGCAGGCCGGGCGGTGAATCGTGCGTGCTGAGAGGCGTGCATAGTTGTTCATTTGTCTTCCCTATGTTGACTGGGCTGGTGCCCAGGGGACGGGCAGCCAGTTGTCACATTGTTGTTTTCATGTTTTCGCCAGACACTATAAGCGCCTGGCGCGCATCTTGCTACGTCTTCAGTGCTTCCGATAGAGCTGGCAGGATCGTCTCCCAGTCACCCACGATTCCCAATTGCGCCATATTGAAAATTGGCGCCTCGGGGTCCTTGTTGATCGCCACGATCCGGGTATGCGGGTCGATCCCAGCCATATGCTGGGGGGTACCTGAAATGCCAACGGCGACATAGATATCGGGTCGAATGTATTTGCCGGACTGCCCGACTTGCCGGGCGATGGGTGCCCAGCCCGCATCCACGGCCGGCAGGCTGGCACTGACTGCGCCGCCGAGTTGATCGGCAATTTGATAGAGCAGTGTGAATCCCGCCTCGCAGCCGATGCCGCGACCGCCTGACATCACCAGTTTTGCGCCCTCAAGACTTGCGTGTTGCTCGGCACGTGGCAGCGTCAAGACGGGCAAGTCCGGGCGTACGGGTCCCGTGAGGGTGATCTGATGATGGGTGGTGTGCGGTGGGCGCGCAGCGTGTGCTTTTTCCGGGCTTTGCGTTGTTTGTACGCTCAAGCCCTGTCGTAGCGCGGCGATATGGATGCCCGCACTCAACCTGCGGGTCACGCGCAATCTGCCTCCGAACACGGACTGGGTCACGCACAGGGCGCCTGACTCGTCCAGAGTGATCTGCTGGCAGCGTCCGAGCGGCAGCGCGTCGATATGGACGGCCAGACGCGCGCCGATCTCTTCGTGGGTGGCATCCGCATCGATCAGGTAGACGGTCGTCGCGTGAGAGGTGGTCTGCAGGTATTGTGGGCTGAGCATCAGTGAGGCCAGCAGATCGACCACCTGAGGCGCTTGCGACGCACAACGCGTGGTCGCCTCACCGGTGGCGACCCACAGGTGATCGACACCAAGATCACAGGCCGCTTGAATCCACTCGCCTGCGCCGGGGCCAACGACGATGGCCTCGGCAGTTCCCGCGCACTGAGTGGCCAGGGCTTGCGCCGCCCGCAGGCAGGTCTGGTCGTGAACAACGTTGCCCTGATTTTCGGTGGCAAGCAGGATGGCGCAAAACCGGATCGAATTATGGGTCGACATGAAGACTCCTGGCTGGTCGCGACTGCCGCAGGTAATGCGCCAGTGCCAGTGCCTGTTCCTCGACGGTGCCGCCCAGTTGCTGGCAGGGCATGTCATTGCGCCGCGAAGCATCGATCGGTTGGACCGTCATGATGACTGCCGTGGCCAGGTCCGCCAGAACCGGGTTCGCAACGAAACTGTGCATCAGGAATTTTTGCTGTTTCGCCTGCATGACGTTTTTCATCAAGGGGTGCCGCAGGCGATTGCCACGGTCGTTACTGATGCTGGCCAATATGGGGCCTGGCAGGCGAATCGCTTCGAGTTTGTCACCCACGATGCGTTGGGTCATCCAGTGGCCAGCGTCGTCACACTGCACGCTGAGCGCCAGCCCAATGAACGCCAATCCCCAGGATTCGGCCAGATAGGGTGCCATCACGCCGTCATCCAGGTCGCCATGTTCGCGACCCATCAGCCACAGGTCGACGGTCGCGTCGGACCCACGTATGGCGTTGGCCACATGCTCGCGATACCAGCAGGGGTTGCCGCGCTGTTGAGCCGGGGGGCACAGGCCTGCGACCTGGTCAAGGCGATACGCTGCCACCGTGCGCATCAGCGCCATGTCAGAGGCGCCATCGGTGATCAGCGCGGTGATCTTGACCGCCGCGTCCTTGTCGCGCAATTTCAG
>CAIJKV010000327.1 GCA_903821335.1 uncultured beta proteobacterium
GGCCCACGCCTTGCTGATCGCCTGCGAACTTGCCGCGCTGCCGCCCGAGGCACTACAGCTATCCAAGCGTATGCTAAAAAACGCGCAGCGCCAGATTATTCATGACACATTCAATTATGAACTTGCGTTATTTTCGCAAAGACTGAAGTCCGACGAGGCACAGGCTGCGTTCGCCGGGTTCTTCAAAACCAAGTCGTAACCAGACCCGTCAACACGCGACGCCATGCGTGGAAGGAAATGAAATGCACCCTTGGGCACTTTTGATAATCGCGATCGTCGCAGAGGTCATTGGCACCTCGGCGCTGAGGGCTTCGGACGGCTTTTCACGTCTGTGGCCCTCTGTGCTGGTCATCGTTGGGTACGCCGTTGCGTTTTACTTCTTGTCTCTGACGCTAAAGACCATACCAATGGGCGTGTCCTACGCGATCTGGTCTGGCGTCGGAATCGTCTTGATTTCACTGGTCGGCTGGCTGGTGTTTGACCAGACGCTGGATGCGCCGGCCCTGGCCGGCATGGGTCTGATCGTGACGGGCGTGCTGGTCATCAATATCTTTTCAACCTCCGCGGGACACTAGCCATGACCACCCAAATCATTCTGGATCGACTCGGTGCACTCGACACCAACACCGTTTCCGACGCACTGGATTTCCTGCAACTGCCCGGTGCGACCTATGGGCTGCGTCCGCTGTGGGATTGCCCCAAAATTGTCGGTCGTGCGTCGACCATACAGCTCGGCCCCAAACAGGGTACGGCACCCACGGTACACCTGATTTCACCCGTCATCGCCTGTGTCACGTCGCACGACCGAATCCTCGTCATCGCGGGCGGTACCGAAGGGGTTTCCTGCTGGGGCGACATTCTGGCCAATGCCGCGAAAATCAAAGGAATACGGGGCTCGGTCATCGACGGGATGAGTCGTGACATCGAAGGAAGTGAATCGATCAGCTACCCCGTTTATGGCCGCGGCATCACCATGATCAGTGCGCGCAACCGTCTGGTGCAACGCGCATCGGGCACGCCCATCAATGTGGCTGGCGTGACGGTGCAGGAAGACGACTACGTGATCGCCGACCGGTGCGGAACAGTCTTTGTCGCTGCCGCCAGGATCGATGAAGTCCTTGCACTGGCCGAACGCATCGCCACACGCCAGAACGGCATGGTGCAGGCCGTGCGTGCGGGCCAGTCCGTCGAGGACGTGATGCACGACCAAAAATTCGATGCGATCAGGCATGACCATGCGTCCCTGCCAGCAAATGAACCTGGCTTGACCTGAAACACAAGAGAAGCAGACATGAGCAGATCACGCAGATTTATTCAATGTGACGTATTCAGTCCAGTTCCCACCCAAGGCAATGGCCTGGCGGTCGTGCTTGATGCCCAGGGAATGTCCGACACGCAGATGCAGCAATTTGCCGCATGGACCAATCTGGCTGAAACGACATTTCTGTTACCACCCACCATACCGGGTGCGGACTATCGTGTTCGCATCTTCACGCCCATGCGCGAAATGCCCTTTGCCGGTCATCCCACTCTTGGCAGTTGCGCGGCCTGGCTCCATGCGGGTGGGGTTCCCCACGCCCGTGAATCCGTGCGCCAACAGTGCGGCATCGGGGTTGTGCATGTCGACGCGCGCCGCGCTGACATGCTGGCCTTCGCGGCCCCTCCCACGACGATGCAAGCGCTCTCGCCCGAGAAGCGCGACGCGATCGTGCAGGCGCTTGACATCCCGCCAGAGGCGATTGTCCGCACGGCTGAACTGTGCAATGGGCCAACCTGGCAAGTCCTTGAACTGTCCACCGCACAAGCGGTGCTGGACGTGGATTCGTCCGCCGTACGATGGCCGGCCTTCCAGCCCATCGGGCTGATCGGGCCACATCCGGCGGGCGCGGAGTGCGACTATGAAGTCCGCATGCTTGCGCCCTCAAGCGGCATGAGCGAAGATCCCATCACCGGGTCGTTGAATGCCGCCATCGCCCAATGGATGCTCTCGCAAGACAGACTGGCGCGACCGGTTATGATTGCCCAAGGTACTGCCATCGGAAGAACGGGGCGCGTTGAAATTCGGCCGACCGAAAATGGCGTTGTCTGGATAGGCGGGCAGGTGCACATATTGATTGACGGAACACTTGATTTTTGACTGCAGCTTGACGACTGGAGGCATTATTCATGGTCTTACCCCCAGATGAACCGCAGGACACCACACGTCGCAATCTACTGGCCTCAGGCGCTGCCTTATTGGGGTCGACCTTACTTGCCAGCGCTGCGACCGCAGGCAACGAGCAAACTCGTGTCCAGGCAACAACCGGCCCGGGGCTCACGCCACCGGCAACCCCCCCGACACTGGCTTCAACTGCCCCGTCCGCCCCTACGGCTGTCATCGCTCCCGACGCGCCACCCGGTGGCTATAACATCCTGTTTATCCTGGTCGACCAGGAACACTACTTTGAACAATGGCCGTTCCCGGTTCCGGCGCGCGAGTCAATCAAGAAAAAGCCATTACGTTCACCAACCACCAGGCGGCCGCCTGTGTCTGCTCGTCTGCGCGCTCCGTTATTTATACCGGTCACCATATCCAGCAGACCGGCATTGGCGACAACCTGAACTACCTGTGGCAGAAAGACCTGTCTACAACCATCAAGACCATCGGCACTCGGCTGTCTGAACTTGGCTATCACGCGGCCTATCAGGGAAAATGGCACCTGTCCTACAACATGGACGAAGCCAAGAAAGTGGTCGATGTCCCGCTAAAAAAATACCAGCAAATCATCGAACGCTATGGCTTCAAGGACTACTTTGGCGTGGGCGACCTGACGGACGGCGAGCTGGGTGGATACACCTACGATGACATCACCACGTCCTCGGCGATCACCTGGCTGCGCACCGAGGCACTAGCCCTGCGCGCCAAAGGACAGCCGTGGTACTTGGCGGTCAATTTCGTCAATCCGCACGACGTGATGTACTTTAATTCTGACTTGCCCAACGAGAACGTGCAAAGCAGGAAGCACGCCATGCCGATCTCGCGGGCACCCAGTGATACGCTTTATGCCGCCACGTGGGATCATGTTCCCCTGCCGGCCACGCGCAGTCAGTCCTTTGAAGAGTTCGGCCGCCCCCGAGGACACAAGCTTTACCAGCAGACCCAGAACATCATGGTCGGCGCCTGGCCTAACGAAGATCGGCGCTGGCGGGCCTTGCGAGACTTTTATTTCAACTGCATCCGTGACTGTGACCGACAACTTGAACGCGTGCTTCAGGCGCTCAGTGACAATGGGATGGACAAAAACACCATCGTCATTTTCACCTCGGATCACGGAGAACTCGGGGGCAGCCACCAAATGCGCGGCAAGGGCGTGTCGACCTACCGCCAGCAAAACCACCTGCCCCTGATGATCCATCACCCAGCCTACCCTGGTGGGACGGAGTGCGCAGCCGTGACCTCGCAACTGGACCTGGCCCCGACCATCCTCGGGCTGACAGGCAAGGACATCAGCGCACGCACCAAGTCCTCTGAGGGATTGAAAGGACGGGATTTTTCTGGGCTGCTTAACAATCCGCAACTGGCAAAAGCCGACACGTTGCGCCCGGCTGCGTTATTCAATTACGACATGCTGTCCTATCAGGATCCCTCCTGGGCCGTCATGACGATCGACAGCGCGCCCTACACCACCATGACCACCGCGCAGCAAATCCAGGACCTGGAAAAGCATCCGCCAAATTTTAAAAACCGTATTTCCATTCGCAGTATCTGGGATGGCCAATACAGATTTTCACGCTATTTTTCACCCGTACAGTTCAACATGCCTAACACCCTGGGGGAACTGTTCGCCAACAATGACCTTGAGGTCTACGACACCCGGGCAGACCCCGAGGAATTGATTAACCTTGCCGTCAACCCCAAGAAAAACGAGGATGTGATCCTGGCACTGAATCAGGTGTTGAACACCCGGATCTACGAAGAGGTCGGTGTCGACGACGGCAGCTTTCTGCCTATCCGCAACGGCAAGTGGAACCTGCCTGCGCAAAGCGACCGCTGACGCGTCGTTTCATCCAGGCCGGCTCAGGTCATCCGACCCAACCGCTGGAAGATTGCCTGGCGCGCCTTCACCTTGAGACTATCGTCATTCAATACACTGTGCCCCTGTACAAAGCTGAATGAACCCTCTTGAACATACCAAGGCAAGCAGATGTCGGCACTCGATTCAGTTGACGTCCATCAACAGCTCATCCAGGCGCTCATCGCCGATCTGGCCCGCCGCTATCCGGGTGAGTCGCCCAGACTGGTGCAGACACACATCTCGAGCGTAGTGCTGGTAGGTACCGAAGCCTACAAGCTCAAGCGGCCGGTTTGCTACCCGTTTGTCGATTTTTCCACTCTGGAAAAAAGACGATATTTCTGTGAAGAAGAATTGCGCATCAACCGCCGCACAGCCCCTGATCTTTATCTCGAGGTTATACCGATCACCGGCACGCTTGAAGCGCCACGGATTGGCGCATCCCAAGGCGTGTGTGCGACGCCACGGATTGGCGCATCGCAAGGCGCGTGTGCGACGCACGCCCACACGGCCAGTGTGCCTGCAGGTGCGTTGCACGAGGCGGTCGTGGCTGACGGATCCGTGCTGGAATGGGCACTGCACATGCGACGCTTTCCGGACGACGGGCTGCTCAGCACGCAAGCGCGCCAAGGACGATTGGACGTCAGGCAAATCGACAACCTGGCGGCGCATCTTGCCGACTTCCATCAGGGGCTGCCAGCACTCTTGCCCTCTGAATTGGCACACTTTGCCTCGATGTCGGCCAGAGTCGCGGACAACCTCGCCGAGGTGGCTCCCATGCTGATCGCCCAACAACTGGACTTACCAAATTTTGAGCATTGTTCCGCAGCAATCCGCAGATGGGCCAGCACCTGTGATGCCGCCATGCCTGCTCGCCAACGAGACGGGTTCTTTCGCGAAGGCCACGGCGACCTGCACCTGGCCAATCTGGTGGCAATTGACGGACAAGTGATTGCCTTCGATGCCATCGAATTTGACCCGGCACTGCGTTGCATCGATGTCATCAATGATCTGGCATTCGCCTATATGGATTTGCTGGCTTTCCGGCAACCCGCACTCGCGTGGCGCCTGGTAAGCGGTTACCTTGAGCGCACAGGCGATTACGCGGGGCTCGATTTGCTCGACGGCTACGCAGCCAACCGGGCACTCGTGCGTGGAAAAGTCGCGCTGCTGTCGGGCGCCCCCACAAGTGAGGTGCAGCGCTATTTCGAACTGGCAGGTCGCCTTCTAGAACCCGGACCACCTCCCGTCCTGGTGCTTGTGTCTGGTGTCAGTGGTTCAGGCAAATCAACCTTTGCCAACCTGCTTGCGCCGCGCCTCAGTGCGGTGCGCGTGCGCGCCGATGTCGAGCGCAAACGCCTGTTCAAGCAGGGCAAGCTGCCTCTGGGCGAAGGGCTCTACTCACCCGCCGCCACGCAACACACCTATGCGCGCCTGGCGCAGATAGCCGACGAAGGGTTGCGCGCCGGCGTGTCGCTGGTGATCGACGCGACGTTCCTCGAGACCGCCTACTTTGAGCGCTTTACGGACCTGGCCCGGCAACGGGGCCTGAGACTGGAAATCTTCGAATGCACCGCGACTGCCGCCGCGATGCGTGACCGGCTGATTGCCCGCGCGAACCTTGGTGACGATCCATCTGACGCGACACCAGAGGTACTGGCCAGCCAGCTCGCACGCAAGGAAACTTCTGGAACACTGCCGGCCAACCTGAAGGTTCACGATGTACGCAATACCGGCACGCTGGCTGAGCTTGACGCGCTCGCCCTGGAGATTGCCCGGTCGATCCTGAATGAGTCGTTGATTGGACGCGACTGTGATATTTTGATGCACACAATATCCGCCAGGAAGCCTTGATGTCGTCTAGTGAACTTGTTCTGTGGTGTGCGCTTGCAATCGGGATGGCCTTCGGGGTCATCGGCCAGATCACGGGTTTTTGCCTGAATCGAGGCTTAAGGGACTACTGGGTTTCTCATCATCCCAACAAACTCCGTGCCTTCCTGCTTGCGATGGCGGTCGCGATCATCGGCACGCAAGGCGCTGCGACCCTGGGAATTATCGACTTGGAAAGCGCGATTTACCTCGTCCCGACCGTTTCCTGGCTGCTTTTGCCGGCAGGCGCCGTCATGTTCGGCTATGGAATGATCCTTGCTAACGGCTGTGGCGCCCGTGCGCTGGTTTTGCTCGGCCAGGGCAACGCCCGGTCCCTGGTGGTGCTTGTGTTTATGGGTATTTCGGCATACGTGACCCTCACGGGGTTGTTTGCGCCCTTGCGAATAGAAATTTCCACGGCCACCAGCATGACCAATGGCAGTCTTTCAACACTGTCGTTGGCGGCACGCGCCGCCTGCACGACAGCAATCGTCCTTGCCCTCTTGTGCTTTGCCTTATGGCGTTTTGAATTGCTGAAAAAGAAAAGCGATCTGTTGAGTGGACTGTCTGTCGGCCTGTTGATCATTGCCGGATGGTTGACGACCGGATGGATCGGCGCTGACGAATTCGAACCCACGCCGGTTGCGTCCCTGACCTTTGTCGCACCGGTTGGCGAAGCGATACAGTACGCAATGATTGCCACGGGCATGCAGTTTCGCTTTGGCGCGGCCATCGTGGTGGGCGTGATTTTCGGCTCAATATTGACTGCCCTGTTTCGCAGAAAATTCCACATCCATGGTTTTCATTCGCCTGAGCAAACATTCCGATCCATCGTAGGTGGTGTCCTGATGGGCGTCGGCGGTGCCTTGGCTTCGGGTTGCTCAGTCGGCCAAGGACTGACCGGCATGTCGACGCTCGCCTACGAATCGATGCTGGCGACGGTCGGCATTTTCCTGGGCGGCTGGCTGGCACTTCGGACACACAAGAGCGCCGGCCATTCAGAGGCAAGTTGACGTTGCGTGGCCGACATCAAATCCAGACTGACGACGATAGGCTGGAGTTGTAGTGATCCAAACTTGATCTGACAGTGCACGTCACTTTTCTGCGATTGGGCGGTGGCGGGGAAAATTTTGCCGGCGACCGGACTGGACTGACAGGAGCCATTCAGGTTTTTCTGAGTTGAGTGCTGGCAACTGCGCCCCCCCTCATGCAGTGCGCAGAGTTAGGCTATTTTCCGTCCTTGCTGCGCTAGGTTCGCTTCAAACTCATCAATTGGAACGGGCCGCCCAAACAGGTACCCTTGCAGATGATGACAGCCATTTTTAACAAGGAACCGTTGCTGCTCATTTGTTTCAACGCCCTCTGCAATA
>CAIJKV010000328.1 GCA_903821335.1 uncultured beta proteobacterium
AAGGCCAAATTCGCCGAACAACCGCGCCAGTCACAGCGTGAGATGGTCAACGGGGAGAGCCATTACTTTCTAGGCCGACGTTATAGACTAAGGGTTCAGGAGCACGATGCGTCGCCCAGGGTGGCTATCCGCGGCATAGCCACTCTTGATTTGTTCGTACGCGCCGGAACTAGCGTCGAGCAGCGCGAAGCGGTTATGTCGCGCTGGCATCGGGAGCAACTCAACGCACTGATCCCGCCTTTGCTAGAGAAGTGGCAGCCGATCCTCGGGGTTCAGGTTGCCGGCTGGGGCATCAAGAAGATGAAGACCAAGTGGGGAAGCTGCAATCCGGCAACTCGCCGCGCCTGGTTCAATCTAGAACTGGCCAAGAAGCCGGTGCAGTGTCTGGAATACATCGTCGTCCATGAGCTGGTACATCTGCTGGAAAGGCATCATAACGAGCGATTTGCTGCCCTAGTCGAGGCGAATATCCCTCAATGGAGGCAGTACCGCGAATTGTTGAGCCGGGCACCACTGGGGTACGAGGAGTGGGATTACTGAGGCTCGGAGCAAAATGAAGCCATTTGAATTGTCGCTTTCGACCAATGTCGGCCAACAATCGGGCAACGAACGGGTCAGCACCACGACCACGGGCCAGGGCTGGCGTCGGGTCGACACGATCACTCGGGTGCGCGATAAGCGGCGAGGCATGACCGTAACGATCGAGTACCGGCACTATGGGCCGCTAGGCTGGCTTTTCGATGCCCTGTTTCGGTGGCTCAGCAAGCACGTTGACTGACCGAGCAGGTAGAGCAGGGGTGGGGGCGGGCGCGGGATGAAATGAGCCAGGTTCGCCGGCTCAACGGGCCGGATCACCATTGTGACAGCACATCGAGATAGCACCTTAATCACCCTACAATGACCCGAATACGTACACACAATCCCACCCAGATGCGATCTACGCGCACGGAACTGTTGGCCGCGATGCCGTCGCAAACGTCATGTGACGGATTGGGGCGGATCGCATCCAAGGGCCGGGTAACGCTGTTGGCGGCTCTGACGGCGTCAACGATGGCGCTATCGAAGCAAGCACCAATCTTCAATATCGACGAATGAATATCGAAAAAGGCAAAGTCATTGTTCATCTCGTGCATGGCACCTGGCCATACATGTCTGTGCCCCGTGGGGAGGCGTGGTTTGACCCGCAATCAAAATTTCGTCAAGAAATCTCCAAACACCTGCCCGAAAACATCCTAATCGAAGCCTTTCATTGGACAGGGAAAAACAACGTCGGGGAGCGCACTATTGCGGCATACTCTTTCCGTGACTACATGGCCGACGAAATTAAGAAAAATCCGTGCGCTGCCCACATTATCTTGGCTCATAGTCACGGAGGCACGGTTGCTAGCGAATCACTTTCCTTGATGAAAAATGATCCGCGGGACTTTAGCGGCATAAAAGGTCTTATCTGTCTTTCTACGCCTTTTGTTTACATCACCGGGGCACCGGGGTGGCAATTCACATTTGCTTTCGTCAGCTTCTTTTTTCTCTTGCTAACGCTGCTCGTAAATTCTGCTGCGTTATTGACAGGGATGTTCGGGTTTGAATTTTCGCTTTGGAAATTTGCCCTATTTGCAATTGTTTTCTTTGCAATCCTCTCTCTCTTCCTTATCCCCAGTGTCGCAGCAACTGGTTCGTACTCTGCCGGGCCGCGTACTGGAGAAATTGGTATTCCGGTGTATCTGCTTCGCGCAACGAGAGATGAGGCGTCATTAGCACTTGGACTTGCACAAATCGTGGCATGGCTCACGCTTTGGTTCGCACTCGCTAATGATCCTCCTAAGGGAAAATCCAGAAAATTCTATTCAAGGATCCGCTACGTATGTGCAATTGGTGTTAGTTACTACGCGGCATACCAGATTGCAAAACCGCTTACCGGGTATATGAGACTCGATGCGTCAGGTTCTTGGATTTCCGCATTCAGTTGGCTTAACACGTTTGCCGTGGCAGGCGCTGTATATTTCGCCGGATATGCTCTCTTGGCTCTATGGGTTGGACACACATCGGTTCGTACTTGGTTGCGAACGGTTATCGAGGTCGAAACAGCGCCACCAGGAATTTTTTGCAAATTGAAAATTTACGGCTTGGCAAACTCCACGACCGCAAGAATCAGTCGTCATTCGTTATACGAGAATGAAGAAGTCCAAAAAGACATTGGTGCGATCGTCGCAGAATTATCAGAAAGACCTAGGCGGTGAATTTGAGCTGCCACCTGGCACCAATGCCGCCCAGAAAACGGGCAGCGAACGGGTCAGCATCTCGACTGCGGGCACGGGCTGGCGACGGGTTGATACGATAATCACGGTGATTGGCACTGGCAGAAAAAAGCGCGTGACGGTCACATATAGGTACTACGGGGCACTTGGCAGGCTTACGGTGCCGTCTTCAATTGGCTCGCCAAGCACGCAGACTGACCGCCGGCACCGGCCATCGTTGCATCGACGCGACGCTCGGGCAGATCATGCGAACCTGTTCAACCACTTATTTTTAAGATGGGCAAGATGTTGGGATAGAAAATAATCTGACCTGAAACCCGCATGGATACTAGAGGTTCGACGGACACCGCTTCCGCCAATAGCCATTATTTCATGCGGGTCTACAGGCTGAAGTATCTCCGAAGAGATGTCCATCAGCAGGCCAACAAAACCCATACTCCGCAGGGAATCTGTCGCAATACGGAATTGGATTCTTTTTGCGCCATGATGGCCCTCTCAATCGCCACGCTGGTCAATATGCATTTTCTGACTGACCAGCGCGATTAGGGTTTGCTGTGCAGCACTCGCAATCCATTAAACACGACCAGGAGGCTCGCACCCATGTCCGCAAATACCGCCATCCACATCGTCGCACCACTGAACAAGGCAAGCAGCAAGAACACCGCCTTGATGCCCAAGGCCAACGCAATGTTCTGCCAAAGAATGGCTTGGGTCTTACGCGAAATCCTGATTGTTTCAGGAATCCGGCGCAGATCGTCGTTCATGATGACCACGTCTGCCGCTTCCATGGCGGTATCGGTTCCCGCGCCGCCCATGGCAAATCCTATGTTGGAACGGGCAAGTGCCGGGGCATCGTTGATACCGTCGCCGGTCATGGCGACATAGCCATATTGCTTTTGCAACGCCTCAATGGCGGCGAGTTTGTCTTCGGGCAACAAATTGCCGCGCGCATCGTCGATGCCCGCTTCTTTGGCGATGGACTTGGCGGTGGCGACGTTATCGCCCGTGAGCATGACTGAAACGACACCAAGAGCGTGGAGTTGCGCGATAGCTTCGCGTGAACTCTCCTTGATGGTGTCGGCCACCGCAAAAATCGCCAGCACCTGTGTGCCGCAAGCCAGCATCGTGACCGTGCGCCCTTGCGCCTCATGCTCTTCCAAACGCGCCTCAATCTGTGGGCTGCAAAGGCCACGGTCTTCAATCAGGCGGTGGTTTCCAAGAATCAATGGAAGTCCACTAGCTTTAGCTTCAATTCCCCGTCCAGGCAGGGCAGTGAAACCATCAAGCTTCCCGTTGCCCTCAAATCCCAGCCCTTGCGCAATGGCTTTGGAGACGGGATGGTCAGAGTGCCCTGCCAAGTCCGCCGCCCAACGCAGAACTTGCGACGCATCCTGAGCGCTCGGCAGGACCTCGGTTGCCACCAGCTTGGGCTTGCCCTGCGTGATGGTTCCAGTCTTGTCCAACGCAATCACTTTGATCTTGCGCGCGCCCTCCAGGTGGACACCACCTTTGATCAGGATGCCGCGCCGTGCTGCGGCAGCCAGGCCGCTCACCACGGTGACGGGGGTGGAGATCACCAACGCGCAGGGGCAAGCGATGACCAAGAGCACAAGAGCCTTATAAATCGCCTGCATCCAGGTCCAGTCCATCAGCCAAGGTGTAAGCAGGCACACGGCCAGAGCCAGCGCGAAAACAGCAGGGGTATAGATCGAAGCAAAACGGTCCACGAACTGTTGGGTCGGTGCCCGAGATCCTTGGGCTTGTTCGACCGCATGAATGATTCGGGCCAGCAAGGTGCCGTTGGCGGCGGAGGTGATGTTGATCTCGACCATGCCTGTGGTGTTGATGGTTCCGGCAAAAACCGGGGCGCCAACGGCTTTATCTACCGGAATGCTCTCACCGGTCACGGGGGATTGATCCACTGATGTGGTGCCAGCGACGATCACACCGTCGAGAGGAACGCGTGCACCCGGTTTGACGCGGACAAGGGCCCCGATGGCGACGGTCTTAACCAAGCTCTCGGCCCAGGTGCCATCGTCTTGTTTGACCTCCGCCTTCTCGGGCGTCATGTCCAGCAGTCCTTTAATTGCATTGCGAGCGCGATCGACCGACCTGGCTTCGATGAGCTCGGCAATGGCATACAAAGCCATCACCATGGCGGCTTCCGGCCACTGCCCGATCAGGAACGCGCCTGTGACCGCCACCGTCATCAACGCGTTGATGTTCAAGCGCAGATTGCGCAACGCTGCCAGGCCCTTCACGTAAGTAGAAAACCCCGCCAGGCCAATGGCTGCGGCAGAGAGTGCCATTCCAAGCCCCAAAAAGGTCAAGGTGTGCGGGGCGAAGAAAGAAATTGATTCAGCGCCGAAGGCCAGCACCAACGCCAGCGCGTATCGGGGTAAACCTTCGGGAATCTTAAGGCCGCCATGGTTGTGCCCTGAGTGCCAATCATGGACGTGTGGGTCGTCGTGCTCATCGTCAGCCCCCACGTGCTCTGACCATGGAACCGGTTGGAATCCGGCCTGACGGATCGCTTCCAGCGCCTGCGGTATGGCTTGGGCAGGCGCATCGATGGAAAGCGTTCTGGCACCCAGTTGAAAACTCAGGCTGCGCAGGCCTGGAAGCTTGGCCAGGGCATGGCGAATCTCTCGTTCCTCCGCCGCGCAATCCATGGTGGGAATGCGGAAAACCGCTATGCCCCTCAGTTCCGGCTGGTGTTGAGCGATCACG
>CAIJKV010000329.1 GCA_903821335.1 uncultured beta proteobacterium
ACGTACTGGTATCCGACGTGACCATTCAGGGCAAGACCCCAGACGCCAGTGTCGTAGTTCAAGGTCAGATCGGTGTAGTTCGAACCGGAACTGCTGTTGAAACCGAACAAATTGGTGACGGCAACTGAAAACTTGACGAAACCGGTGAGTTTGTCAACCGTGAAATTCTGGGCCACGTAGAGTTCGGTCGTATTTGGGTTCGTGAAACCGCCGGGCAAGCCCGAAGTTGGGTAGAAGTACTGCAACACGCCCAGGTCTGCAATGAAGCCTTCGGACCAGTCGTGCTTATAGCCGGCATAGAAGTCCATTTCAATCGGTGCAGACACGCTGCTGCCAGGGTAGGCAGAGGCACTGTCCGAAATCCAGCTGATCGAGGAGTTCCAGTTACCGATATAGAAGCCGCTTGGGTGCGCGTAGTCAAAACCACCCTGGATGGCAGGGTTCAGACCCGACTGGGATATGCCGCGATAGCGATAATCGTTGGTCAAGGTAACGTTTGCAGTGAAGGGACCTGGCTCGGGCGCGGCCACGGCGGCAGGGGCGTCTTCTGCCATCGCCGACTGCGTAAAGCACGCTGCGCTAAGTAAACCTGCTGCCAGAAGCGAACTTGCGAGGACTGAATGACCGCGGCGAAACTTCATTTGGATTCCTTGAAATGAAACGTTGTGTATGTACGTTTTACAAAGCAAAATCCATGCCAACGCGTCAATTGCTGCACTGCACTGATATATCAGACGATTACAGCCGTCGCGACGCCCGATCTGAGATCATCATGCACCAATTATGTTCACATAAAGCACCATAACAGTGCTCTATTGGCGTAAAAAACGAAAGTTAGCTGATCTGTGCTATTTGTCTGGGCATGGCAGTGTAAAGAATGTCTTGCTCTCGACAGACCCACAACACTGACTGGGTTGCAGTCCGTGCTGGGCTGTCTGCACCACTTTGAGACCTCAAGGCAGTTGACTGGCTACCCAATCATTCCTCATTGAGAGTGGTGAGGCCGCGACACGGGCGCAGGCGCACTACAAATTTTCTACGGAATATGTCACGCCCAAGGTGTGGCTCGCACCGGCCTTCACAGTCGAACGATTCGCTAATGCGTTAGCACTTTCGACACATACCATCGTTCGCCAGCCCTCGTGACCCAGGTCATCCATTTTTGATGCCGTGGCCAGCCAGGGATTCCATACTACCGTGCTCAGACTGCCAGATTTGGTGACTTTGATCGAACGCGCCCAGCCTGGATCGTTGATGAGGCAATCTGTTTTGGTATTCAGATAGATGCGATCGAGCCGCTCGGAAAACGTCACGGGACCCGACTGCCGTTCGTGCACGTTGCCTCTTGTCGAATCGACGTATTCGCAGCCGTTCAACCCGGTCACTTGAACGTTGGCAATATCGCTAATGTTCAGGTAGGCATGCAAGGCTTCAGTAAAAACAATGTCCTGCTTGCCAAGGTTTGTCGTCGTCAGGGAGATCGACAGCACATCAGCGATCACCATCCGAATGGTGAGGCGAACAAAAAAGTCCTGCTGCTGGCGACCACTGTCGGTCTCAAGCATGGTCATAACAATTTCGGTCGCACCCGTTACCCCGGTTGAAACCGAAGTGACCTGCCAGGGGGACACGCGCGCGTAGCCATGGCTCGGCAACGTTGGGTCAGTTGGATGCGGTCCGAACCAGGGCCAACAGACTGGAACCCCGGAACGTATCGCTTTTCCGGGAATGAACTGAACCAGCCTGGATCTCCAGAGCACCGGGACAGCTTGGTGCTTCGGGCGCCATTCAACAATATGCCCGCCATACAAACTGACAGTAGCCGTGGCCAGGGAGTTGTCAATTTTTGCCAGAACAATCCCGTTTTCCAATTGCTCGAAAGCAATAGTATTCCCGCTGCTGAAGGTTGTTTGGAGTTCTTCCAGACTCATCATGACAAACCGATCATTCCTAATTCATTCCCACTCAATGATTGATAACGACCAGCTAAACCAATAAATACGGGCATCTTTGATTTTAGGCGGAACGATTACCGTCAGATTTACCGCATCTGATGGCGCCTTACCCGCACTGTTGGCGTAATGCCCCACCAATACCCTGCAACCCATCATGGCTCACCCCGCAAGAATACAGGAGGCACAGCGGCCACTGCTTCCAAGGCAGTCATGACGCAGTGCAAGACAAAATCGAGCGCCCGTACGTAGCCTGCGTTCACGTTTGCTGTGTCAAAGCCAAGCTGCTGCAAGTTCATAAGGCACTGCTCCAGGGCCTCGTGCGCATCGGCAATTCTGAGATCATTGTTCAAGAACAAGGGCGCCATGGCTTCATTGCGATCCTTCCAGCTCTCCGGTTGCACATTTCGCTGAACTTCGCCTTGTCAGGCATCCTGCAATCCACGCCTTGGCGTCTAATGTGAATCGCGAATCGTGTAAGCACCTCTCCTCATCTGGCATCAACGATCCGAGCCAGCGTTTCTTCCAGCAGGCTCCGATCCGCGGCACGCTTGGCGTCGGTACGCTGGGCCAGGTTGTGTAGCTTGCGCCGCACAGCCGGCAAATCAACCGCATGTGGAAGTCCGATTAGATCGAAGTCCGGCCGCTGGTCCTCAATAGATCGTAGGAACGCACACGATGGCTCATCCAGCCAACCGGCCACACGCGCCAGCAGGCGCTCATGAATGTCCAGTAAGACTTCGGCTTCAATAGGCTCAGCCGTCATGCCCTTGAAGTGCGCCTCGAAGGTCGCTGCAAAGTTCGCAGGCACGCGAGGCGCCAGCATTTCCCAGGCAGGCTTGGGGCTGCAGGTCAGATAGACGAGGAAAGTCCGCCAGAGCATCCGATCAGCCCGTACGTCTTCCAGTAACAAACCAACATCGAAAAGATCGCGCGGATGCTGCCGCGAGAGTGCCGCAGCCAGCTTGCCAGCTTGCCAGCATAGAGATCAGCAAAATCCAGCACCTGCACCGAGGCGAAACCGAACGCGTCCTCCACCCTGGGGCGCACCACCATGTTGCGCACTGGATGCACCGCACCGCGCATGACCGGCGTTGTCTCGATCTGCACACGCGCACGACCGCGACTGGCCACCAACCGCGTGACGCCTGCGCCCTCGCCGGCCGACAACTGCACCTGTAATTGCAGGGGCCGGGCGCGCAACATATCAGCCAGTCGCCCAAGCGCTTCGGCGATCCGCTTCGCATCCTCGGCATAGTCATGCACCGGCATCCAAGCCAGATCAATGTCCACCGACAAGCGTGGCAGGTCGTGCTCGAACAGGTTGATCGCCGTGCCGCCCTTGAGCGCGAAGCGCGGCTCCTGCGCCAGTACCGGCAGGATCTCGACCAACAGCCGAACCCGATCGGTGTAGCGGCGATCCCAGTGGTCAAGCCAGGTGTTCATCGAGGTCTCCTGGCAAGGTGATCTGGTAGGTCGGGTGCAGACGACCGCCAGGCACCAGCGCGCGCTTTCCCCGGCCCAGATCGACACCATCCAGTGACACGTGCGACAACCACGCATGCCGATGGCGCTCGGCCAGCGCCAGGAACACCCGTTTGGCCTTGATGCTGCGGCAGTAGCGCAACAGCAGGCTGACCCGCTGGGGCCGCAGCGTAGTCATGGCCTGCATCAGCGCATCGGCCTCGTAGACCAACGTTGCGCCCGCGATACCATCGCACAACTCCAGCATGGCCCGCTCGGGCGTAGAGCAGACCAAGGCATCGGTGCCCGGCGCAGCCTGATGCCAAGCCAGTCCTTGCTCGGACAGCGTCTTCTCGGACACCTCCGCTGCGAACGACAAGGGCGGCAGATCGAATGCCCCCCTGCCTAGGAACTCGAAACGCTGCTCCAACGGCAGCTTGCCGAGCCAACCCGGTGACCGCTCCGGCCCATACAGCGTGATTGTTCCGGCGTCGCCCAGACGCAGGTAGTGCTCGTGCCCCTGCAGGCTTAGTGCGAAGCGGCCGCCGACATGCAGCGGCATCCCCTCCCCAACCTGCAAGCTGCGAACCACACCCTCCCACTGCAAGTGACCGCCCTTGCGCATGTAGACGCCGCGTACAGGCGACACCAGCCAGCCGCTGCTCACATAGCGCGCGACGAGGCTGTTGGAGTAGCCGTGTGCCCGCAGCCAGCGACTCGATATCAGACGTGTGTCGCCAAGTTCGGCTAGCAGAAGGTTTAGTTTTCCTGTTTTTTGATCACTCATAGTGCTTAAAATACAACTTTTATAAACTCCTGCCAAGGCCTGAAGGTTTGGTCCAGGATAAAAATGATCACTCATAGTGATCTTTTTACGACGAAAATAAACCATACGCTGCGCAAGTGTGCAGCGCGACGAAGATGTCCACGGCCTGGTCGGAAGCCTTGTAGGGCTTGGGCTTGGACTTGAGATTGCATAGTGCGGTGTCGGTAAGCATCGAGGGTTTTCCTCCTGTTCGTGACGGCTTTTACCGTCAGGGGTCAGGAGTCCTGCTGATGCTCGGAAAGCCACATGAAACAAGCTTTCCCTATGAGTGTTTTACCGTCAAAGTCCGGTTTGGTCCGAATAGTAAACGGTAGGGTCTTAATCCGGCCCCAGGGAACTACCGTCACCTTGACCGCCAACTTGCTCCGCTTGCTGGCGATATCTACCGATAGATGCCGTGACGCATTTATTTTAAAATCAACACGTTACGACAGCTTTTCGATAGCTGGCGATAGGCCCCAAAGGACCCGATTTCATTCCCACTCA
>CAIJKV010000330.1 GCA_903821335.1 uncultured beta proteobacterium
GACGTCCAGATGTAGCGCCTTGGCCATCGCAATGATTGTCTCGACAATCACCTGGTCGTTATTGTCAACAGCCAGGTCCTTAACAAATGACTGGTCTATTTTTAACTGATCCAGTGGCAGTTTCTTGAGGTATTGCAGCGACGAAAAGCCAGTGCCAAAATCGTCTAACGAAAACTGAATGCCCAGAGCTTTAATGACATTCATTTTTTCAATAGCTCCCTTGGTGTCGGTCAATAAAACGCCCTCGGTCAATTCAATCTTAAGACGATTTGCGTTGGCGCCTTGGCGCTCCAGCGTCGATCTCACCTGTTCGACAAAATCAGGCCGAATGAACTGCTTCACACTCACGTTAATCGACACAACCAGATCGCATGTCAACGGGTCATCTTGCCACTTTTTAATTTGTCTGCAAGCGCTCTCCATCACCCATTGACCAATCGGCACAATCAAACCGGTTTCTTCCGCCAGGGGAATGAATTGCTGTGCGCCAAGCAGTCCTTTGACGGGATGCAACCACCGGACTAATGCCTCCGCACCGGTTGGGTGTCCTGCCTGATCGACCTGTATTTGATAGTGCAACTGGAATTGTTCATTTTCAATTGCGCTGCGCAACTCGGCTTCAAGGACTACCTGCTCAGCAATATTTGTTTGTATCGTTCTGTCCAGAAAACGCAAGCAGTTACGCCCGGCATGCTTGGCCTGATACAGGGCGATGTCTGCTTGCTTTAACAATTCGTCTACGGACACCTCATTGTCAATGAACAAGGTGATGCCCGCGCTGGCAGACCCTGTGTAGGGGTGTTCACCAAGCAGGTATGGTTGATTCAGTGCTTCCAGAATCTTGTGGCCAAACAGCTCAGCCTGGATCGCAGCCTCGGTCTGGCGGTCAGCCAGTAGCTCAAGAATTATCACGAATTCGTCGCCACCGACACGGGCGACCGTGTCTCCGATCCGTACACAACCGCAAATACGTTCGCCAGCCTGTTGCAGCAGCTGATCGCCAACATCATGTCCCAGGGTCTCGTTCAGGGTTTTGAAATTGTCCAGATCAATCATCAACAGCGCGCCAACTTTACCGGCACGCGTGCTCGATACCAGTGATTGGGCGAGTCGATCCTGCAGCAGCCAGCGATTGGGTAACTTTGTGATCGGGTCAAAAAATTCAAAGGTGTGCGATTGAAGCTGCTCGGCCGCCAGCTCGTCAGCATGTTCATCTTGCCGGGACAGACTCAGGTTCACATAGCGAGCAAAAACCAGCGACATGATGGTCAAAACCAGCAAGAAACCTAAAGCCGCCCAGGCTTCCTGACGCCAATGCGCCAGCGCTGACGCAATTGAAAATCCCACAATCGTTGTAAAACCAAACTGTGGATTGCGCTGGTAATAATAGAGACGCGCGATGCCGTCGATACTTGAAGTGCCGCCTACGTAGGCGCCTGTTTCTTTGCTTAGTTGGTAGGCACTGCGGAACTCTACCGACATGGTGTTGTTACCGGGCAGAACGTTAGACTTGATTCCTCCGGAATTATGCGCGATCAAGCCCATCTCTTTATCTCGAATGGCAATCAGGTCTCCATCAGAAATTGGAACGGCTGCCAGCACCTTTTCTAATTCGTCAAGCCGAATGAGTCCGACAATCACGCCGCCAAAAGTCCCGTCTGGCTTGCCAATTCTCCGCGCCAATGCCCACACCCATTCTTGATCGTTTCGCGCAAACAGCGGCTCGGTAATAATTAGACCGGCATTGGGATCGCTTTTTAGCGAAATGAAGTAGTCTCGGTCAGCCACGTTGACGGGTGGCTTCTGGATGCCGGGCCCATATGCGATATCTCCCTGTTCGGTTACAC
>CAIJKV010000331.1 GCA_903821335.1 uncultured beta proteobacterium
AACCAGATCAGTATCAGCACCGAGAAAGTACAGAAGCTTGGCGTCAAAACCGAGATTGCCCGCACACGACAACTGGACAAAATCGTTCGTGCAGCCGGGCGTGTTGAGCCCGATGAGCGACGCACCTACGCAATTTCACCAAAGTTCGAAGGCTACGTTGAACGTCTCCATGTCAACGCCACGGGTCAGCCCGTGACAACAGGGCAGGCACTATTTGAAGTCTACAGCCCAGAGCTTGCTTCGGCACAGCGTGAATACGCCATTGCCGCTCAGGGTGTCCAGACGCTCGGTTCAGGGACTGGCGAAGCAGACCAAGAAGCGCAGTCAGGAATGAAACAGCTGGCAGCGTCCAGCCTGTCACGCCTGAAGAACTGGGACATTTCCGACGAACAAATCAGGGCGCTGGTTAAAACAGGCAACACCCTGCGAACCTTGACGTTCCTCTCGCCTGTAAGCGGCATCGTCACCAAAAAAAGAGCCGTCCAGGGCATGCGCTTCATGCCAGGCGAAGCACTCTATGAAGTGACCGATCTGTCGACCGTTTGGGTCATCGCTGACGTGTTCGAGCAAGACATCGGCGCAGTGGAGTCCGCATCAAACGTTCGCGCCAAGGTCAAAATCAGTGCTTACCCGGACAAGGTGTTTGAGGGCGTCGTGACCTATGTTTATCCGACACTGACTGCCGACACCCGCACGATACCGGTTCGTGTAGAGCTACCCAATCCAGGAGGGCTGATTAAGCCCGGCATGTTCGCGCAGGTCGAGCTTCCGGTCGTGACCAGAGGACCAGTGGTCACCGTGCCGATCTCTGCTGTGCTTGACAGTGGCACCCGGCAGATCGTTCTTGTCCAGGCCAAGGAGGGACGCTATGAACCACGGGAAGTCAAACTCGGGGCACGCAGCGACAACTACGTCGAAGTGCTCGAGGGTGTGACGGACGGTGAACATGTCGTGGTGACGGCCAACTTCCTCATTGACGCCGAGAGCAACCTGAAGGCCGCCGTGAGTAGCTTTGGCCAGACATCAAAGCCAGGGGTCACTGAGGTGCCACCTGAAATACCGAAACATGGCACTTCCACAGGTGTGGGGCATCAGGCACAAGGCACCGTCGACGAGATCGACCTCAAGGCCGGTACCGTGAGCATCAGCCACGGCCCCGTGGCAAGTTTGCGATGGCCCGCGATGACCATGGACTTCAAGGCCGCCAATGCCGCGCTCTTGAAAGACTTGAAACCCGGCTCGGTGATCACGTTTGAGTTCGTTGAGCGTGGACAGGGCGAGTGGGTGGTGACCACGATCAGAAATAGGGAATAGCGGCCATGCTGGCAAAAATCATCGGTTGGTCTGGCAGGAACCGCTTCCTGGTTCTGCTCGCCACGCTGTTCGTCATTGTCGGTGGCGTTGTGGCTGTCGTTAAAACGCCACTGGACGCCTTGCCTGATCTGTCGGATGTGCAAGTCATCGTCTACACCGAATACCCGGGCCAGACTCCGCAAGTGATTGAGGATCAGGTCACCTACCCGCTGACGACGGCCATGCTTTCCGTACCAAAATCCAAGGTGGTGCGCGGCTTCTCATTCTTTGGCGCGTCGTTCGTCTACATCATCTTCGAGGACGACACCGACATCTATTGGGCGCGCTCTCGTGTTCTTGAATATCTCAACGCGACGTCCGGTCGCATGCCGATGGGTGTCACGCCGCAGATCGGTCCGGACGCCACCGGCGTGGGTTGGGTGTATCAATACGCCCTGATTGCCAAGGACAAGAGCCTGGCCGAACTGCGCACGATTCAGGACTGGTATCTGCGATACCAACTCACCAAGGCGCATGGCGTGGCTGAGGTGGCCTCAATCGGTGGTTTCGTCCAGACCTACCAAGTCACTGTCAACCCGGTCAAGCTTCGCGCTTACGGAATTCCGCTCTCCAGGGTGACGCAAGTGATCCGCGACTCGAACCGCGACGTCGGAGGGCGTGTGATCGAAATGGCGGAAACCGAATATATGGTGCGCGGTAAAGGCTATTTGCGTGGCACAGACGATATTGAAAACCTGGTGGTCAAGACTGACCGTGGCACGCCTGTCCTGATCCGCGATATTGCCCGTGTTGAGCTGGTTCCCGACGAACGCCGTGGATTGACTGAATTAAATGGCGAGGGAGAGGTGGTGTCTGGCATCGCCATGGCCCGTTACGGTCAAAATGCACTGGAGGTCATCCATCATCTGAAGGAAAAGATCGCCGAAGTTTCAAGTGGCTTACCGGAGGGCGTCAGCATCGTGTCGGTGTATGACCGCTCTGAGCTCATTCACCGTGCCATCGACACGCTCAAAGACACCCTGCTCGAAGAAAGTCTGATCGTCGCTCTGGTCTGTGTCGTATTCCTGATGCATATCCGGTCAGCCTTGGTCGCCATTCTGATGCTGCCAGTAGGCATCCTGATCGCCTTTAGCGCAATGCGTTTACTGGGCATGAATTCCAACCTGATGAGCCTGGGAGGCATCGCCATTGCCATTGGTGCCATGGTCGACGCAGCCATTGTCATGATCGAGAACGCGCACAAACATATTGAGCGCCTCAAAGAAGGCGATTCGCGCACAGAGGCCATCATCACCGCCTGCAAAGAAGTGGGTCCGGCGCTGTTTTTTTCCCTGCTCATCATCACAGTGTCCTTCCTTCCAGTCTTTACCCTGGAATCACAGGAGGGCCGCATGTTCTCACCGCTGGCCTACACCAAGACTTTCGCTATGGCCGGCGCTGCACTCCTTTCAGTGACGTTGGTGCCTGTACTGATGTTGCTGTTTGTGCGCGGCAAGATCTTGCCCGAGTCGCGTAACCCCGTGAACCGTTTCCTGATCTGGGTCTATCGGCCGATCATTGCCTGGGTGATGCGCTGGAAAAAGACAACGGTCTTCATGGCGATACTGATCCTGGTCGTATCCATTTATCCCACATCAAAGCTCGGCTCTGAGTTCATGCCAACCCTGAACGAAGGGACACTACTTTACATGCCCGCCTCACTGCCTGGCATGTCGATCACCAAAGCCGCAGAATTACTGCAGACCCAGGACAAGATTATCAAAAGTTTTCCTGAGGTGGCTTCGGTGTACGGCAAGGCCGGCCGAGCCAACACGGCCACCGATCCGGCACCCACCGAAATGTTCGAGACCGTCATCAATCTCAAACCCCAGTCCGAGTGGCGAGCGGGCATGACGACAGACAAGCTCATCGCCGAGTTGGACAAGTCCTTGCAATTTCCAGGTGTGGCCAACGCATGGACGATGCCGATCAAGGCCCGCATTGATATGTTGTCGACCGGTATCCGCACACCGATTGGCATCAAGGTTTTTGGCAAAGATTTAACCGAGATGGAGCGTCTGGCCCGAGAAATCGAGGCCGTCGTCAAGGCCGTGCCGGGCACGACCTCGGCGTTTGCCGAGCGCATCACAGGCGCCCTGTATCTCAATATCGAGCCGGACAGGCAGCAACTCGCCCGTTATGGTCTGTCTATCGGCGACTTGCAAACTGTCATTGGCACCGCCCTGGGTGGCGAAATGGTCACCACCATCGTCGCGGGCAGGGAGCGGTTCGGTGTCAGTGTGCGCTACCCCCGTGAGTTGCGCGCAGATCCGCAACTGATTGCCCGCGAGGTGCTTCTGACCACGATGGACGGCGCGATGATCCCCCTTGGTCAGGTTGCGAAAGTCGAAGTGGTCAAGGGAGCGCCTGGCATCCGCACAGAAAACGCCCTGCTTTCAGCCTATATCTTCGTGGACATTCGTGATCGTGACATTGGCAGTTATGTGGCCGAGGCCCGTCGCGCAGTCAACGAACAAGTCAAATTCCCACCTGGCTATTACGCCACATGGAGCGGTCAGTTTGAGTCGATGGAGCGCGCACTCGAGAAAATGAAAGTGGTCGTCCCCGTGACGTTGCTCCTCATTTTTTTGTTGCTCTATCTCAACTTCAGACGTCTGACTGAGACATGCATTGTGATGTTGTCAGTGCCCTTCGCACTAGTCGGCGGCATCTGGCTGATGTGGGCCCTGGGCTACAACCTCTCGGTCGCCGTTGCCGTGGGCTTTATTGCCCTGGCGGGTGTTGCCGCGGAAACAGGCGTCGTGATGCTGATTTACCTGGACCATGCCTGGGAAGCCGTGAAAGTGCGATGCCGGGCTGAACAACGACCGCCAAACGTCGCCGATCTTTATGCGGCGGTGATGGAGGGTGCTGTGGACCGTGTGCGGCCAAAGATGATGACTGTGGTTGCCATCATGGCTGGACTGCTGCCCATTATGTGGGGGTCGGGTACGGGATCGGAGGTCATGAGCCGCATCGCTGCGCCAATGGTCGGTGGCATGATTTCATCTACCGTGCTGACCCTGGCGGT
>CAIJKV010000332.1 GCA_903821335.1 uncultured beta proteobacterium
CGTTGCCGCCAAAGCCTGATTGACTCGTGCCGGGAAAGGGCATGCCACAATGTCGGCATGCCCAACAATATCCTGACCAATCCAAACCTGCGCGACCACCTGTTAGCACTACCCTCGGAATGGCAACAGACCCTCGCCGATACACCGCTCACACAATCGCTTGACCTGCTAACGTCGCTGTTGACTGCGCGACTGGACGCCGGTGTCACGATTTATCCTGCTGCGCCCTTCAGGGCGCTCAGCACCTTGACGCCGCAAGACGTTCGGGTCGTGATTCTTGGTCAGGATCCTTACCACGGACCGGGCCAGGCACAGGGACTGGCCTTCTCGGTTCCGGACGGCCTGCCCCGGCCACCGAGCCTGCGCAACATCTTTCTGCAAATAGATCACGAATACCCTTCAGTCAGACAAGGTGCGGGCGATGGTCACGTACCCGGCTACCGGGTGGAGCCCTCAAAAATTGGCAGCCACGCACAGGGTCGGCTGGACTTGGGGCCTGCTGCGCCCGGAAATGACCTGACAAGTTGGGTCAAACAGGGTGTGCTCCTGCTTAACACCTGCCTGACTGTCGAAGACGGCAAACCAGCCTCACATGCCCGAGCGGGATGGGAACATATCACTGACGCCCTGATCACGCGCGTCGCCCGTGACGCCAGTCCCAAGGTGTTCATGCTTTGGGGTGCCCATGCTCAGGCCAAGCGCGCACTGATTACGCCCGATAGCGGTCATCTCGTCCTGATGGCAAACCATCCGTCGCCCCTGTCCGCCCGCAGGCCACCGATTCCCTTTCTGGGCTGTGGTCACTTCGAGTCAGCCAATGCGTGGCTAAAACAACAAAACCTGGCGTCAATCCGCTGGAAACTGTGAATAATTGAAATAAAGGGTTTACCCCGACCAAAAACCAGGTTATAGTTTGCCGCACTGCACTAATCACCACCCTTGGCACCACGTCTCAGTACAAGCAATACGACGTTGGCAGTCTCTGACGGGCAAGATCCCGATCAGGTGCCACTCATCATCGATTCCTGACCTCCTTTCCTTTCGTGGGCAGTATGCGTGATCCAGATAGATGGATCACATAGCCCAGACGTTCGGTTGATTCGGTCGGCGCGATGCTCGATTCAACCGACTACCGCCGGTCTACCAATTCTCCGGGCTGCGTCATATGGCCACTATCTGGCCTAAAGGAAAGTAATGTCCTTCGATTCGTTGGGGCTCGTCCCCGCTTTGCTATCTTCCATTGAACGCTCCGGTTACACGACGCCTACGCCCGTGCAACTCGCGGCGATTCCCGCTGCCCTTGCCGGCGCAGACCTGATGGTCTCGGCACAGACCGGTAGCGGCAAAACTGCCGCCTTCATGCTCCCCGCGCTGAACCGCATCGCAAGCAAGCCGTCCAACAAAGGTCGCGGCGTGCAAGTGCTGGTGCTCTGCCCAACACGCGAACTGGCACTCCAGGTCAGCGAAGCCACCTCCACTTACGGCGTCAACCTTGACGACCTGCGTGTTGCCACCGTTGTCGGCGGCATGCCTTATGGTGCGCAGCTCAAAGCCCTGTCACGTCGCGTCGATGTGCTGGTTGCCACCCCAGGCCGTTTGCTTGACCACCTGCAGGCTCGCCGCGTTGACCTGTCCACCGTCCACACACTGGTGCTCGACGAAGCCGACCGCATGCTCGACATGGGTTTCATCGACGACATCAACACCATCGTTGACCGTTGCCCCGAGTCACGCCAGACCCTGCTATTTTCAGCAACGCTTGATGGTACGGTGGCCAAACTGGCCGCGCGCATGATGCGAGACCCGCAACGTATTGAGCTGTCATCGCAATCCGACCGTCACGCCAACATCACGCAAAGCCTGCTGTACGCAGATGATTCACACCACAAACTGCGTTTGCTCGATCACCTCCTGCGCGACACCAAGCTGGACCAGGCCATTATCTTTACGTCGACCAAGCGCGGCGCAGACGACTTGGCAGGCCATTTGTCCGACCAGGGCTTTTCCGCGATGGCGCTTCATGGTGATATGAATCAGCGTCAACGCTCACGCACCCTTGAGCAGGTTCAGGAAGGTCGTGTTCGCGTTCTGGTCGCCACCGATGTGGCCGCCCGCGGTATCGACGTCCAGGCCATCAGCCACGTCATCAATTTTGATCTGCCTATGCAGGCCGAAGACTACGTTCACCGCATTGGCCGTACCGGTCGCGCTGGCCGCGACGGTCAGGCTTTCACGCTGGCCATCCATGGCGAGCGTCATAAAGTGCGTCGTATCGAGCACTTTACTGGTCACCCGATCCAGTCCGATGTCATCGCCGGACTCGAACCGCAGCGCACACCACGCGCACGTCCTGAAGGCGGCGCTCCGCGCTCAGGCTCAGGCGGCAAGCCACGTCCAGGTGGACGCTTTGGCAACAGCAGCGGCGGCGATCGTTTTGGCGCCCCACGTGAAGAGCGTACGTTTGCACCTCGCGCTGACCGTCCTTACGCTGATCGAGGCGAAAAGAGTTTTGCTCCCCGTGGCGACAAGCCTTCCTACGCTCCGCGCAGCGACAAACCGTTTGGCGACCGTGACCGCAGCTTTGCCCCACGCGGCGACCGGCCCTTCGCTGCACGCGCAGACAAGCCACACGCTGCACCACGTAGCGACAATCCTTTCGCAAGCAACCGCGCACCGTCCGAGCCACGCAGCTTTGACCGCGCAGAGCGACCGGCCTACGCTGGCAAGCCTGCAGCACGTCCCGCCCGTGACTTTGCACCCCGTGCGTCTGCACCAGCCGGCAAGACCTTCGCCCCCCGTGGTGACGGTCCTGCCCGCCCGGGTGCCAGCCGTCCTGGTGCACCGCGCGCAGCGACTGGCGCACGCCGTGGGTTTAACGCTGACAGCGGTCGCCGTTAATTAGCTGGACAACGCAGTGCATGCCGAGACCTCTATCCCGGTAAGCGCTGACGCGGTGGCTCATAGCCAGCGCGTCAGCGCTTTTTTGCAATTGCAGATCGAAAACGCCGGCGGCTGGATTCCCTTCAGCCAATGGATGCATCACGCGCTCTACGCACCTGGCCTGGGCTATTACGCCGCGGGCAGTACCAAACTGGCTGAACGGCCCGATGTCCTGGCGCGAGCGCCAGCGGGCGACTTTGTCACGGCACCCCAACTGACATCACTGTTTGGCTACACACTGGCCAACCAGGTTGCAGAGATTCTGCGCCAAACCGGCACCCTGAATGTTCTTGAGTTCGGCGCAGGCAGCGGCGCGCTCGCACAAGACCTTCTGACCGCGCTCGATACCCTGGGGATACGGGTTCAATATCAGATTCTCGAAGTCTCCGCCGACCTGAAGGCACGGCAAAAACAACTGCTAGCACCCTGGCAAGGCCAGGTATCCTGGCTGGACGACAGGCCAGCGGCGTTTGCCGGATGCGTCGTCGCCAACGAAGTCCTCGATGCCATGCCGGCAGAGCTCTTTGCCTGGTCGCACGATCATCAGGTCATGCAGCGCGGCGTCAGGTGGGACGGCAGACAATTCCAGTGGCAAGACCGGCCTGCGGCACAGGTGGCACTCGCGCTGGCCCAGGCAGCCGCCGCACGTATGCCAGCGCTGCCTGGATACCAGTCAGAGATCAATCTTCAGGCTGAGGCCTGGGTACGCGACCTGGGCACCTGGCTGACACACGGTGCCGCGTTGCTGATCGATTACGGTTTTCCCAGACACGAGTTTTATCATCCCCAGCGTCACCGGGGCACCATGATGTGTCACATCCAGCATCGTGCGCACGACGATGCTTTCCTGGTACCCGGCCTGCAGGACATCACCACGCACGTCGACTTCACGGCCATCGCTGACGCGGCGCTCGCAGGAGGAATGAACGTGCTGGGCTACACCTCGCAAGCACGCTTCCTGATCAATGCCGGACTGCCCGGGCAGCTCGAACGCCTCACGGGTCAGGATGCACGCCAAACCGCGCAGACGCAGGCCGCCGTGCACAAGCTCGTTTCCGAGGCCGAAATGGGTGAATTATTCAAAGTGATGATGATCGGCCGTGATGTCGATCCGCCTTTGCTCGGTTTTGCACAGGGCGATCGGCGCGGTTCGCTATAAACCCGCAACAAGAGCCTGCAGCCTGGCAGCCCGCACGGCGGACTTGATCTCAGCGGCAGACGTCGCCTGCTTGGCTACCGCACCGCCGTCGACTGCAAGCACCGCGTCAAGCAAGCCCCGCCAAACAGCCACATTCACGTCCTCCAGAACCTGCGCGGCCTGCAACAGCGCGACAAAGCGGTCAGGTTTTCGGATGCCATCGCACGACTCGATGGTGTGCATGATATGTTCAGCATCCCGTGTCCTAGGCACCGCAGCCAGAATATTGGGCAACAACCGCGCCATGTCCGCACACTCGGTTGACACGCGCAGGCGCTTGGCCTGCACGGCGACATTGACAGAATCCACGCAAAGCAAGGCGTAACGCGAAGCGAGCGCCAACCCGCACGACGCAGCAACATCCACGGCTGCCCGCACACGCGCCGTATCGACCAGCTCGGGCATGACCCGGGTCAAAGCACCCGTATCAGCCAACACGGCCAGCATGCGGGATGGCTTGGCGCACATTAACCCTCGCGACAGCTCTTGCCAGACACGCTCGGCCACCAGCGCATCGGCTTCGCCTTGCGAGACCATGCGTTGACACAGCAGGAGGGTTTCGGGCGCGATCCGGAAGTCGGTAAACCGCGCTGAGAACCGGGCCAGTCGCAGGATGCGCACCGGATCTTCTTCAAAAGCCGGGCCAACGTGGCGCAACACGCGTGCATCGATGTCGCGCACACCGCCTTCAGGATCAATCAACGTCCCACTTGCGTTTTGCGCAATCGCATTAACCGTCAGGTCGCGACGCTGCAAGTCGTCCTCAAGGGTCACGTCAGGACCTGTGTAAAAAGTGAACCCTTTGTAACCACGCCCGGACTTGCGCTCGGTACGCGCCAGTGCGTACTCTTCCTTGGTGCGCGGGTGCAGGAAGACCGGGAAGTCTGCCCCTACGGGAACAAACCCCCGCGCCACCATCTCTTGCGGGGTGGACCCCACGACAACCCAGTCACGGTCCCCGTGCGGCTGCCCCAACAGGGCGTCGCGCACAGCGCCGCCCACCACGAAAACCTGCAAACCCGCAATGACCGGATCGACACTCACGGCAATACCGTGCGTCCGTAGGGCTGGGGCGCGATCTGACCCAGACGCTGCTTGAGCGATTGCGGCAGGCCACTGAACAACGCCGCGTAATACGTCGCGTTGGACATGACGTTCTTCACATAGTCGCGTGTCTCATTAAACGGGATCGTTTCAGCAAAAATCGCCCCCTCGACGGCATGGCTCAGCTTTGACCGCCAAAGCATGGGACGTCCGGGCCCTGCGTTATACCCTGCACTGGCAAGCATCTGGGACCCGCCCACGTCAGACAGCACCATGCCCAGATAGCTGGTGCCCAGCTTGGTGTTGGTATCGAAATCATTGACACTGGCTTGCGAAAAGTTTTCCATGCCAATTTTCTTGGCGACCCAGCGCGCGGTAGCCGGCATCAGTTGCATCAGTCCCGAGGCACCCACGTGCGATTTCGCATCCATGATGAAGCGTGATTCCTGACGGATCAGACCATAGACCCACGCGGGATCCACGTCAGTCTCGCGTGCCTGCGCAGTCACCTTACCTTCAAAGGGGGCGATGTAGCGCTGCGAAAAATCAAACTCTTTCTGAGTGCGGTCCGAGGTATTGACCACGCGATCATAGATGTGTTCGTGGCGCGCAACTTCCGCGGCGGCAAGCAACTGACGGTCTGTCATGCCACGCAAGGCGAAGTTCCACTCAGGAACGGCATCAGGGCGCCAGCCGCGCTTGAACAAGGTGACCGCACGCCGCAGGCCCAGATTGGAGCGTGCCTGCGCCATTTCTTCGGCGGTGACTGCAGGCGCGGACTTAGGCGCCAGGATGGGGCGGCCAAGTTCTTCCAGCGCCAGTTGACCATAAAAGTGGAACTGCTCTGCAATGACGCCGTACTGTTCACGCGCCTGTTCTTGTTTACCGCTTGCCGCCAGAGCACGCGCCTTCCAGTACACCCAGGCGGCATCACTTTTCTGAGCCGGGGACATCTGGTCTATGGATTGTGCCACCCACGTCCAGTCTATCCTGGGCTGACGCAATGCGGTCCGCACGCGCCAGGCGTGATTGTTGTCAGTCAGCCGAACGGAGCCTGCCTCGCGGTACCACTCGTACGCCCGCGGGTCCAGGTTGACACTCGCAATCAACGCCAGTTGAGCACGCGCCCACTGGACATACTCCTTGGGCAATTTGTCAGCCCAATCACGACGTAAAGTGCTGTCGGCGACGCCCACGTCATTGCGCGCGATACGCGCCAGGGCAAGCGCCGCAATCGTATTGCGTGTAGCAGAGCGCTGGCCACCGGCCTGGCCGATCAGCCATTTCACAGGCTCTTTCATCATGGCATCGTAGGCCGTCAGGTCGCCCTGGTCAAAGGCATAGGCGGCAAAGCGGCGCGCATCCGAAACCTTGTTGTTTTCGATCGCGTCTTGCAGATAGGGGACCAATTCAGTCGTACCCAACACACGATCGGCCACCAACTGGTCAAACAGTTTCCAACAAGCCCCGCCCGGGCCAAACACCTTGGTCGCGGCAGCCACTGTGGCACGCTGGCCAAGCATGTGACTGGCCTCGAGTTGCGCGCATTGAACCTGGTTGTTGGTGTTTTGCACGACGCCGAGATCGCGCACGGTAATAAAGTCGCCCGACCTTGCCGCCACCAGCAGCCAGTCAGCACGTAACCTGTCAGCCAGGTACGAACCAGCATTCTTTTGCATGAAAGCCTCGAGTGCCTGGCTCGTCGCCGGCGAGCGCGAGGATCCCAACTGAACACGCAGGTTCCAGTATTCCGGGTAGATGGCCAAGATGTCACCCTGGGCCTGAGGCACCAGGGCCGCAAGCTGCGGCCATTGTTTATTTGTCATGGCGTCTCGCGCCACGGCTACTGCCCGGGCAGCGGGCGTCGAGTCTGGTGCGGCAATCGACGGCCCAGGCGGTAAGGCGTTGCCCCCCTCTGAACGGGAGGAGACCACCGGGGTGCCCACATCAGGC
>CAIJKV010000333.1 GCA_903821335.1 uncultured beta proteobacterium
ACGCGCGCCCACTTTTCAGAATCTTTTTTCAGCAAGGCTGCCAGTTCGGCAGGTGTTGAGCTCGCGGGCAGCGTCCCCGAGGCCAGCAGTCGAGCCTTGACGGTTTCGTCGGCCAGCACGCGCTTGACCGCCTGACTGAGGCGTTCAAGTTCAGCAGGTGGTGTGTCCCTGGCAGTGAACAAGGCGTACCAGTTGTCCGAATCAACACCTTCAATGCCCACTTCCTTGAACGTTTTGACGTCTGGCAACAAGGGGTGCCGCGTGTCTGAAGCCATGGCGATGGGCTTGAGCTTGCCCGCACGCACATTGTTGATCAGACCGGGGACATCACCAAAAAAACCATCCACGTGGCCCGCCATCACATCCGTGATCGCAGGAGAGGCACCCTTGTACGGCACATGGAAAAGCTGCGCCTTGGTCGCGTCGGCCAGCAACTCCTCGGCCAGATGCGGAACGCTGCCTATGCCGGACGACGCCATGGTGGTGCGTGTTTTCATCGCGTTGGCAATGAATTCGTCAGGACCATTGGCCGGGTTCTTCGGGTTGACCACCAGCAATTCGTCATTGCGCGAGACCAGTGACACCGGTGCCAGGTCCTTGAGGGGGTCGTAGGGCAGCTTGGGGTACAGTCCGGGGTTGATGGCGACCGCGCCCGCACTGGTGAACCACAGCACCGAGCCGTCGGGCGGCGACTTGATCACGTATTCGGCGGCGATGATGCCATTGGCCCCGGCCTTGTTTTCAACGATGATCTGCGTGCCCAGTTCCTTGCCGAGCGCCTCGCTGATGCTGCGCGCCACGTAGTCCACGGGTCCGCCGGGAGGAAAGGCGATGATCATGCGGATGTTCTTGGTCTGCGCCCAGGCGGCTGACCCCATGAGCGCCATCCCTGACACGCTGGCCAGGCACAGTAAGCTGATTAACAGGCGACGGGAGACTTTGCGCGGTGTGTTCATGGGGTTAAGCTCACTGGTTATATTTTTCTGATCGGTCCGTACTCGCTGTCAATGGTCAGCGACTAGCCGCAGCGCACCGACATGCCGCCGTCGACCACAATCTCGGTGCCGGTCACAAACCTGGCTTCGTCCGAGGCCAGGTACAGTGCGGCGTTGGCCGTGTCGCGTCCGTCGCCCATAAAGGGCAGGGGGATGCGTGACTGGCGCTGTTCCAGCAGTTTTGCGACGTCGCCGCCTGAACGTTGACCAGCCAGACGCACCTCAACCATCGGTGTGTGCAACTGCCCCGGTACGACGGTGTTGACCCGGATGCCTTTCTTGGCATACTGGATGGCCACGACTTTTGATAACTGGATGACGCCGGCCTTGGTGGCCGCATAGGCCACCTGCGCCGAGCCGGTCCAGCGCGTGGCAGAGGTCGAGGCCATGTTAATGATGGCACCGCTGCCTTGCGCTTCCATGATGGGCAACACATACTTGCACGTCAGGAAAACGCTTTTCAGGTTCGTATCGACCTGGCTGTCAAATATTTCTTCCGACATCTCGACAGGGCCCCCCGCAGCCGACCCGCCCACGTTGTTGACCAGTATGTCGATTCGGCCGAAGCGCTTGACGCAAGCCGCCACGGCATCGGCGATGCTCTGGCTTTGCGTGACGTCACAGTACGCAGTTTCAATTTCACCGCCAAGTGCCCTGACCCGATCGACTGTCTCCACCATGCGTTCGGGGTCCCGATCAACGCCAAAAATCTTCGCCCCTTCTTCGGCGAAGCGCACGGCCATCGCCCGGCCATTGCCCCAGCCAGGTCCAACCGAGCCTGCACCCATGATCAAGGCGACTTTTCCTTCGATACGACCGCTCATTGTTTTTCCTTAAGCACTAAAACGATACAAACGTTGTGGGTTGTCGACCAGCAATTGATGCAGCACCTCAGGCTTGGGCGCGATCTGCGCCAGGGCATCAAACAGCATGCCGTCGTCTGGCACATGGGTATGGTTGGGATGTGGCCAGTCCGAGCCCCACACGCAACGGTCGGGGTAGTTGTGCACCAGGTGGCGTGCCAGCGGGATGCCGTAGGTGTAGGGTGGCTTGGAATCAATCCGGTCAATGCCGCTGACCTTCACCATGAAATTGGGTTCTTCAACCAGGCGGCACACCGCCTGGAAGTTTTCATGG
This sequence comes from uncultured beta proteobacterium, assembly GCA_903821335.1. Taxonomy (GTDB): domain Bacteria; phylum Pseudomonadota; class Gammaproteobacteria; order Burkholderiales; family Burkholderiaceae_B; genus Zwartia. The sequence continues at coordinate 2,133 of CAIJKV010000333.1, forward strand.
TCGATCCCCAGCGTGGCGTCGACACGACCCATGTGATCAATGACGACCGGCACGGCCGACTTTTTCAGGAATGGGGTGAGTTCCCGTGCCAGGCTGCCATCAAAATGAATCTGGACGTGCAGGCCATGGGGCTCGAGTCGCTTGGTGAAATCGATCACTGTCTGCGGGTCGTAGCCTTTGCCACCCTTCATGAAATGAAAGCGTACGCCACGAAACCCGACACCGGCCAGGCGTTTCAATTCTGCATCGGACACATCCAGCGCAACCAGTGCCACGCCCAGGTAGCGGCCGCTGGCTGCCTGCATGGCGTCTTCAACCACACGGTTGTCGTAGCCGTGAACCAGGCTTTGGACGATGACGCAGCGATGGATGCCAGCCTTGGCGTGCAGGGCGAACAGGGTTTCCTTGGGCGCGTCGACCGGCGTGAAGCTGGCGGTTGGCGCGTAGGGAAAGACCGTCGATGGCCCGAAAATATGTACATGCGCGTCACAGGCACCAAATGGCAACTTAAGGGTGCTGGGCGTGGGTTCACGCAGGTAGGTCAGGATAGGTTCAGTCATGGCGCTGTCTCGGTACGGTTTATAATTGTTGATTGCGGGTAGTGGGCTATTTTGACATGGCGCCAACACGTGCGGAGTGCACTGAAACAAAAAAAATGCTAGAATTTTGGACTTCGGACTTTTACTCAACGTCCATTGGCGCATTAGCTCAGCCGGTTAGAGCGACGGAATCATAATCCGCAGGTCCCCTGTTCGAATCAGGGATGCGCCACCAAA
>CAIJKV010000334.1 GCA_903821335.1 uncultured beta proteobacterium
AATTAACAACGTTGGTCGCCCTGATAATCAGCACGAACCCCAGTGCCACCAGCGAATAAATCGCGCCGATGGCTAAGCCAGAAAACAACACCTGGAAATTAATAACAACAAAATCGATCACTTCGCCTCCTATGTTCGTCCCGGACTGATTTTTATTTGCAAAGCCTCAGGGACATTTATTATGCTGGCACAAAGTACCATCCTTCGCGCCCCGATGACACCAAGGGTTTGCCCTGAATCTCAGGCAACGCGCGCACAATAAGAAAACTGGAGACCCACTCAATGAAAATCACAGCCATCGAATCGTCAGTCATTTCACTGCCCTTTACCATGGGCGGGCCGCATGCCCGCTTTGCCGGGCAACTCTGGGATCACCTTGAGATCCTGCTGGTCAAGGTCGAAACTGAAGATGGCCTGGTTGGATGGGGTGAGGCGTTCGGCCACGCCGCCATCGCATCGACCCGGGCAGCACTCGACTCCATCGTGGCACCCCTGGTCCTGGGGCGCGACGCCACCGACATCAACGGGCTGACACGTTCCATCCTGCATGCGACACATCTGCTAGGCAGGAACGGCTCGTTTGTCTATGCATACTCGGGCATTGAAATCGCGTTATGGGACCTGGCGGGCAAGCGTGCCAACAAACCGGTGTGGCAACTGCTGGGCGGACCAGACCGGGCGGAACTGCAAGCCTACGCGAGCCTGCTTTGGTATAGCGACCCGGCACTTGTGGAAAAAAATGTCACGGCTGCGGCAAGCCAAGGCTATCGCTACATCAAACTGCACGAAGTGACACGCGAAGCGACGCTGGCTGGCCTTGAGGCGCCGGGTGCCGAGAATGTCCGCATCATGCTCGACGTGAACTGCGCCTGGCTGCCGCCTCAGGCGCGCGACATGGCGGACTCGCTTGCTGGCGATCACCTCCTGTGGCTGGAAGAACCCGTCTGGCCGCCTGAAGACGTGCACAGCCTTGCGAGCGTACGTGCCAGGGGCATCCCGATCGCTGCTGGCGAAAACGTGGCGGGTCTGTTTGGCTTTAAATCATTGATCGAGGCCGGCGCGATCGATATCGCGCAGCCAAGCGTGACGAAAATCGGTGGCATTGGCGAAATGGTCAAAATCATTCATCTCTGCCAGGCACACGGAATCGAGGTGTTTCCACATTGCCCCTATTTTGGTCCCGGGTTGCTCGCCAGCTATCACGTCGCCTCGGCACTGATTGAAAACCCACTGATCGAAATTCTCTGGGTCGACATGGAGGCCAACCCGTTCGACCCATGGGTTCGGTCGACCAACGGCCATGTCCGTTTGCCACAGGGCCCGGGCCTCGGTGTCGATCCTGATCCCGAGGTCATGGAGCGATACCGCAAAGGGACTGTCACGCGCACCGCGTGACAGTGCAGGGTGCGTGGGCGCGGTGACTGCCCCGTCACCGCATCGACGCCAGCACCTCGACGTCGTTGCGACGCGCTCATCGTCCCAGATTAAACGCCGCAGGCAGCGCCAGCGTGAACCAGGGAACCAGCGCCACAAGCAGCAACCCGACCACCAACACACACAAATAGGGAACCATGGCGCGACTGGATCGCTCGATCGTGGTTTCGCATACTGCACATGAAACATAAAACCCAACCCCGATAGGCGGCATAAACAGACCGATTCCCATCGCGATCAACAGCACAATGCCGTAATGCAGGGGACTGATGCCCACCTGCACCGCGATGGGCATCAGGATGGGTGCGAGGATGAGCAAGGCGGGCAGCCCTTCCAGGATGGAACCAACAACGATCAGCAGCAAGATCGAGCCCATCATGAACAGCCATTCGCTTTCATGAACGCTGGACAAGATCTCGACCAACCGTTGCGGCAGATAGGCGACCGTCAGTACCCACGAAAAACTCGATGCCGCGGCCAGGATGAACAGGATCATCCCCGAGATCGCCGAACAACTGATGAGGCTGCGTATGAACTGATCCCAGCCCAGTTGACGATAGATCAACCCGGCCAGTATCAGCCCATATACCACCGCAAAGGACGATACTTCAGTGGGTGTGCCGATGCCAAGCAAGATGCCTAAAAACAAAATGACGGGCATCATGAGGGGAAGCACTGCGCCAAGGCCCGTTGAAAGCATCTCGCGAAGCGGCGCGCGTGCGATACGCGGTGCATTGTCTCTGCGGGCCTGAACGTAAATCAGGGCCATGATGCAAAGCGCGATCACCGCTGCCGGAATAATTCCGGCAACAAATAGTGCACCAACCGAAATCGTGGTGACCGAACCCAGGACCAGCATGGCAATGCTAGGCGGTACCGTCTCGCCCATCGCGGCTGACGCGGCGAGTACGGCGGCGCTCTTTTCCAGGCTATAGCCCTCTTTGCGCAACATGTCGCGCATGACCGCGCCCACCGCCGCGACATCGGCCGTCTTGGCACCCGACAGGCCAGATACGATGTACATGCTGACCACCATGACGTGCAACAACCCGCCGCGAAAATGCCCCACCAGCGAATGCACGAACCTGACCAGCCGTTCGCTGATGCCGCCAGTTTCCATGATCATGCCTGCGAAAATAAAAAACGGCAGCGCAAGCAGAACAAAATTGCCGGTGCCATCAACCATATTCTGCGCGAGCGCGACCATGGGCACGGTATCGGATACGTACAAAAAGCCAAGCGATCCCAGCAGCAACGCAAAGCCAACTGGCAAACCAAGCAGGACCGTGCCAAAGAACAGGCCGAGCGACAGGACGAGCCCCGCATCCCCGGCGAACCAGGGCAGCCAGATGTGCCGCGACAAGGCAAGCAGGACAACAAAACATCCAAAGAGCACCCCTACACGCAATACCACGCCCCTGGCAGAGGCAACCAGCCTCTCGACGGCGGTGATGGCCAGGATAACCATGCTCAGGATCAGTGGCACGCCATACCAGCTCGAATGCATCTGCAAAATAGGCGTGAGCTCATCCCATTTCACGATCAGCAAGGGATAGGAACTGAACCCCGCGATGATCGCAACCGTCAGCACCAGGTAGTGCGTCACCACCGCGAAGATGTCCTGCCACTGCAACGAAATGCGCGAAAGCAGCGCACGCACTGCTGCATGCTCGTCCCGACGATACGCCAGCGCGCCGCCGAGAAACGCAATCGTTGACAGTGCCAGTTTGGCCGCCTCGTCTGACCACAACAGAGGAAAATCAAAAAAAGAACGGCTGATGATGTTAAAAAAAACAACGCCAATCTCGGTCAGCAAGGCGATGGCCAGGACAAACTTGAGCAAACGATCCATAGCGTGGCTCGACCTATGCGTTGGCGGCGTTGATAACCTTATCGACAAAATCCGCGCCGATCTTGCCACGAAACTCCGTGTACACGGGCTCCATAGCTTTCTTGAAAGCGGGGTAGTCCACCTGGCTGATCTTGATCCCCTTGTCCTCGCAGATCTTGCGCGCAACAATTGAGCGCTCCGCGATCAATTGGCGCCACTGCGGTTGCATTTCCTTGACGGTGTCTCGGATCACTTCCTGCTCTTTCGGCGTGAGCTTGTCAAAGCGCACCTTGCTGGCCATGAAGGCCCCGCCGTTGTAGACGTGATTCGTCTCGCCGATGTACTTGGTCACCTCCAGCAGTTTGGTGCTGACCGCCGCGATGAATGGCAACTCGTAGGCGTTGACTGTTCCCTGCGACAGGGCAATATAGAGTTCATTGAGATCGATCACGATCGGCACCGCACCAACCGCCTTGAACGACGCGGCGAACACTGCGCCGGGCTGAATGCGTATCTTGAGGCCCGCCAGATCCTGCGGCACCACGATCGGCCGTGTATTGTTTTCAGTGACACGCCAGCCATAGTGTCCCCAGGCCAGACCATAGATTCCTTTAGCCTGCATGTCGGTCAGCAACTCTTGTCCGATCGGGCCGTCAAGCAGTCGTTGCGCCGAAGCGCTGTCCTTGAACAGAAATGGCAGGTCAATCGCCTGGATCTTTGGAAATATCGATTCGAGAAAGCCCGTGGTGTGCAGAGCCAGGTCGACAATTCCGGTTGAGAGCCCGGACACAATATTGACTTCGCTACCCAACTGTCCACCCGAAAACACCCGCACGGTCACAGAGCCGCCAGTGCGCTCCTTGACGAGCTTGCTGAATTGCATCGCCAGTTCCTGGACGGGATGCGTGGGTGAATCAGGGTGCGCCAGCTTAAGCACGACGGGCTCACCTGCGGCGCGCGCGGGCGCGGCGCCCAGTGCCAGAGCACCTGCACCCAAGTTGGCTGCGGCGGCCAGCCCCAAGCCCTGTCCAATAAATTTCCTGCGATTGAGATCACGCATTTTGTCTCGCTCCTGAAGTGTTTAAACAGTTTCTGAGGAACTGATAGATTCACATTAACATCGATGTCGGGTCAGAACCATACTTCGTATCCTGACATTAAAAATCAAACAGCGTGGCCGGGTTGTCGACCAGTATTCTCTTTCGTGTCGCGTCGTCCGGTGCCCAGTCGCCGAGCAGGTCAAACAAGTCCGTCGTGTTGGGAACCTTGCCCTTGAACGCCACGTGTGGCCAGTCACTGCCCCAGATAATACGGTCAGGGTGCTCTTGCACCAGTTTATGTGCAAACGGGAGCAGATCAGGATAAGGGGGCGCTTGTTCGGACTGCCGATAGCCACCCGAGAACTTGACCCAGCAACGACCGCCGCGCAACAAACGCAGCAAAGCCTGGAAGGCCGGTTGCTCAAGCCCGCCCTCGGCGGGTTTGATGAAGCCCATGTGGTCAATCACAATGTCAGATGGCAATTTGGCCAGACGTGGTTCCAGAGCCACCAGGTCGTGCGATTTAAGCAAGAGCTGAATGTGCCAGCCCCGTTCTTTGGCACGCGCCGAGAACGATTCCAGCGTTTCCAGCGGCAGCCCGCCCGTGTGGGCAAGGATGTATCGGATCGCCCTCGCACCACCCGCGTGCAACTGGTCGAGGTCTTTGTCCGGCGTTTCATAGGGCACGACCACCACCACGCGCGCAGGCAGGCCGAGTTCGCGGGCGGCGTCCATCGCGCAACGATTGTCGGTACCGTATGCACTGGGCTGGATGATCACCGCGCGCTGGATCCCGATCGTGTCAAACAGCGTGCGGCACGCTGACGGCAACGCGTCGGGTGGCGTGTACTCGCGCTCGGCGATGTAGGGGTAGCGACTGGCCGGCCCGAGAATATGAAAATGCGAATCCGTCGCCAGTGGCGGCACGACCAGGCGGGATGGTCTCAAATCCGGATCAGGACCGGCGCACAAATTTGTCATGGTCTGAAGTCTCCTGTTGTTGTCTCAGCCTGCGACGCAGGGGTTTTCGATGCTTCCGATGCCACCGATTTCGATTCGCACCGTGTCGCCGGCGACAAGGTACCTGGGTGGCTTCAAGCCAATGCCAACACCAACCGGAGTTCCAGTTGCGATGATGTCACCGGGGTAGAGCGTGATGCCTGCAGAGATCGTGGCGATCAGTTTTGGAATGTTGAAGATCAGGTCCTGGGTCGTGGCGTTCTGGCGTAACTCACCATTGACCCAGCACTTCACCGACGTGTTCTGGCCGTCGCACGCATCAGCGGTCACGACCCACGGGCCCATCGGGCAGAACGTGTCGAAGCTCTTGCCCATATGCCACTGTTTGTGACGATGCTGCCAGTCTCGCGACGTGACATCGTTGATGATCGTATAGGCCCAGACATGATCCATCGCCTCGGCTTCGGTAATGTTCTTGCCACCCTGTCCAATCACGACAGCGAGTTCGGCTTCGTAGTCAATGGCAGTCGAGATGGCCGATGGGATGCGGATCGGGTCGCCGCTTGCCACGACCGACTCGGGGACTTTGGTAAAGATGATCGGGTCTGCCGGTATGTCATCACCTGGCTGCGTGACGCTCGTGTCAAAGCCGCTGTTTGCGAATTCCCTGGCATGTTCAAAATAGTTTTTGCCTACACAAAACACGTTCCGACGTGGACGTGGCACCGGGGCAAGCAGGTTGAGGTCGGCGATCAGATGGCTTGCCACTGAATGCGTGGGCATCGTGCCCCCAAGCTGCTCACGCAAGATTGCGACGACACCGAGCTCGGTCACGTCGACACCCAAGTCGAACTCATCAACACTGAGTCCATCTGCACTGACTTGGCCAACTTTAACCAGACCAGGCTGGGTTTTCAGAGAGAATGCTGCGAATTTCATTGTTTGTTATCCAGTCAACAATAGGATCTAAAACGCAAAGCCGCCCTGGCGGCGGATCGCTTCAGACTGCGATCCGGTGAGCCACGAGGCCAGTTGTCGCGCGAAGTCAGGCTGCTGGGTCTGACTACAAATTCCCAGCGTGTAGTCCGTCGCGAGCGCAAACTTCTCGGGCAGGTTGGCAACGAGATCCACGCCCGGCGTGTAATTGATTTCAGTGGCCTGGGTGCAGCCGATCAAGCCGGGTTCAGTGCATTGGGCCATTGCCTTCATGGCGGTTGCACCGTTTGGAAATTCGCGCAAACGCGCACGCACCTCGTCTGCCAGTCCCAGTTCGTTCAGTACGCGCATGAAGTGAAGGCCAGCGGTGGACTTGACCGTATCGGGGCAATAGATCGCGCTGGCCTGGCGCAACGCGGCCGCGAGCGCAACAGGTGTGTCAACCACAGGATGCTGCGTCCCTTGCCTGACCGCGATACTTGTGTAAACCAGTCCAAGCGAACGTGCGGAACCCGCCTGGACGTGGCCGGACGCGATGAGTTGCGCCACCAGCGACTGCGTCAGGATCACCATGTCGCAAGGAACCCCGGCAAGCAGTTGGTCACGCATTTCGCCCACAGCACTGAAGGTCCCGTCGATCGCGCAACCCGTCTCCTGCTCAAAGCGAGCCTCGATACCTTTGACCGCCGACGCGGCTGCGCCGCCACTTAGAATTTTTAACGTCATGTTGGTTTTGATCCAAATCCGGTCAGTCTGGCCGCGCACCAGAAAGTTGAACAATCCTGGCCCATTTCGCAATGTCCTGGTCTAGATAGGCCTGAAATTGCACAGGCGTCATTGAAAGCGGAATTGCACCCTTCTCGGCCCACTCTTTTTTTACTTGCGGGCGCGCGATGATTTCGCGAATGGCGGCATTGAGCTTGTTGACCACGTCCGCTGGCGTACCCTTGGGCGCCATTATGCCCAGCCAGATCGTCGCTTCATAACCCGCAACACCCGATTCCGATACGGTTGGCAATTCAGGCAGTATTTCAGAACGCGTCAAGCCCGTGGTCGCAATGCCCCTGACGGTGCCAGCACGTGCGTAATCCGCCATGGTCGTCACTGCATCGAACATCATGTCGACCTGCCCGCCTATCACGTCGGTGCGCGCGCCAGAACTGCCTTTATAGGGGACGTGCGTCACGTCAACACCCGCCATGTATTTGAAGAGCTCTCCAGCCATGTGATACGGCGTACCCGTGCCAGAAGAGGCGTAATTCAGCTTCCCAGGGTTGGCTTTGGCCAGGGCGATCAATTCCGGGAGATTTTTAGCGGCAACCGCAGGATGCACGACCAGCAGCAAGTCCGAATAATTCACAGGCGCCACGCCGACGAAATCCCGCATGAGGGCGTACGGCTTTTTGGCAATGAGCGACTCGTTGACAGTTTGGGTATTGGACATCATCAACAGTGTGTAGCCGTCAGGCGCCGCTTTGGCGACAAAATCCGTTCCGATGACCGAGCCAGCACCCGGCTTGTCCTCAACGATAAACGGCTGACCCAGTGACACCTGCAGCTGCTGCGCCACAAACCGCGCGTAGTTATCGGCCGGGCCGCCCGCCGCGAACGGAACAATCAGCTTGACCGCATGGCTGGGGTAGCCCTGAGCCCAGGTGTCTTGCGCCGCTGTCGTTGCAAGCGAGAGGGCGACCGCAACCACTGCGGCGTTGATACCACTTTTCATTGTCGTCTCCGGTACCGATTGCCGGATCATGCTGCCCGGCTTGGGCAAATGTCAACTTGTTCAACATTGCCACCCCTGTTGATTTGAAACAAGGGATCGTCCGATCGTTGCGCGTTTTATCGTTGCCAAATCGAAGAACGTGATAAAAGCGGACGATACGTTCAGGATCCGGCGAATAGACATGCGACTTGTTCAAACAGTGACGTCCTCCCTGCTGGTCACAGCCCTGCTCGTCTATTCCCAACTGACCAATGCGCAAATCACCCCAGTGACGCAATCGCCAGACGCGACGGCCAGGCCAGTCGTGGCGGCAAACCCCGAGTCACCCACCACCGCCATGCCACGCCGCGCCGACGCGCAGGACATTGCTGGCAAGCTGACCAATCCGGTCGCCGCCATGATTTCGGTTCCCTTTCAGTTCAACTACAACCAGGCCATGGGGCTCGATCAGAAAGGGTCCATGACCTCCCTGACGGTTCAGCCTGTCGTCCCGATTTCGCTGAACGCCGACTGGAACCTGATTGCCCGGCCCATCATGACCGGCGCGATTCAGAACAACATCGACGGCCTGAGCGGAACCGGCGTCTCGCCAGTTCTCCTTGAAACCTTTTTCTCGCCCACAACAAGTTCCCGGACAATCTGGGGCGTGGGTCCTTTCCTGTCCACACCCTCACTCTCGGGCAGTCAGTACGGCACCAAACAGTGGGGTGCGGGGATCAGCGCGGTCGGCTTGATCCGACCGGGTCAGTGGACGATCGGCATGCTCGGTTACCAATCATGGAACGTGAGCGGCAGTGGCACGCCGGCCATCGATCCTGGCGGCACGGCCAACAATACCTACTGGCAACCTTTTATCAGCTACGTCACCAAGAATGCCTGGACCTACGGCGTCAACACTGAATCCTCGTTTAACTGGGATACGCGACGGGCAGCGAACCCGATGAACGCCACCGTTTCCAAGCTTGTGTTTATTGGCGAGATGCCGGTCTCGTTTACCCTGGGGGCCCGCTATTACCTAAGCAGCGTTCCGGGTGGTGCCTCTGGCTGGGGAGCAAGACTGAGCGTGACCTTCGTCTTTCCAGAATAAAATGCAAGTGTTGAGTTCGAGGGTGCCATGTCAGAAAAGGTTTTCAACACGCTGTTCCTTTGCTCTGCCAACTCGGTGCGCAGCATCATGGCCGAGGTCGTTCTCAATCGTCTGGGCCGCGGGAGATTCCGAGCCTTCAGTGCCGGGATCAGGCCTCGTGGCGAACTACATCCCATCGCAATCCTGGCCCTGCAGGCAATGGGTGATGACCTGACGGGCTTGCGCAGCAAAAGCTGGGAAGAGTTCACCGCACCTGACGCTGCGCAAATGGATTTTATTATTACGCTCTGCGATGAGTCGGCTGGCGAGGCGTGTCTGACCTTGCCCGGCCAGCCACTCACTGCGCACTGGGAATTTCCCGATCCCGCCGCCTTCGAAGGCACTGACGAAGAAAAGCTGAAAGCGTTTGAACATGTCGAGGCACTCATCGCCCGACGCATCCGCCTGATGCTTGAGCTTTCGCCCGAAAAACTCGATCACCTGGCCATTCATCGATTAGAAAAAGTGGGGCCTTAACGGCCCAACGCACGTTTGGTCATCGCGTACCCCGACGCGGTCAGGCGTTCGATCGTCTTGTCCGAAAAGTCATAGTCTTTCGATGAGGGTTCATCTTCACTATTTTCTCGAATAATGCGGGTGATGGTCATCGGGGCATCCTCACCCATCATCTGGATATAGTTGGGCTGATGGACGAGCCGTGTGGCGACCCCGGCAGGCAACTCAGCCACAATTTCCTCAACCAGCTTGCGAAAGTCACGCACCAGGTCTCGAGTCTTCAGGTCGCTCCGGATGCGCTCGGAATAAACAATTTCATCGCGTCGGGCCATGACATCCGTGAGGTTGTCTGGCATGGTGGTTCGTTTGCCAGGAAAAAGGTCGATGATGAAAACACGCTTGCCGGCCGACCCACAACGCTCGACCACTTTGTCCAGCGGTGAGTTACTGACGATGCCGCCGTCCCAGTAGTGTTTTCCGCCTATGGTGGTCCAGGGAAATGACGGCGGAAGACTGCCGCTCGCCAGAATGTGCGCAGACGTCAAGTCGTCGATATAGCTATCGAAAACGACAAGTTCGCTGGTCTGAACATCCACGGCACTCACCATGAGCCGGATCGGGCTGGCTTTGAGCCCGCTAAAGTCGACATATTTTTCCAGCAGCTTAATGGCTGGCGACGTATCGTAAAGACTGGTCCAGTGATTTGGCATCTGGTCAAGGCCCAGCACAGGCATGAACCAGCGTGGCTGAAAAAAATGCGGCATTCCAAATAAGGCAATCTGCCCGGTCGCCATGAAGCGTCGCGACTCCTCATCCGGATTTGCTGGAGAGGCCATGGCCATTTCTTTCCAGAACGCCTCCAGCGCAGCAGCCGGGTGTGCCGGGTTACCGGCAATGATGGCGCTATTGAACGCACCAATCGACACGCCTGCAACGATATCGGGCCGGATATGTGCTTCTTCCAGGGCTTTGACCGCGCCAAATTCAAAAGCACCAAAAGCCCCACCGCCCTGCAAGATGAAGACGGTCTGGTTCGGGATGCGATTCAATCTGAAATCGGGGTCGGACAGCCGGCGTTTGCTGGCCTTGATATTGACCCGATTCTTGATCAGGACTTCAGTCACCTTGGTCTCGTCCGAAGGACGGCCAAGTGTGAACAGTGCCCGCAACACGTTATTGTGCAAGTAAAACGATGCGAACGACCCGGCTTCCAGCGCACCCCGGTCGATCTTCTCGTAAGGCTCCTCGATCAGCCCGAGCAGGTTGAAACTCAAGTCGAACACATGGCTGAAAAAGTAGCTGACCTCATCGTATGGAAGGTGCTGGCCAAGCATATTTCGCGCCGCCAGGCGGCCCTGCTTGATCGCGTTGTCCCAGTGTTCGATGCGATGCTGGCAGTTAAACACCGGGTCAAAAAAGTTGGCCACGTCGCCGGCCGCAAAAATGTCAGGTTGACTGGCTTGCAGATATTGGTCCACGACAATTCCGTTGTCGACGTCAATATCACTCCCTTGCAAAAATTCGGTGTCTGGGGTGACACCGACACCGACCACCACCATATCGCAAAGTATGGTCTTGCCGCCCTGCGTGATCACTTCACGCACCCGCGCGTCGCCACCAAACGAGGCTGGCGCATCGCCGACCAGTACCTGCACACCGTGCTGCGCCAGTGTTGTCTGGAAGAAAGCGGAAATCGCCGGCGTTTTCAACTTGTGGAGCAGGCTGGCTGGCTCGATCAGCGTGACTTCGATATTCCTTTGTCGCAGCGAAGCCGCAACCTCGACGCCGATAAAGCTGCCACCGATGACCACTGCGCGCTTGGCCGTTTCAATGCTTGTCCGGATGGCCTGGGCATCGGCAACTGAGCGCAAATAGTGAATACCTGCCAGTTCCGAACCCGGGACCTGCAATCGAATGGGCCTGGCACCTGTTGCAATGAGCAACTTTTTGTAATGAATTTTTTTGCCGGACTGGGTTTTGATCAGATGCTTTGCCGGGTCAAGGGCGGCGACCCGCGTCTCAAGCAACACATCGATGTCCAGCTCTTGATATTTTGACTCGGGCAGCACCAGGTGGGCGACGGGCGGCCGCACGCTGGTGATGAAGGCCTTCGACAGCGGTGGACGCTGGTAAGGAAGCTGCGTGTCTTCAGACAGCAGCAGAATACTTCCCTGAGCACCCTCGGCTCTCAGGGTTTCAACCGCAGTCGCACCGGCCAGGCCACCACCGATGACGAGAAAATCAACGTGCTTTTCCATATCTGATCCTAGAGGCTTGACTTGCAGTCGATCAGGTTTGAATCCCTTTCTGTTGCTTTAAATCAAGCGATGCTGAGTAGAAGTACTAAATAATGAGGATGGTCATTTCAGACTGTCCTTTCACTTTCTGGTACTGCTAAATCCTATGCGTTCGCCACCCCACACCCGTCGCGAGAAAATCCTTCTCTTCTGCGCAGCCGTCCCATTGCTTCTCAGCTTAGCCGCGCAGACCAGCCTGGCACAAACCAAGACTACCAAGCCAGCCAAGCAGCCTGGCACAGAGGTCACCGTCACCGCGGAGATGATTGGTGCCGGAATTGTGTCCAGTGGCGTCGCCTTGCCTGCTATTCCACCTGTCACAGGAAACCGAAAAACGCCGGTCAAGTCCTGGGGAAAGCCGCTACCATACCCGATTGTCATCGCCGACCGGCGCAACAATCGCCTGATTGAAATCGCACCGGACAAGAGCATTATCTGGGAGTTTCCTTCCCCGCACCTGAAGATCTATCGCGGCAACGAGGATGTGAACTTTTCAGTCGATGGCAAGTTGCTGGCTGTCAGTGAAGAAGACAACTTTGACGTACATCTGGTCGATTATGAAACCCGGGCGCTGATCTGGACGTACGGCGTGCCCGACCGGCGGGGCAGCGGCCCCGGCCTGTTGAACTACCCTGACGATGCACACCTGCTCGCGGACGGCAAATTCATTACTGCCGACATTCGTAACTGCCGCGTGCTGATCATCGACCCGAACGACAATTCGATCGTCACACAATGGGGCAAGCCTGGCACATGCAAGCACAACCCGCCCGCTGAGCTCGCGCACCCGAATGGCGCCACGCCCATGGAAAACGGCGACATCCTGGTGACGGAAATCACAGACGCCTGGATCTCGCGCATTACCCGGGAAGGCAAAGTATTATGGAGCGTCAAGGCCCCCAACATCCGCTATCCGTCAGACGCCTTCCCGACAGTGGATGGCAAGCAGATCATCGTCGCAGACTTCTGGAAACCTGGTCGCGTGGTCATTTTTGATCCGATGACCCGCAAGGTCACCTGGGAGTATTTCGTCAAGGAGGGAGACAATGCGCTGGACCACTCTTCCATCGCGAGAGAGCTTCCTGACACAGGCGACGTACTGATCGTGGACGACCTGAATGATCGGGTCATCGTGGTTGATCGCAAGACCAAGGAAATTATCTGGCAATACGGCGAAAAAGGGAAGAAGGGCTTCACGCCTGGACTGCTGAACTATCCGGATGGCGTCGATCTGGATGTATTTCGCGACTGGAAAACCAGTCTGAACAAATAAGTTTCAAATTTAGTGCCTTCCGGCGGGATATTGCATAATGGATCATATCCACGTTTTCCCTCTGGGAGTCGCGCATGACTGGCCATCATCCACATGACCACAACGACCACGAACATCAGCACCCGGGGCATGGCGATCGTCACCACGATCATGACCATCCGGAGCATGACCATGGCAGCGAACTGTCTGAAGTCGACCTGCGGGTCCGCGCGCTTGAATCACTGCTGGTAGAAAAAGGCTACGTTGAGCCCGCCGCGCTCGACGCGCTGATCGAAGCCTATGAAACCAGGATCGGCCCGCACAATGGCGTCCAGGTCGTTGTCAGGGCCTGGACCGACCCGGCATTCAGGGAGTGGTTACTTGCCGATGCCAGCGCCGCGATCGCGTCCCTGGGTTATACCGGTCGCCAGGGCGAGCATATGGTCGCGGTCGAGAACACACCCCAGACGCACAACATGGTCGTCTGCACGCTCTGCTCCTGCTACCCCTGGTCAGTGCTGGGCCTGCCGCCCGTCTGGTACAAATCGGCACCATATCGTTCCCGTGTCGTGATTGATCCACGCGGCGTGCTCAGAGAGTTTGGCCACGAATTGCCCGGCGAAGTTGAAATCTGCGTCTGGGATTCAACAGCCGAAGTGCGTTACCTTGTCTTGCCCATGCGGCCAGCGGGAACTGAACACTGGACTACCGGGCAACTTGAGACGCTGGTCACCAGGGATTCAATGATAGGAACCGGGTTCCCCCGGCATCCGGAACAGCTGACCGGGGGCGCGCCATGAACGGCGTGCATGACATGGGTGGGCTGCAGTGCTTTGGCCCCGTCGTAGTCGAGCCTGACGAAGCCCTGTTCCACCACGCCTGGGAAAGGCGGGCATTTGCCCTGACGCTGGCAATGGGGGCGAGCGGCAAATGGAATATCGACCAGTCACGGGCCACGCGCGAAAGCCTGCCACCGGCGCGCTACCTGGGCAACTCCTATTACGAGATCTGGCTCGATGGCCTGGTCGCCCTGATGCGCCGTGCAGGGCTCATCACGCAGCGCGAGGTCGAGACGGGGCGGATCGACGCCTCCCCGGCAGATTCCATTCCAGTACTGCGGGCAGAAAACGTATTGCCCGCCCTGATGCGAGGTTCACCCTACCAACGGCCCGCCTCAGCGCCCGCACGATTCAAGGTGGGTGACGCCGTGACCACGCGACAGGTCAACCCGTCCACCCACACGCGCCTGCCACGCTACTGTCGTGCCAAGCCGGGCGTGGTTGTCGCGATACGGGGCACGCATGTTTTTCCGGATACCAATGCGGTGGGTGCCGGTGAACAGCCTCAGTGGCTTTACACCATACGCTTCAGCGCTCACGACCTCTGGGGTGCCGACACCACGGCGTGCGCAGTGTGTGTCGATTGCTGGGAACCGTATCTTGAGGGGACGCCGTCATGAAGTGTGCCGACCTGCGCGCTGCCTGCGCGGTGTCCGACGATCTCTTGCGGCTGATGCCCGCGCTTGCGCTAGACCGTGAGGGGCCCGTATTCAAGGCACCATGGCAAGCGCAGGCCTTTGCCATCACACTCGCCCTGCACGAAAAAGGTCTGTTTACCTGGCAAGAGTGGGCCGACACCCTCACGCTGGCGATTCGCGACGCCCAGGCTGAAGGTGACGCGGACACCGGTGACACCTATTACGCTCACTGGTTGGTCGCACTTGAACGCATGACCCAACACAAGGGTCTGCTCAGTGCGCCGGCGTTGGCCGCCCGCACCCAGGCCTGGCGCGAAGCGGCGGCCCGTACGCCCCACGGGCAACCCATCACCTTAAAGAGCTGTTGAAACGGTAGTCCTCTACGAATCGGGGAATTGAAATGCGGAAAACTGGTTTTCTTATTTGCGCGTCGTCCTTGCTCATGATGGCGATCACAGTAAACGGGGCCTTTGCCCAGCCGGCCGCCGGACCGGCCTCAACAGTCAGCCAGATTCAACAGGGCGAATACCTTGCCCGGGCAGGCGACTGTGTCTCTTGTCATTCCGCCCCTGGCGAGGAACCCTACTCAGGCGGACTCAAGCTCATCACACCCTTTGGCTACATGCTTACGCCCAACATCACTCCCGACCCGGAGACCGGAATCGGCGATTGGTCCGCCGAGGACTTCTACCGAGCGGTTCAGGATGGCGTCAACAAACGTGGCCATTACTTATACCCGGTGATGCCTTACGACTTCTACACCAAGGCGACCCGCGCGGACATCGACGCAATTTTTGCCTATTTGCGCACCCTCAAGCCCGTCAAGAACGAAGTGGAAGTCAATCACCTGAGTTTCCCGTTCGATATCCGGCTGTCCATGATCGCCTGGCGCGAACTGTATTTCAACGAGGGGGTACAGAAGCCCGACGCGACCCGGTCAGCCTCGTGGAACCGCGGCGCCTACCTGGTCGAAGGTTTTGGACATTGCAGTGATTGCCATTCCCCGCGCAATCTTCTTGGGGGAATTGAAAAATCAAAAGACCAGACCGGTGCCGTGGTGGACGGATGGTTCGCCCTGAACCTGACGGCCAACATTGCCAACGGACTGGGTAGCTGGTCGGTTGCCGATATCGCCACTTACCTGAAGACTGGTGCCTATCCGGGCAAAACGACGGCACTCGGCCCCATGGCAGAAGTGGTTCATAACAGCCTGAGCTATCTTACCGATGCGGACGCCCAGAGCGTCGCCGAGTATCTCAAGACCTTGCCCGCGAATTCGACCCTGCATACCGGGCGCAAGGGGCCGGATCCAACCCGTGTGAAAGGCGCAAAACTCTACATAGACCGTTGTAGTGGCTGTCATCTGGACAAAGGCGTGGGGGTGCCAGGCGTGATCCCGCCGCTGGCCGGCAATGAGGTGATTACCGCCCCCAATCCGGCTGACGTGATCAAGCTGATTCTTGGCGGGGCTGCCGCACACGGTCCATTCATTGCCATGCCGGCGTTTTCAAAACAGCTCAGCAACCAGGAAGTGACTGAAATTGCCAACTACGTGCGCACCAGCTGGGGCAACGCTGCGGCGCCGAACGCCACCTCGGCAATGGTCGCGAAGCTGCGCAAGACACCCATGAATTAGGATGCGCTTAAAATAGCCCATCAACGGGTTCAGAACCCTTTACCGCATCAATACTCAGGCATCTCCACATGGCATCACCGATCGATCTCACTCAGCTTCCCGAAAAAAATATCTTCCGCAAAGGAGACGTATTTGTCCTGTTCGGTGAGCTCTTCGGGCGTGGTTACGCCAACGGTCTGGTCGATGAGGCCCGCAAGGCCGGGATGGAGATCATCGGCATGACCGTCGGTCGTCGCGACGAGAGCGGGGGTTTGCGTGCGCTCACCCCGGACGAACTCTCCGAGGCAGAGGCCAGGCTGGGGGGGCGGATCATCAACGTGCCGCTCATGGCGGGTTTTGACCAGGATGCCCCGCCGCTGGGCCCCACGCCCACCTCGATGCTCGACGCCCTGACACTCAAGACCTGGTCAGAAGGTAAATTGGACTGGGATCAACTGCACGTGTGCCGCGAACTTGGACGCAAGCGCTTCCAGGACGGCGTGGCGCAAGCCATGGCTCAGCTCGACGGCATGATCCCCGACGCCAGCAACGTTTTCTTTGCTCACACCATGGCTGGTGGCATTCTTAAGGCCAAGGTGTTCCTGGTCATCGCCAATCGCATCTACAAGGGGCGAGGCGACCGTTTCATGTCATCAGACCTGTTGCTCGGCAGCGACCTCGGCAAATTGATGTTGCAAAACTTCGAAGAAGTCACTGCCAACACCTTTCAATACCTGATTGAAGGCAGCGCCGCGATCCGGGCCCGCGTCGAGTCAAGCGGCGGCCAAGTGCGTTACACGGCGTATGGCTATCACGGTACGAAAATCCTCATCGACGACGTCTACCAGTGGCAGACCTACACCAACTACACGCAGGGCTACGCCAAGATGCGCCTCGAAGAGATCGCCCGCGCAGCCTGGGACCAGGGGATCAAGGCGACCGTGTTCAATTGCCCTGAGATCCGTACGAATTCCTCTGATATTTTCGTCGGAGTCGAATTGCCGCTGCTATCGCTGCTACTCGCGCTGAAAAAGGAAGACCAGGGCGGGTGCGCGGCACAAGCCTTGCAAGAGTGTCAAAGCTTGCTCAAAGAGGGCGAATCGCTCGACATGCTGTTCCAGAAAATCGAAGACTTCACTTCCAGTGATATCGCAAAGAGATTTCGTAATTTTGATGCCTGGCCCATGCCCAACGATCCTGCCCTGGCAGACCTGATGATTGGCACCTCGGAATTTGTCGACCAGATGCATACGGACCGAAAGCAGCTCATTACAGACTACCTGAGCACCCTGGTCTTAAAAGCCACGGGGCCGTTGATATTTTCCGAAGCCTCAGACCCGGCAGGTCCGGTTCTTTGGCTGAATCACGACATCATTGCCAGGCAATTGAACCGGATGCAGGCATCCCTCGCGGTTTCCGGGCCCAATTGACCTTTTAAATCCAACGGGCCTTGTCATAGATCAATAGCGATTGCCTATTTGACAATCGCATTGGTTATTCTTAATCCCTGACCACAGGGAACGAGAATTGAAGCCACAATTTCTTGGCATGCTCTTGGTACTTGTCTGCTCGACCGCCCACGCCGACTGGATTCGGGCGGGCAGCGATGATATGGCCAGCATTTACGTTGACCCTGTGACAAGACAACGAAAAGCCAGTCTGGTGAAAATGTGGGTGCTCGTGGATTACCAGAAACCAAGGCAACTGGGTAGCGGCTCAGTCGGGTCGAAAGAGTCGCACAAAGAATTCGACTGCAAAACAGCTCAGCAACGTGCGCTGTACACAGCGACTTTTTCTGGTCGCAAGGGCGATGGCAAGCTCGTTGACGTCAACACGATGATCGAAAAATGGATGCCCATTATTCCCGGCAGCCTGGAAGCCGAAGAACTCAAGTACGCTTGCCAAAGGTAGCGCTGCCGTTGCGGCCGGGAACTGTAGACAGGGACTGGGCGATTGTGTTTGCCCTACTTCGATGTGCGCAAGGCCTTGAGCACATGTTGCCCCGCACGCCCGTCAACTGGCATGTCGTTCGAAGACTGAAATGCACTGATGGCGCTGCGCGACTTCGCGCCGATCATCCCATCTACCACGCCAATATCATAACCACGGTCCAGCAAACGTTGCTGCACTTCGCGTCGCTCAGCGCGACTGATCCCCGCATCGTCGGTCGGCCACGGTGTGGCGAACCCCGGACCACCTCGCAACCTGTCGGACAAGTGTGCAATCGATAGCGCATAGGATTCTGCCGCGTTGTAACCATAGATGGCGTCAAAATTACGAAAAACCAGGAAAGCGGGCCCCTCGACACCCGCCGGCATGATCAGGGCGGCTTGCGTGTTCTCAGATCGTGCAGCCGCTTCTGGCGTTTGCCCGGGCTTTGATCCAGTCGTTGCGATCCGTTTCACCCCAAGCCGTGTCCACTGCGCGAGTGATTGCTTGGTGCGCCGTCCGGACGGTCCGGAATAATTCGCTGGCAACTGCACCTCGAACCCCCAGGGCTCGCCAGTTACCCAACCGGCGCGATGCAGAAAATTCGCGGTCGAGCCGAGCGCGTCGGGCACTGAGTTGACGATGTCGCGTCTACCATCCTCATCAAAATCGATGGCAAGGCGCTGATAGGTGGTCGGCATGAACTGCGTCTGCCCAAAAGCGCCAGCCCAGGACCCCACCAGCGCGTCAGGAGCGATGTCCCCTGTTTGCAAAATATGCAGGGTCGCCATCAACTCACCCCGAAAAAACGCTTGACGCTTATTGGCACAAACCAGTGTGGTCAGGGAACGCACGAGATCACGTGTACCCTGAATGCGACCAAAATTAGATTCGACGCCCCAAACCGCCACAATAACGTTACGGTCAACGCCAAATTGCTGTTCAGCCTTGTCCAGCACACCTGCCCATTGCGCCAGGCGTTCACGTCCGTCAGTGATGCGCTCTTCGTCCACCAGACCAGAGACATAATCCCAGATCGGCGTGCGGAATTCCGGCTGGTAATCAAACGACTTGAGCACGTCGGGGTCAGGCTCTACCCCTTTCATTGCCAGATCGAAGGTCGACTGACTGATTCCCTGTGCATTTGCAATCTTGCGCAGTCCGGCCACACAAGAATCGAACGCTTCGGCAACCGCCTGAAGTGGCGCCATCCCCAGTACGAAAACAGTCAATACGCATGCACGCATCCGTCGAAATGAACGGTCAGTGACGGACTTATTTTGTGATTTCATGTCGGCGATCAATCGTCAGCGTTAGGGGCGATGCACCCGTTCAGTGTACGACTGGCAAACGTCTCACACTGAAAACGCCACGAGGCGTTAAAAAAGAAAACCAAGTTCGACCAGCCCCCGAACTTGTGAATTTTGTGTACCGGCGCGACCATAACTGCTGCCAGGCACAGGATTGATGGCCTGGACATACGACGCTTCGAGGCGAATGAAGTAATTGTCATATTGATAAGTCGGCGTCACCGTGAACGACCATGCGGCGCTATTGGGCCCATAGAGAAGCATGGGCTCACCGTAACTTGTCCCACCCGTCGTGCTGAGGTATTCAAGGCGCATCGGCAGGCTGATTTTTGCAGCGTGTCGCGCGCCGGCTTCAGGATTCGCAATGCGATAATTCACAAGCACTGCGGCACCGTATGTCTGGTGCGTATCGGCAAGACCAATCGAAGGATTTGCCGGGATCACCGTGTACTGCAAATACGGTGCGACCATCCATTGATCGTGATCATATTTGTAGATCAGATTGACGACTTCAGAATTATTTTGCAGGACAGGCGTCGTGACGTTGTCTTGACTATTCGGACTGACTGCGCCGACCCAACTGGCCGTGAGGCTGTTGGCCTCATTGGCCTGAACCGTCACTGAGGCGCCCAGCCAGTTGAATTTTCCTGAATAGGAACCATCGTTCCAGGTAAACGACGTTGAGACACCACCATCAGTATGGTTGACCTGAATACCGGTACTGACTGAATTTGTCTGTGCCCACAGCAGGCCGCGCTGGATATTCAGGTTTTGATAGCTGAAGGTCGCCTCGTAACCGCCCATTGCCGGAAGCTTGCCTGCGGAAACCGACCAGTGCGCGTCGGGCACATACGACACATAGGCCTGAGGCACCCACCCAAACGTCGTGTTCGTATAGTTTTCTGCGCGGTTATACGGCACGCCCAGCTCAAACACTGAGTACAGGCCAGTCTGCACAAAAAACTGCCAGGTACCCGTATTCTTTTGTATCAGCAACTGGGCATTGGAAAAATCGGCTGTGGACGACGGGTTGCCAGCCACGGCATTGCTCTGCGTAAATCCAAGACCAGAGACAACCGTCGACAGCGTCCACTGCCCCAGCTGTCCCAGGTCAAGGACCGGGCTGCGACCACCGAAACTGAGTGAATCGTCCATGCCAAACCCGAGCGGCTCGTTGACTGTCACGGTGTCTTGCGCAAAGGCGTGCTGCGCAGACCAGGCAAGCACGCAAAAAATAACTTTCTGAAATGAATTCACTGCTTGCCCAGAAAGCTGTCGAACCACACTATCTGATCCAGTACACCAAACACGAAGACGGCACGATGATCGGCGCGATCCCCCGCATAGACCGATTTTGCCGGCACGCCACCAAGCAGCTTCTGCGTCGCTTCCGGCAACTGCCCGATCACCGCAGGCGTCACCTCATCGAGGCCGCCATAGTACGTTCTCAAGGGCACCTCACTGCGCCAGCGGTAAGCCTGGTTTTTATCCAGGACTTGCCAATAAAATGAGTCGCCCAGGAATCCGCTCCTGGCAAACTCGGGCTTGATAAAATCATTGAGCGTGGCGGGTGTTTTCTTTGCAAATGCTTCCCAGTCGATGTTGTTCTGATATAAATCACGCGCAGCCAGGATGTATTCCGGCCTGACGGCCGACTCGAGCAAACCCACCTGATTCAGGTAGTACTCCTGGGCCTGTAACTGAATGGCGACAACGGCCGGCAGGTACACCGCATCGACGGGCTGATAATTATTCAACCAGCGATTCATCGTCAGGTAGATGTCCACCGGTGCGCTCGCTGCGGCAACTGCAGTGACCGGGACACCCACCATATCGAGCTTTTTTAGGAACTGCATGGTCACCCAACCGCCTTGCGACCACCCGCTCATGAAAAAGTGGCTGGCTTGAATATGCATTGAATCGAGTATGTCCTTGGCGGACCAGAGCATGTCGAAGGTCGCCTGGCGGGTGCTGTCTTTCACCAGATAACTATCGGGAAGTGGCGAATCGCCTCGGCCGAAATAGTCAGCCGCAACCACCACATAACCTTGCGACGCAAAACTCGCAAGCATGAGCTTTGTTTCCATCGACTTGTCAGGATTCGATGGCACAAAACTTTTATCGAACACCGTGCCGTGCTGATAACTGACCACTGGCAGGGATTGCTGACGGGTCACCGGAACGGCAAGCAGACCCGACGCGACGGTGGGCTGGTTATCAAATTCCGGTATGACGGATCGATATTTGACCCGATACAGCTTGACTGCATATTTTGCAGGGGCGAATTTGCCTCGAAATTCTGTGGCTTGTGTGGATGACTGCATGAAGGCATCCAGTTCCGGACCCACGACATGGTTCAACTTTTCCTGGTCATAGGTACCCAGAAACGTATATTCCAGGCCCGAGTGAACCTGGATGGCGTTTGCAGTATTTTCAGCACCTGCAACAGAAGCCATGCCAGCAGCCAAGACCATCACACACAGAAATTTCGAGACAAACAACATTGACTGGGTTCCTCAGTCTTGATCGATCGAGTAGATCAAGGCGGCCTTTTTTAACTGCCCGTCGAAGGAATAGGCAGTCTCGTTATCGTCACGCACATTGGGACGAGGCATCTCAGAGGAACTCAGGACCACCTGGTCGCCGAACACGCCTTTGATCCGAACCCAGCAACGGCTGTACAGTTCAACGTATGACGCGCCGTCGTCCGCTTCCAGGTCAAACAAATCACGGTCGGTGTAGTCGGTCTTGGTGACGTCCAGCAACAGGCTTTTATGAATCTCCACCCGACTGCTGCTGATGTTCATGCCATCTTCGGTAGGATGCTTGATCTCAAGGCGGTCCAGCTTGATATGAGAATTTGTCACGTCAAAGCCATCATCGGCCGAGTAGTTGGAACGCACGCCGGAAATATTCCATTCTTCGGGGCTCACACCCAGCACGGAAAAACCATCGATATCGTCACCAATATCCAGATCCTTGCCGGTTTTGGTACTGATATAAGTATCTTTGCGGCCCAGATAATACGTCGTGATCATGTCGGCCTTAAAGCTGGACAAGGGGTTCGCGCGGTTGACCTTCACCGAGACATTATCCTTGCTGGCATTCTTGTAGTTACCCAGAAACCATATGCCACCGTTGTCAGCCAGCCTGACAGGTTTATGGTCAGCGCGTGCCGCCCTGACAGTGACGCGCTTGGCTGACAACGCCGAGCCCTGATCGAAAATCAGGGCTGAACGCCGAATCTGGCTTTTGGGGAACACCCCGTTGACGAGCAGAATGGTGACCTTGTCCTGAATCGTCAACTTGACGCCCTTGAGCACACGTACCTCACCTTCGACGACATAAATTTTCTTATCGCTCAACGTTTTGTTTTTCGCGATATTGCCTGAAATCACTTCGACTTTTTTTTCCATGATACGTGTTCCCTGATAGTGAAATATGAAGTGAGGTCAATAGCTGTCATTCCGTAACAGATAGCCTCTTGTCCAACCCAGTTCGGCATGCTGACCGTTATCGGTCGCGATGACACGGTCCGGACAATTGTGTGCATTTACTCGCCAATCTGCTCAATTGAGAAATCCTCGATTTCGGGATCTTTTAGAAAATCCAGCGCCAGCTGCGCACGCGCCTGCGCCGCGTCTTTGTCTACCCAAACATCGGCCTTGATCTGCATCTCGTTTGTTTTTACCCCTTTGAACGCAATGCGCGTCACGTTAAAGCCATAGCACTTCAGGCGCGACAGGATGGCGTCTTCGGTAGGAAAAGCATCTTTTGCAAACACTGCCTCGACCACTGCAAAGCTACGACGCGTTCTGAAGGGATATATCTTTTTGAACGTGAGCAGGATCAAGGTGGTCAGGACAGTTCCGGAAATCGCCAGGAAATATTCCGAGGTGCCAATCAGGATGCCAATGGCTGACACCAGCCAGACACTTGCCGCGGAAGTGAGGCCCTTGGTCGTCAGACCATCACGGACAATGACCCCGGCGCCGATAAAACCAATGCCCTGCAGAATGCCCTGGATAATCCTGGAGCCACCCGCACCTGGCTGGTTCATTAATTCCGTAAAGTCTCCGGGAGCCAGGCTGATCGTTAACAGTGCCGAGGTCAAGCAAATAATTGCGAACGTGCGTTGCCCTGCGGGATGCCCACTTTGATAGCGTTCAAACCCGATCACGCTACCCGCGATAATCGCAAGTACAAGTTTCGACAATGCCAGTATTTCTGGTGTGGCAAATAGCGCCGCTAAATGAGACATACGGTTTTAAAGTGAGTGTATTTAAGGGTTGGGCTCATGCCAGCATGTCCAGTTTTGCCCGGATATCTTTGCGGATATTGTTGATTTGTGTCTTGAGGGTGAAGTAAAAGCGCACCTCGGTCGGCGACAGCCAGGTCGACACATTGAGCGCATCGTAATACTTTAGCTTCTGCTCAAGCGCTTCGAGTTCATCCCTGGTCTGCGCACCGATTGCGCGTTCATCGATATCGCGCAGATCATAGAACAGGTCATACATTGCCTTTTTCGAGGGGTATGTTCTGAACCCGGCGATGGCCTTGAGCAACGGGTACACGATGGCGATCAAGCCAAGAACAAGCACCCACACATTGTCGATGATGCTGCCCAGCCAGAGTGGTACGTAATCAAATACCTGGGGCATGCCCTGGTTATAGAAGCGCTTGGCCACCGGGCTCAACGGAAAGGCAACATCCATTTGACGAGGAAAAAATCCCTGGTTCGAGAAAAACAATGCCCGATCACCATTGATCTCCCGGGCGGCCTTGATGAACGCCCATTGAATGGCAGGATGCATCGACTTTTCGATCAGCAAGTTCGTTGTGGACGCGATGATCCGTACATCCGCTGGCGGCGAGACCGACTCGATGTCGATCGAACCCATCGGGATCCTGAGCGATTCAATGAAAGGAAGCTTTCTGGCATAGGCCTCGGCAAGATTAAAACTCATGATCTTGATGTTCTTGTCTGACAAGAGTCTTTGCACCGTCGGTGACTGAAAATTGTCGACATAGAACATCGCATCCAGCTTGCCTGCTATCAGCTGTTCGGCGGCCTCCTGGTGAGTCAGCTCAATAAAATCCGGCGTCTTGCCCGCTGCTTTCTGGTTCAGTTGGTAGAGTTGATTGAATAGCCGGTTCGTGACCGTTCCCTTGAGTCCGACTGCAAATCTCTTGTCGGTAAAGTATTCGAATGGGTCGTTCGTTTTTACCTCGTCGCCGCGATAGAAAATCCAGATCGGGGCAAACTGAATCGCCCCCAGGGAAACAAGATTCGGATAATTTGTGGCATCCACCGAACCGGCGGTATAGAAGCTTGCGTTGACAGCCGATGTGTCGTCGTTCAGCTTTTGCAGGCCCTCTCCCAGTCCTTCTGTATCAACCAGTACGAGGTCGATGCCATCGCGCGCAAAGATGTCATGGAACCGCTTGGCCATGCCAACGTAAGACGAGCCTGTCTGGCCGACCGCCAGATAGGCAACCTTGGGGGGAAACGGGGAACTATTAATCACCATCACGACGATGGCGACCAATATTATCGGGAGAATGATGCCGTAGTAACGTACGACATTGATCCACGCCAATGCCTCTGTACGCGAATATTTTCTCAGATATCGGCCGATATCTTCGGTTACGGTTTCAAGATAGTTTTTCATCAAATGCCTTATGGCTGAATCTGCACGTAACCTTGCTGAACCAGTTGCACAATGCGCAAATTGGCAGCAGCATTCACTTTGACGCCCGGCAAGAAATCTGCGTTCAGCCAACCATTTCCATGGGCAGTTTCCCCACACTCTTCGAACCTGACACCCTTCGATTGCAGTTGCGCAATCATTGTTTTGTAAGGGTTACCGCGGTTAGTATGTCGCACCGCGTTATAGCGTGCGTCGTCCAACAGCATGAATCCAATTTCGCCATGGAATATCGCAATCAGGTCACTCTGCGTTTTTGCCTGCGCAAAACGTTCAACCATCAGGGACATGTAATTCAGGCCAGTGGGGTTGTCACCTTCGAACGCGACATGGTCCATATTGAAAACCACATTGGCCCGGCTTAGTTCAACGGGGATATCGATGTGCAGTGTGTCGGATGTGACGGCATCTGCAGCCCATGCTGTCGTGGCGCCAAAAGCAAGGCTGACCAATACCACCAGGCAACATTTAATTGCGTTCTGCATAACAACTATGATTTTCATTTCATTTTTCCAAAAGACGCGCGTTGAATACTTGTTGATTCATGCTGACTTCCCAGGGGTTCGAAATTTCGATCACACTCGTAATCGATACTTATGATAAAAACGATACATATGAGCACATATTAGACGATAGGCACAAATCCAGTATCATTTTTGAGTGATGTGATGTAGAATAGCCGGTGTTGTTGCAGTTTGCTTACCCCTGTACCAGCTGTAGTTGATTGACTTTGCGATCCCCATCGCCGCTTGTTCGCAATCGAGTCGCGCCCTGCGACATTCACGATTGTTCAACTCCCAAGAGTGGAAAGCCCTTCCAGCCTAACGTCTTTTTCGACGTCAGGCGCGCACCAGCATTCGGCCTCACGCTCATTGTGATGCAAACGCCTCATGTCTGGTTACGACAATAATTAAATTAATCAATGTCCCGGCAAAAT
>CAIJKV010000335.1 GCA_903821335.1 uncultured beta proteobacterium
GGGGGATGGACAAGTCGCAGCAGCACGCGCGAGAATCAAGACACCATGAAGTGGAACTGATCGTTGAGGCCGGGTTGCGTGGTGCCGTGAGGTGGACCGTGATGCCGCCGCCGATCGAGCGGCCTATCCGTCATGGAAAGTGGAGGAAGCAAATGCCGATTGATCCTGCGCCGCCAGTGTGCAGAGTGTTTCCGGCCAGGGCGAGAACTTACCAAATGTTACGCGCGTCATTAAGCTTTGCTTAAGCTTGACCCAGTAGCATCAAATCAGGTGGACATGAACGATGAATTTACACCCACCTCAACCCATTTCCTCGGACAACTCAAGCGTGACACAAGACACTTTGGCCTTACCGGCATATGCCATGGATGCCCGTAACCCGGGTTTCCTAGACTCTGCATTTGCGCGAACAAACCAGACAAGTGGTTCCGGCGCTGCGGCTGACAGGGAGCGTGGCCTTGGTAGTTCGCTGCTGGTGGATGTCCTGGTTTACCTGGCGATCGTCACCGTGGTGCTCGCGGCCTGGCAGATCAGCAGGATGGGCCTGTTCAAGGCAGGGGACCGCGTAGGCTATTGGATCGGCTTCGCCGGCGCGATGATGATGTTGCTGTTGTTCAGCTACCCGTTGCGCAAGCATTTCCACTTTGCGCGAAATTGGGGCCCCACCAAGGGTTGGTTGATGGTGCACATGATGCTGGGCGTCGGGGGACCGTTTCTCATCCTGCTGCATTCGACTTTTTCGATCCGCTCCCTGAACGCGGCAGTGGCCTTCTACAGCATGCTGGTCGTGGCGATCAGCGGCGTGGTCGGGCGTTTCATCTATGCCCGGGTCAATCGCGGCCTGCACGGTGAGAAGGTGGAACTGCGTGAACTGCAGACGCGGGCCGGGCTGGAAGAGGCCGACGCGCGCTCGCGCCTGGCATTTGCGCCGGCCGTGGAGGTCAGGTTGATCGCCTTTGAACAACGCGAGCTCCAGTCGCTGCATGGCTGGTTCAATTACACGCGGCAAGTGTTCTGGCTTCCCTTGCAGCAGTGGCTGACCTATTACCGCTGTACTCTGGACTTGCGCGGCCCGTTGCGGCTGCTGGCGCAGCGCGAACAATGGGCGCCGGGCGAATTGCTGAACGCGGAGCGCAAGTCCAGGCAACTGGTATGGCAGTACTTGCATGCGGTCACCCGGGTTGCGCAGTTCACCGCCTATGCGCGCTTCTTTTCCCTGTGGCATGTGGCCCACATTCCGTTTGTCTACATGCTGTTGGTCAGTGCGGTTGTGCATGTGATTGCCGTGCACGCGTATTGATCCGGAGCATGCATTGACGCCGTGGTTTCTCTCATGTGCCCGATACCGGCTTCAGGCATGGCGACTGCCATCCATTCTGGCGCTGGTCGCGCTGGCCTTTAGCGCCGGCGCCTGGGCGCAAGGAATCGAGTCGATCGTGGCGCCGGGCAAGCTGATTCAGGGCCACGTGAAGTGGGAGGATGACTGCAAGCAGTGCCACGTCAAGTTCGACCGCGCCGCGCAGAACGGCTTGTGCATGGACTGCCACAAGGAGGTTCGCGCCGACGTGCGCAACAAGACGGGGTTTCACGGCAAGAACAAGCCGCAGGACTGTCACGACTGTCATACCGAGCACAAGGGGCGTGACGCCAGGATCGTGGTGCTCGACCCGAAGCAGTTCGATCACGCACTCACGAATTACGCCTTGCTGGGCAAGCACCAGAAGGCGGAGTGTGTCAAGTGCCACGTTGCCGGCAAGAAGTACCGCAGCGCTGCGCACCAGTGCAGCGCCTGCCACAAGAAGGATGACGTGCACAAGGGCGATCTGGGCGCGAAATGTGAAAGCTGCCACAAGGAAAGCAGTTGGAAGGAAGCCAAGTTCGACCACGACACCGCACGCTTTGCGCTGACCGGCAAGCACGTGGATGTGAAGTGCGCCGAATGCCACAAGAACACGGCCTATCGCGAAACGCCGCGCAGCTGCTTTGGTTGTCATCAGAAGATTGACGAGCAGAAGGGGCACAAGGGCCAGTTCGGCGAGAAATGCGACACCTGCCATGGCACCAAGCTCTGGAAGTCCCTCCATTTCAACCACGACACCGACACCAAATACGCACTGCGTGGAAAGCACAGCAGTACCAAATGCACGGATTGCCATACGGGGAAGCTCTACCTTGCCGTCAAGTTGAGCCGCGAGTGCGATACGTGCCACAGTAAGGACGACAAGCACAAGGAATCCCTGGGCAAGGACTGCGCGAGCTGCCATAACGAGAAGAACTGGAAGGAGTCGCCCAAATTCGATCACGCCGCTTCCAAGTTCCCGTTGCTGGGCAAGCACATCAAGACCGAGTGCAAGGAGTGCCACAAGAGCGCCATGTTCAAGGAGGCGCCCAGTGACTGTCTGACTTGCCACAAGAAGGACGACAAGCACAAAGGCACCCTGGGTGAGAATTGCGCGCTGTGTCACAGCGAGAAAGCATGGAAAGACACACAGGGACGATTTGCGCACGACAAGACCAAGTTTGTCCTGCGTAACGCCCATGCCAAGGCGACTGTCAAGTGCGAAGCCTGTCACAAGGACCTGAGCAGCTTCAGAAAGACACCCATCGAATGCTTCAGTTGTCACCAGAAGGACGACAAGCACGAAGGGCAGCAGGGCAAGTCGTGCGAGAAGTGCCACACCGATCGCGACTGGAAGGTGCCTGGGTTCGATCACGGATTGACCCGCTTCCCGCTGCTGGGCAAGCACGTGCCGGTGGCCTGCGCCAAGTGCCACACCACGGCGCGCTTCAAGGATGCCAAGACCGCGTGCGTGGCTTGTCATGCCAAGGATGACAAGCACAAGAAGGGTCTGGGCCCGGACTGCGGCCAGTGCCACAACGCCCGCACCTGGAAGGATTGGAAATTCGATCACGATCGGCTGACCAAATTTATTCTTGACGGCAAGCACAAGACGACCGCGTGCGGCCTTTGCCACATACGGCCGACTGAAAGCCAGGTCGCCGCCACTTCGTCCGAGTGTTTCAGCTGTCACGCCAAGGATGATGTCCACCAGGCCGGATTTGGCCGGCGTTGCCAACAGTGCCACCTCACGTCGTCGTTCAAGTCGCTCAAGCAAAAATCCCCTGCGCAGGACGGCAGCACCGGTTCCGCGCAGCCCGCGCTGCAGGAACGGATTGCTGTTCGCCCATCCCCGCTTTTTCCGAGGTCACCATCATGATGAATCCAGGCAAGCCCAATCCGGTGTACAGCAAAATGTGCACGCTGGCACTCATGCTGATGTGTCTGTGTTTGCTGCTGAACGCGCCGCTTGCGAGGGCTCAACCCAACGCCGGCTTTGACCATGCCGCGACCTCGTTTCAATTATGGGGCGCGCATGAGCAGGTGCGCTGCGAATCCTGTCATATCAAGGGAATCTTCCGGGGCACACCGAAGGAATGCATGGGTTGCCACGTCGTGAACAACCAGCGCGGTGCCACCGCCATGCCCTTCCGGCATGTTCAGATCACGAGCGGGTGTGACAGCTGTCACAACGTCAGTTCGTTTGGCGCGGTTGTGTTCAGCCACACCGCGGTTGGGTCAGGCGGTTGCTGGACCTGCCACGATGGCACGCGCGCGACGGGGAAGCCGGCCAACCATGTGGCTACCACCTCGTCATGCGATGTTTGCCATTCGACCCTGTCGTTTGCCCCGGCGCGCAATTTTCCCCATGAAACCTTGGCTGGCGACACCAGCACCTGCGGGACTTGCCATGATGGACAGAAGGCCAGGGGCATGCCGGCCAACCACATACCCCGCAGCAACGCCGCGCAGTGCGCCAACTGCCATGCGCAATCGCTCACCAGTTTCACGAGCTTTGCGGGTGGGAAGATGGACCATACCGGAATGAACAGCGGCTGTGCCGACTGCCACGGTCCGTCGATCAAGGGCGGCACGTTCGCCGGGATCAGCAGCATTGTGGTCATGCCGCCGACGTCGCCGGCCGGGCCGGGCTCGCATATCCCGTCGTCCGTCGTCTGCGAGAGTTGTCACCTGGCCTCGATGCCGGCCGGTCTGATCGATGCCAACGCCGCGCGCACGGCGCCGGGCAGTGGTTTCGCGACGCCGGCGCCGAGCAACGCGCAGATTCATCAAGGTGTTACCGGTGGCTGCAACGCATGCCACGACACCAATTTCACCTGGATGGGGATGTCCGCCTACCCGATCGCGCCAACGACGATCGTCGACAAGGCGCAATACACGGGCTTTCATACCCGCCCCGTGACCGCGGCGACGGCCTACAGCGTGGCGGATCCGGCGCACCCGAACACGGGCGATTGCTCGCAGTGCCATTCCGGCACCGCTTTCTTTGTTGCAGCGGAATCGAAGCCGGCCAATCACATCCCGGTATCGAGCACTGCGCAATGCACGGCCTGCCACACTTCGACCGATTACGCGGTCATGCCCACGCTGGCCAATATCCACGCCTACGCGCCCAGCACCACGAGCAATTGCGCGCAGTGCCATGCCGCCAGCGTGGTGGCGGGCTTTGCGATCCCGGCCGCCAACTTCACAGTGGTCGGGCCGCCGGCCAACCACATGCCGATCACGACCGCGTGCGAGACCTGTCACGTCGGACCCGGATCAAGCGTGACCACGCTGCCGGTGGGCAATGGCGCCAAGTTCAGCAACTCGCTGTTCAGCCACAGCGGCATCACGGCCAACTGCGCGGATTGCCATGGTCCGGGCATCAGCGGCGCGAGCTTTGCCGGGGTCAGCCGGATCGTGGTGATGCCGCCGACGACACCGGCGGGTGTCGCCTCCTCGCACATTCCATCGTCGACCGCTTGCGAGAGTTGTCACCTGGGATCGACGCCGAATGGGTTGGTGGTGGCCTCCAGCAGCAAGACCGCACCTGGAACCGCGTTCGCAACACCGGTGCCGACAACCGTGCAGATTCATAGCGGCATCACCGCAGGCTGCTCCGCCTGCCACGAAACCAACTACACATGGATGGGGATGAGTGCCTACCCGATCGCGCCGACGACCTTGAGCTCGGGCGCACAGTACACGGGCTTTCACACCCGGCCCAAGGCGGCGGCAGGCACCTACAGCGTGGCCGATGCGGCGCACCCGGGCACGGGCGACTGTTCGCAATGCCATAGCGGCACCAATTACTTCACGGGCCAGGATGTGCCGGCCAACCACATTCCGTTCGCGCCCACGGCGCAGTGCAACTCCTGCCACACCTCGACCGATTACGCGGTCATGCCGACCCTGGCCAATATCCACGCCAATGCGCCGAGCACTACCAGCAATTGCGCGCAGTGCCATGCGGCCAGCGTGGTGGCGGGCTTTGCGATACCGGCAGCCAACTTCACAGTGGTCGGGCCGCCAGCCAACCACATGCCGATCACGACCGCGTGCGAGACC
>CAIJKV010000336.1 GCA_903821335.1 uncultured beta proteobacterium
CGGCGCAATCGTTTCTCGATGCGCATGCAGACGACCTGGGCAAGACGTCGACGCTTGATCTCGATGCCATGCTGGAGACGCTCTGATCATGGGTATGTTTGGCATTCTGCTCGGACTCGGGCTGCTGGTCTGGCTTGCCTATCGGGGCTGGTCCGTACTTGGACTGGCACCTGTCGCCGCCTTGATCGCGGCGGCCTTTGCCGGTGAACCACTCCTGGCGAACTGGACGCAGACCTTCATGGGCTCGGCCGCAGGCTTCATCGCACAGTTTTTCCCGCTCTTCCTGCTTGGTGCGCTATTTGGCAAGCTGATGGACGACAGCGGTTCGGTGACGGCGATTGCAAACTTCATGACCCAAAAGCTCGGTCCCAACCGGTCCGTGCTGGCGGTGGTGCTGGCAGGCGCCCTTGTCACTTACGGTGGTGTCAGCCTGTTTGTCGCAGTGTTCATCCTCGCCCCCATGGGCCAGGCCTTGTTCCGCGCGGCCAATATTCCGAACCGTCTGCTGCCGGCGGCCGTCATGCTGGGCACAGCTACCTTCACAATGTCAGCGTTGCCTGGATCGCCCGCCATTCAGAATGCCATTCCCATGCCCTTTTTCGGCACCACACCGTTTGCCGCTCCCGGGCTGGGATTCATCGCTGCCGCCATCATGCTGGGCTTCGGACTCTGGTGGCTGACCCGCGCAGAAGCGGTTGCGCGCAAAGCCGGCGAAGGATTTTCCGGTTCGGCTGGTTCGGCTGGTTCGGCTGGTTCGGGCGGTTCAGGTGGGTCAGGCAGTTCAGGCAACTCAGCCACTGAGGCGGCGCACAACCTTGTGGTCCGCGAGCGCGCCACGATTGCACGTGAATTCGACCCGGCTGAAATCGAGCACGGCGCACGCAGCGTGCAACTGCCGGGCATCGTCGTTGCCATGCTGCCACTCGTGGTTGTCATGGCGGTCAACCTGACCATGTCGCTGCTGGTACTGCCGAGGCTCGACACCGACTACCTGGCGAAACCGATCTGGGGCGAAACCTCGCTGGCAAGCGTCGGCGGTGTCTGGTCCGTGATCGTCGCGCTGTCGGCGGCGATCGTTGTCTTATTCGTGTTCAACCGAACCCGGTTTCCGTCGCTGCGCGAAACGGTGGACGCCGGCCTCAATGCTGCAGCGCTGCCGGTGATCGGTGTCGCAAGCCTGGTCGGTTTCGGTGCCGTGGTGGCCTCACTGCCTGCTTTCCAGGTGGTCAGTGACTGGGTACTCGGGATCGATGGTGGACCGCTTGTCGGCTTAGCCTTCGCCACCAACGTCTTGTCGGCTCTTACCGGATCAGCGTCCGGAGGCCTGACCATTGCGCTTGGGGCCTTGGGTGAAACCTACATGGAACTGGCGGCAACCTACGGCATCGACCCCGCGCTCATGCACCGCGTAGCGGTGATCGGCGCGGGCTCGCTTGACAGCCTGCCGCACAACGGCGCGGTCGTGACCTTGCTCGCCGTATGCGGCGCCACCCACAAAGAAAGCTACTTCGATATCGTCATGGTGGCCATTGTC
This sequence comes from uncultured beta proteobacterium, assembly GCA_903821335.1. GTDB lineage: Bacteria > Pseudomonadota > Gammaproteobacteria > Burkholderiales > Burkholderiaceae_B > Zwartia. The sequence goes on from CAIJKV010000336.1 coordinate 1,535, forward strand.
AGCGCCCTGCTCGCCCTCGCGGTCGTGATTGTCCTGGGTTCAACCTTCGGTTCGTTCTAGTACAAGGTTCGCACACGACCCCGCGCGGCCTATTTTTCCCGCACCAGCATCAGCGCCACGGTCGCGATACGAACCAGGTTTTCCGCCACGCTGCCCACCAGCAAGCGTTGAAAGCCACGCCGCCCATGGGTGCCGATGACAATCAGGTCTGCCCCCCAGCCGTTGGCTGCCTCAGAGATCATTTCGGCGACACGGCGCTGAGTCGACTCAATCAGGCAGCGCTCGGCTACACAGCCTGCCGCCGCAGCCTGCGCCAGCGCCTGGTCCAGCAACGCATCGCTGGACTCCCGCATTTGCTGCTTGACCCGGTCGATGTCGATATAGGTGCCCAGCCCCATGCCATGCTGGGACAAGGGGCCTTCGTCCAGTGCTGTGGCGATGCAAAGGTTGGCGCCCAACGCCCTGGTCAGGACGATGGCCTCTTCCAGCGCCTTGCGCGCCGTACTGCTGTTGTCGATGGCGACAAAAATTCGTTTGTACATTTTTGACTCCGCAGATTATTTAATGACCATCAGGGTGAACGGGAACACATATGCCTGCAATGTGACCAGAATGCCGACCAGGCAGGCGAGTGCAATCGAGTGGAAGAACACGTAGCGCAGAATGTCGCCCTCGTGGTTGAACCAGCGCGTGGCGGTGGACGCCACCACAATGGATTGCGCGTCGATCATCTTACCCATCACGCCGCCTGAACTATTGGCCGCGCCCATCAGGTTGGGAGACAGACCCAACTGCTCTGCAGCGACCTTCTGCATGCCGCCGAACAGTACGTTGGACGCCGTGTCGGATCCTGTCATGGCTACCCCGATCCAGCCCATCAGTGTGCCAAAGAAAGGATAGAGCACACCGCTATTGGCAAAGGCCAGGCCGAGCGTGGTGTCGGTTCCCGAATAGCGCGTCAGCGTGCCCAGGCCCAGCATCAGCACAATCGTCATGAGCGAATAACGCACCAGCCAGAAGGTACGGCCAAAGGTGGCGACGATCTCGCCGGGTTTGTACTTCATGATCAGTGCGCCGACGATCGCCGCCAGCAGGATGCCGGTTCCGGTGGCGGACAGCAGACCGAGCACGTAGACCGCACCTTCCTTGGTCGGTATCGCGACGACGGGCGGCATCTTCTCAATCAGGTTGTGCAGTCCGGACATCGGGAACGCAGGCGCGTAGATGCCATTGAGCCAGGCCTTCACCGGAGGCAGGCCCCAGACGAACACGAACACCGTCAGGATCACCCAGGGCGTCCAGGCGCGAATCAGTTCGGCGCGCGTGTAACTCAACAGGGGCGTCGCAGACTTGGCCTCGCCGCCGTTGGCCTCGTGGCCTTTCAGATTAGGTGAGGTCCAGATCTTTTTGGGCTGCCACACGCGCAGGAACAGCACCAGGCAGATCATGGAAACCAGCGCGGCAATGATATCCACCAGTTCCGGTCCGATATAGTTGGACACCAGAAACTGCGGGATCGCGAACGACAGGCCAGTGACCAGGATCGCGGGCCAGATTTCCATCATGGCCTTGCGCCCGGCAAAGGCCCAGATCAGCCAGAATGGCACCAACAACGAGAAGAAAGGCAGTTGCCGGCCGATCATCGCTGTCACCTCCATCAGGTCGTAGCCATGCACCTTGGCCAGCGTAATGACTGGCGTTCCCAACGCGCCAAATGCTACGGGCGCGGTGTTGGCGATCAGGCTCAGGCCGGATGCGGCGAGCGGCGAAAAACCCAGGCCGATGAGTATGCCGGCAGTCACCGCCACCGGCGTGCCAAAACCCGCTGCGCCCTCGAAGAACGCACCGAAGCAAAAGGCAATCAGTAGCAGCTGCAGCCGCCTGTCATGGGTGATGCCCGACAGGGAAGCTTGCAGCACCTTGAAGCTGCCATTTTGCTCAGTCAGTTGCTGCAAAAAGATAATGTTCAGCACGATCCAGCCGATTGGCAACAGACCGGTGAAGCCACCATACAGCGCGGCCATGCCAGCCATCTGGGCGGGCATGCCATAGGCGAACACCGCCACCAGCACAGCGGCTAGCAGCCCCAGTGCCGCGGCGACGTGCGCCTTGATGTGCAGAAAGCCCAGCGCAACCAGCATCACCACCACCGGCACGGCAGCCAGCGCGGTGGACACCACCATATTCCCCAATGGGTCGTAAACCTGTTGCCAAACCATAACGATCTCCTTAAACACAAAATAAAAAAAAGACCAGCGTCTGTGGCGCTGTGTCAGCAGTTCACGACCACTTCCTGCCTGCTGCATTCCTCCAGCAGGTAGGCAACAGAGCGATAGCTGCGCCCGGTTTCGGCGGTCAGGCCGATCTCGCACGTTCGGTTTGTCGACACACCCTGACAACAGTTCGCCGGCAGGGCATCATGCACATGGCGCAGCGCATGGGCGTTGAGCTCGGGCACCACAAAGCCGCGGTCACCACCGAAACCGCAGCAGGTGACACCGGCAGGCTCGACGATGTTCTCGACGCAGGCTTGCAACACGCTGCGTAACTTGTCGTCCGAGGCGCTGCGGCGCACGCTGCAATTGACGTGCAACGCGATCGGGCCGCTCTGGCGCCGTAGCTGCAGGCGCGGCAGCAATGCATCAAAGGCAAATTCATGAAAGTCCAGCAGCGTCAGGCGCCCGGCAAGAATTTTCTGCATGCGCACGGAACAGGTGCTGGCATCCATGATGACCGGGTAATGGCCGCCCTGCCCATCGTCCGCTGCCTGTAGCAGCGCCCGCGTCACGGTCTCGGCCATCTGATCGGCTTCCTGGGCCAGGCCCTTGCTTGCCATCATCTGACCGCAGCACAAACTATCGAAACCTGCAGGCAGGATGGGCGCGTAACCAGCACGTGTCAGCAGCGTCATGATGACTTCCGGCAACGCGGCCTCCTGTGCGCTGTTGGCGCCAAAGATACGGCCACCACAGGCCGGCAAGTAGACCACCGGGTCGCCGCTGCCTCTGTAGGTCTTGGGCAGCTTGCCGGCTTGCGGCATGCCGCGTTTCCAGCTGCCGCCCGAGAGTCGCGCGACCGTCCTTTCGCCCACGACGCTTGCGACCGCATGGCCCGCACCGATGGCCAGGCGTGAAACCGACGCCACTTTGCCAAAGTTGCCCGAGGTCCACTGCGCCGCCTTGTGGGCAATCGTGCCCATGTTGCGCCCGCGCAGCAATCGCGTCAGCTCACCGGTGTCGATACCCACCGGACAAGCGGTCGAACACAGGCCGCAGCCGGCGCAGGTATCAAGACCCATGTAAGCAAAATCGGCATCCAACTCGGTGGACGTTTCGCCCGCCGCCGTGCGTCGCGAGATTTCGCGGTAGCTGACAATACGCTGGCGTGGCGACAGCGTAAGCTGATGCGACGGACATAGAGGCTCGCAAAAACCGCACTCGATGCAGCGGTCCACCAGCGCCTGGGCAGCCGGCATCGGCTTAAGGTGCAATAAGTGCGCCTGCGGATTGTCGTTCAGGAGGACACCAGGATTGAGCAACATCTTCGGGTCGAGCAGACGCTTGATCTGGCGCATCAAGTCGGTCGCCTGAACACCCCATTCCATCTCGACGAAAGGCGCCATGTTACGACCCGTGCCATGTTCGGCCTTGAGCGAGCCGTCATATTTTCCGACCACGAGAGTGCACACGTCATCCATGAAACGCGCGTAGCGATCGACCTCGGCGCCGTCGGAGAAATCTTGCGTGAAGACGAAGTGCAGATTGCCCTCGAGCGCGTGGCCGAAGATGATACCTTCGGTGTAGCCGTGCTCGCGCAGCAACGTCTGCAGATCGTGTGTGGCCATGGCCAGCGACTCGACCGGAAATGCAACGTCCTCGATAATGACGGTCGTGCCCGCGGCGCGCACCGCGCCCACCGAGGGAAAGGTACCCTTGCGTACCTTCCAGTAACGCTCGCAGGTGGCGGGATCGGTCGAGAACACCGGCTCCTCCACGCAAGCAATACCTGCCAGCACATCCAGCGCGGCGGCGATGCGCATCTGCAGTCCGATGGGTGTTTGCGCGCGCACTTCGATCAATAGCGCCGCAGCCTCGTCGCCGAGGGCGCGCATCGCGGGCGGCATGGCGGGCTTGTCCTGCACCGAGCGCATCGCAGCGCGGTCGAGCAGTTCCACCGCAGACACCTCGCATGCCTTGATTCGCATCACCGCCTCGCAGGCGATCTCCAGCGTCGGGAAGAACAACAGAGCACTGGCCTTGCAGGGGTCTTCCACCACCGTGTTCAGGCTCAGGCTTGAGATAAAACCCAGCGTGCCTTCGGAACCAATCATCAGGTGCGCCAGGATATCGACCGGATCCTCAAAATCGATCAGCGCGTTCAGGCTATAGCCCATGGTGTTCTTGATGCGGTACTTGTGGCGGATACGTTGTGCCAGCGCGGTGTCGGCCCGGGTTTTTGCACCCAGGTCCTGGAGTTCTTGCAGCAAGTTGGTATGGCTCTGACGAAAGCGCGCGACGCTTAAGACATCCAGCGTGTCGAGCACCGCGCCGTCGGCCAGCACCACGCGCAAACCGGCGAGCGTATGGTAGCTATTTTGAGCCGTGCCGCAGCACATGCCCGAGGCGTTGTTGGCGGCGATGCCGCCGATCTTGCACGCGTTAATCGAGGCCGGGTCCGGACCAATCTTGCGCCCAAAGGGCGCGAGCCGGTCATTGACCTCGCTGCCGATGATGCCGGGCCCCATGCGCACGCTGTCAGCGCCAGGTCCAATCTCGCAACTGGAAAAACCTTCGCCAATCAGCATCAATACGTTATCGGTGACGGCCTGACCTGACAGGCTCGTCCCGGCTGCGCGAAAGGTGACTGCCCGCCCCTGTTCGCCTGCCACCCGCAGCACCGCCAGAACCTGCTCTTCGCTCTCGACCACGGTGATGACCTCGGGCGTCAGGCGGTAGAAACTTGCGTCCGTGCCATAGGCCAGTCGGCGCAGGCTGTCGCTGATGACCTGACGCTCGGGAAGGACAGCCGTGAAAGCCTGCGTCAACACGCTCATGGCTTTCTCTCTTTCAACAGATCGCGTAAACGCTTGGGTGCCGGTATCAAGGGCGTGCGACTGCGCGTCCAGCCACCCTGTTCGTTGGGCGACAGCGCGCGGCCGCGGCTCATGAACCACGATGCCAGACGGTACAGGCCCAGGCGGCCATAAACTTGTGACCAGACCGACCAGATCGTCGTGTCGACGACGCTACGCGCGGCACCGCTGCCCCGTAGCGAGCCCTCGTCGTCGTCGACCTTGTCCATGGCCTCGTTGCGCAAGCGCACCAACAGGTCGGGGATGGGAATCTTCACCGGACAGACCTCGGAACAGGCTCCGCACAGCGTCGAGGCGAACGCCAGCGGGTAGGTCGACTCCAGGCCCAGCAGGTGCGGGGAAATGATGGCACCGATCGGCCCCGGGTAGGTCGTGCCATAAGCGTGTCCGCCGATCCGCGCGTACACCGGGCAATGGTTCATGCAGGCGCCGCAGCGGATGCACTGCAACGTGGCGCGTAGTTGCTCGTCGGCATAGGCTTGAGTGCGGCCGTTGTCGAGCAGTATCAGGTGCACTTCATCGGGTCCGTCGAGCTCGTCAGGTTGGCGCGGACCGCTAATAAAGTTGACGTAGGTGGTGACAGCCTGGCCCGTGGCCGACCGCGTCAGCAGACTCAGCAGCGGCGGCACGTGCTCGAGCTTCTCCACGACCTTCTCAATGCCGGTGATGGCAATGTGCACCCGCGGGACGGTTGTGCACATGCGACCGTTGCCTTCGTTCTCCACCAGGCACAGGGTACCGGTCTGGGCCACTGCAAAATTCACACCGGACAAGCCGATGTCGGCCTGCGCGAACTGGCGGCGCAGCACACGACGTCCGATCTGGATCAGTGCATCCACGTCCTCGGTGTAAGCCACACCGGGCAGCTCCCTGGCAAAGAGGGTGGCGATCTCTTGCTTGGTCTTGTGGATCGCCGGCATGATGATGTGCGAGGGTGCTTCGCCGGCCAGTTGGACGATGTACTCGCCCATGTCCGATTCGAGTGCGGCGATACCGGCCGCTTGCATGGCGTGATTGAACCCGATCTCCTCACTCACCATTGACTTACCTTTGACAATGGTTTTTGCGCTGACTTTTTGTGCAATACCCAAGGCGATGGCGTTGGCCTGCGCACCGTCACGGGCCCAGTGCACCTGCACCCCGCGGGCGGTGAGGTTGCGCTCGAGTTGCTCCAGCAAGCGAGGCAGGTGGGCCAGACTGTAGCGCCGGATGCTGGCACCCAGTTCGCGCAGGCTCTGCAGCGCTTCCTCATCGGGAAACTGGCCGCGCCGCTTGGCCTGCAGGAAGTCCATGGCACTGCGAAAATTCTTGCGTTGCCCTGGATTATTGAGCGCCTCGCGACTGCGCTGCTTAAAGTCGTCCATGGCGTGGATAGGAATGACGCGACTCATGCAGGGTCCCCTTGCAGCATCAGCACCACCAGCTCGCGCGGCCCATGCGCGCCATAGGCCATGGTCTGCTGAATGTCGGCGGTTTTGGACGGGCCGCTGATCAGCAGCGCGTTGGTCGGCATCCCGTTTGTCCAGGCCTCGGCCTGCATGGCGCTGAGCAAATCAGAATGGATGTGGCTGGCCTCCAGCAGCACGAAGTGCACCGGAGGCACCAGCGACATGAGTCGCGGCTCGGCGGCGCTGGGCCACAGCACCAGGCTGCCACTGTCAGCGATCGCGCTTCGGGCTAGGGTCAGCGAGGCATCGACCTGCTCAAACAGCACCTCACGCCAGGACGCAACAGGGTGCTGGTAGCGCAACAACTGCAGACTGTCAGGCCGGCGCGCCTCAAGCGCGGCACCGTGCGGCGTGTCGGCGCCGACCAGTAAGCTACGTACCTGCTTGGTCGCTGCGATGCGCAGCAACAACTCGGGCCAACCGGCGCGTGTGCAGACATGCACTTCGGCGCGCGACGCCTCCAGGGCCGTGCGCAGGCGCTGCATGCGCGTCGACGGGTCGTCCCTGCGGCAATTGACGTCGAACCAGGACTCGACATCGGGCAAAGCTGGCAGCTCGGAAATGGTGGTAGCACGCAGGCGAGCCAGAATACTGTCCCGGGCGTTCATGCGGCGTCCCCATGTGTGCGTTGCCACAAAAAACTGGCCAGGTGTTGCCCCGGCAGCGTCGGTTCGGTCAGGCCGGCAAGTTCATCCTGCTTGGCTGCACGCCCCGTAATGTTAAGCAGGCACCCGCAATCAGCACTGACCACGCGCTGTGCGCCGCTGTCGCGCAGGCTGGCGACCTTATCGCTGACGATGGCCTCAGAGATGTCAGGGTAGCGCATGGCGAAGGTGCCGCCAAAGCCGCAACATTCCTCGACCCGCGCCTGCTGCACCACCGTCACGTGTTCCAGGCTGTCAAGCAAGGCGGCACTGGTTTCGTGCGAACCCATTTCGCGCCTGGCGTGGCACGAAGTGTGCAACGCCACGGTGCACGGTGCGCCCAGATCCTGGTGCTGAAAATTCACCACGTTGACGAGAAACTCGCTCAGCTCGTAAACACGCCCAGCCAGGTCTAGCGCCTGCGCGTGCAGCACCGGGTCATCGGCAAAAAGATGGGGATAGTGCATGCGGATCATGCCGCCGCAGGAACCTGAAGGCACAACAACCGGCCAGTCCTCGGTAAAGAGTTTGAGTTGCTGCAAGGCGACTGCGCGTGCCTCGGCAGGAAAGCCACTGCTGTGCGCCGGCTGTCCGCAGCAGGTCTGCTGTTCGAGGTAATGGACGCGTATGCCCTCACGCTCGAGCAAACGCAGCGTGTCCAGACCGGCCTGTGGGGTGAACTGGTCGATTAGGCAGGTGGCAAAAAAATAGACGTCAGTCGGCTTGGGCGGATACCGGCGGGCATTTCGGGGCACGGACGCAGTGGACATTATTTCTTTCCAAGTAATAATTTTGGTAAAGTGGTAATACCAACAAAAGAAATTTTAAATAACTCACAACCGATTAAAATAGGGGTTTCCCCTTGTTTTTATAGGCAAATAGCTATTTTTTGTGCAAGATCAATAGAAATTTGATACCATTTCTTGGTCTGACCACTTTGAATTTGTATGACTCAACTCCGTCCCACCGCCATCCGACTGGCTGACAGCGTCGCCGCCGAAATTGAAAAACGTATTCTGGAAGGCTCGCTCAAACCTGGCGATCGGCTGCCCGCCGAGCGGCGCCTCGCGCTTGATCTGGGTGTGTCGCGGCCATCACTGCGTGAAGCGATCCAGAAGCTGATTGCAAAAGGCCTGTTGAGCAACCGCCACGGAGGTGGCACGTTTGTCACCGATCGCCTGGAGGCGCATTTCACCGATCCTTGGCAAGGCCTGGTCAGAGACCATCCTTTGCTGCACCGGGATCTGCTCGAATTTCGTCAAATGCTCGAAAGTGAAGCGGCCCAGCTGGCGGCCGACCGTGCAACCGACATCGATATCCGCCGACTCGACGCGGTCTACGCGAAACTAGACGAGGTGTATGCCGGCCAGGACCTGGCGGCTTGCATTGACGCCGACGTCGCGTTTCACCAGGTGATTGCCGAAGCGGCCCACAATGTCCTGATCGGGCACCTGAGCGCAAGCCTGATGCGCGTGATCCACGGCCATGTTTCAAACAATCTTGAGCACTTGCACGCGCGGCCGCAGCGCTGGGATCAGTTGCAGTCGCAACACCACGCTATCTGGAAGGCGATCCGCGAGCACAGGCCACTCGAGGCTGCACAAGCCGCACGTGACCACATCGAATTCGTGCGTCAAAGCATGGACAACAACGCCCGGGAAGATGAACGCCGCCTCAGTGCGCTGAGACGCGCGGGAGAGTTGGCTGATTGAAAGTGCAAGTGATGGCAAACTATTTTCGAGTCGCCTTTTCAATCCACGTCATTGTCACTTTTGAACGATCTGTTTCCCTACCGCGTTGCAACGTCTAGTGCGTCTGTCAGGTATCGAACTCGCTCTAGATTCGCACACATGCAACATAGCGCAAAGGCCCTTATCTGGCGTTGCGCCTTTTAATCGAATCCGTCAGCACGCATAAGATTTCAAACATCATCGTCATCGCCACGAGTGCAGTGTTGCCTGACGGATCAAACGGCGGCGACACCTCAACGACGTCACCACCGACGAGATTAAGCCCACGCAAACCACGAACGAGTTGTTGTGCCTCGTAGGTCGTTGCGCCGCCGATCTCGGGCGTACCAGTTCCTGGCGCGTAGACAGGGTCAAGAAAGTCAACATCGAAGCTCACGTAGGTCGGCCCGTCGCCGACCACCTCCCTTGCAAGCTTCAGCACGCCCTCTACACCGAGGCGGTGATACGCGTCAATGTCCACAATGCGAATCCCTTGTTCCATTCCCCAATCGTTTTCACTGTCGCCATACAGCGCACCACGAATGCCAATCTGTATGGTTCGCCTGGGGTCAAGCAACCCTTCTTCGATTGCCCGCCTGAAGGGTGTGCCGTGCGTGTACAAGCTATTGCCAAAATATCGATCCCACGTGTCAGTATGCGCATCAAAATGCACCATGCCCAGTGGCTGATCCCTGGCGATCGCGCGCATAACCGGCAACGTCACCAGATGATCACCGCCAGCAGTCAGCGGAACAATATTTTTTTGATGTAATTCAGCGTAAAAATCCTCTACCCGCCGCAGGGTATCTTCAAGGTCTACCGGGTTGACTGGCGTATCGCCGAGATCCGCACAGTTGCAAAGCTCAAAGGGATTGATCCCCGAGGCGCGGTTGATGTTGCGTGCCAGCGTTGACAGATCACGAATCTGGCGCGGCCCGTGGCGAGCACCCGCACGGTTCGTTGTGCCACCGTCCCAAGGTATTCCGACCAGGCCGACTTCAACCTCGTCGATCAGCGCGTCAGTCAGGGGGACATACGGCAAACGCATGAAGGTTGCGATCCCTGCAAAGCGAGGAAGGACCATGCCGGTGACAGGCAAAAAGCGTCCTGCGTCATTGAGTGTGCTCATCGTGGTATGCGACCTGAATGTGTGTTAATGATGGGCTTATGCGCCTGGCAACAACAGGAATTCCACCTCGACGGGATGATTGTCGTTGATCGGGATGATGTCCTGCGGACAGGCGGACATCACAACCACACAATCCATCTCGGCTCTCAACTCAATGAAATCACCGGCCCTGGAAACAGGTGCAAGCCATTGCACGCTCCCGTCCGCTGCAACCGGGATATTCATCCAGACATTAAAGGGTTGAGGCACCTCGCGGGCCCGCAAGCCAATTGCACGCATTGCCATGCGCATGTTGTCGGCGCAATTATCGTGATAGTCCTTTACGCCAAGTGTCTGGTACCGATAGGCATCGCAAGCGGCCATCAGGGTGTCATGCACACCGGGGGAAGTATCCGTCACCAAGGTCATGATCGGGCGGCGCCGATTGGTGACCAGTGCATCGCCAACCTTGGGAATGATTCTGTCAATCCAGGCGCGTGCATGTTCCATGGACATAAATTCGCTCAGGTCATCCGCCTTGAATGCCCAGGTATCGCATACCTGTGTGCCATGCGTGTTGATAATGCGAATGACTTGACCGGCATTTAACCGAACCGCACGGCCATTGCGGGCTGGAACGGTATAGATCGTGCCTGGCACTGCCACGCCATCTGGTGAAATCGGATTTGTCTGTGTATCGTTCAGGCCGACTGGCTCACCGTTATCTGGTCCAGCCGCGTAAATAGTTGTTTGGGTTGACACGTCAAGTTCTCCGAGAGATAAATTTCATAAATTCAACTTCCTGGTGCCGCTTGGAAGGAGCCCTATCACTGCGCGATGACCCCGCCCGCCAGACTGCGGCGTATCCATGGTTGCAGGAATGATTTCAGCCTGGCATGCACCGGTGCGTAAATGAGGTCGCGGGGTGTGCCAATCGTGACCACTTGACCCTTTTCCATGAACACGATGCGATCCGACACCTCGGCGGCAAAACTCATTTCGTGCGTGACCATCACCATCGTCATGCCATCCCGTGACAGAGACTTGATGACCTCCAGCACCTCGTCGACCAATTCCGGGTCCAACGCAGAGGTCGGCTCATCCAGAAGCATCACCTCCGGGTTGACCGCAAGCGCGCGTGCGATGCCTACGCGTTGTTGCTGACCACCGCTCAGCTTAGCGGGCAAACTATCCGCCTTGTCAGACAGTCCCACGCGCTCAAGCGCAGCACCTGCGATCTGTCGCGCCGCCGCCGCTTTCATGCCCTTTGACAGCGTGAGCGGGGTCATCACGTTGGCCAGCGCCGTCATATGCGGCCACAAGTTGAATTGCTGGAAGACCATCGCCACACGGGCTCGCACTTCAGCGATACCGCGCTCTGACTCGCGCATCAACGAGCCATCGGGCTGGCGTCTGTAGCCCAGCAACGCGCCATGGATAGAGACTTCGCCCTCATCATAAGTTTCTAGAAAGTTCATGCAGCGCAACAGCGTTGTCTTGCCTGAGCCAGAGGGTCCGATCAAGGTCACGACTTCTCCCGACTCGACATCGAGGTTGATACCGGTTAGCGCACGCATTGCGCCAAATGACTTACCAACATTGCGCATCGAAATCATCGGTACCGTCACGCTTTGAATCATGTCATTGCCATCCTAAGGAGTGATTGCCTTGCTCAATGCACGGCCCAAACGACTCACTGCGAACGTCAGCAGCCAATAAGACAGCGCGAGCATGATGTACGGCTCGATGTAGACATATGTCTCGGACACGATCTTCGAAGTGATCATTGTGAGTTCAGGGTAGGTAATAATCGACGCGAGCGAAGATTCCTTGATCAGGATGATGGTCTGGTTCGCTACCAAGGGAATACAGGCACGCAACGCTTGTGGGCATTGAATCCAGAAAAAAATCTGTCTCTGCGACAGCCCCATGGCGTAGGCTGCTTCGACCTGCCCCACCGGGATACTTTGCCAGCACGCGCGAAAGATTTCCGCGAAATAGGCCCCTCCATACAACATCAACGCCAGGGCGGCCGCTTCAAAAGGATCAAGAGTCAGGCCGATGCTAGCCAACCCGAAATAGCAGATGAACAAATGCACCAGGAACGGCATCCCACGCCATACACCTGTGTAGAACCAATAGACAGGCTTGAAGTACGTTGAACTCAGCTCTCGCAGGCCATTCATGGCAAAGCCGATCACGAGTCCGCCGGCGAGTGCAATGACCGACAACTCGATGGTGTGCATGGCACCCGTCAGGAATAGCGGCAGCAACTTGGCAAACAACGCGGTATCGATCATGACACGCGGCCCGGCAATTCCGTCATGACCTGATTGCTTGCACGCCTGCTATTTTTCAAGTGCTGGCTGAACCAGGCCCCAAGCAGAAATATGACGCTTGTCATCAGGAGGTATATGCCACCCATGGTCAGGTAGACCTCCATGGGTCGGAAATTTCCCGCCACGATCTGGCGTCCGGTTCGTGTTAATTCGGTCACCGCAATGACGGAAACAATCGCCGAACTCTTCAGTACGTCAACAGCTTCGGATATCACCGCTGGCCAAACTGCACGAGTAATCTGGGGCAATTGGATGTATCTAAAAACATAGCGTCTTGGAATGCCGAACGCCGCTGCTGCCTCAACTTGACCCGGTGACACGGCAGACAGGCCAGCACGCAGTATTTCGCACTGAAACGCTGCGGAATTCATTCCCATCGCAATCACCGCCGCGAGAAACGGCGGCAAGTTGATGCCAAACGCCGTTGGCAGGTAGAACAGCATCAGTAATTGCACCAGCAACGGCGTACCACGAAAAAAACTGACATAGATGCTGACCGCCGCGCCCATGACACGTTGACGCTTCGATGAGGGCACACCAGCCTGGCCATGCTTTTCAGACATGGCCAGCAACGATGCACCGAGCAAGAAACCCACGACTATCGCTGCCGCCGAAAGCGACAAGGTGACCAACGCCCCCTGGAACAGGAGTGGCAGATTACTGACCAGACGATCCAGCATTACCGGCGCGGTCATGTTCCACAAGCCTCGGGTTAGTCGGCCACGTCACATTGCGGGAGCAGGCACCGCATCGCTCGGCACTGGCATCTCAAAACCGAACCACTTCAGTTGCAGTTCTTTGAGCTTGCCTTCTTTACCGGCTTTTGCAATGCCGTCGCTCAGGAACTTCACCAGCGTTGCGCTATCGGCGTCGTTGCGACCGGCCCAGGCGAAGAAAGTTTTCGGCCCAATCGGCTCGTTAATCACTTCATACACATCGCCGCGCGTCTTGACCAGCGTGGCCAGGTTGGGCAGCGATTGCGCCACCGCGTCGGTGCGACCCGCCGCAAGGTCCGCATAGGCTTCGTCGAATGCGACGTATTCTCGAATTTTTATCCCTGGCTTTCCTTCTGCTACAAGCTTGTCGCTATAGGCCTGCAACACTTTCAACTGAGCCGAGCCCGCTTGAGAACCAACGGTCTTGCCCGTCAAATCGGGCGCATGCATGATGGCGGGTTCGCCTTTGCGCTTGACCAGTGCAGTCGTGGCGTCTGCGACAGGCAAGGTGAAGTTGAATTTATCGGCACGCTCTTTCGTGATCGTCAGTGCCGCGATCACGACGTCAAAACGCTTGGCGGCCAGGCCGGGCAAGATGCCCTGGAAAGGCAAGTCAAGAAGCGTGACCTTCACGCCAGGCGCACTGGTTTCCATAATCCAGTTAAACAGATCCTGATCGTAGCCGACGATCTTGCCGTTCTCGATAAACTCAAACGGGGCATAGGCCGCCTCAAGTCCAACCACCAGTTCTTTCTTTTGCTTGACTGTGTCAAGCAAGTCTGCGGCCTGCACTGCGCCAACAACACAAAACGACATGAATCCTGCGAGCAACCGTTGCAACAGCATGATGAGCCTCTTTAGACAAGGTGACGAAAGTTAACGCGACGCAGACCTGATCCTCAGGCCAACAACGCTGACTTCAATGGCACGACTTGAACTCAAAGCAATTACTGTGCCAGCCATTTCGGATTCAACGGTGCGGATCGACCTTGTTCATTTTCGAAAAATGCACCACAGCAATGCCATCTCATGCACGGTCAGCGTGCATCGCGCTGCGAAATGGAAAACACAAGGCTTGATGATGCGGGTGCGCCGGGCCCAACGGACCGGGTGCGGTCTCGTGGTGATATGCTCACAACGTATTTCCACTTGCGGCCTTGACCGTCCAACTTCCAATATCTGACCACAACCATGCTCATCTTTCTGTTTCGCGCAGTCTGCGCATTGATGTTTTCGCTCGTCTTTGCGTCCGGTGCATATGCCGCCCCGCCCGTGCGCATCGCATTTGTTGACACCGGCAACACTGGCCGAAGCATGACTGCCGCGGCCTTGGCTCAAGCGTGGGCCAGCCAACACTCGGCTCACGTGGCAGTCATTTCGAGAGCAGTAAACCTGAACCCCTACAACGTCGTTCCCGAGCCCGATTTTGTCAAACTGCTGACTCCGCTGGGCATTGACGTTTCGGCGCACCGCGCGGCGCAATTCGACAAATCAGTTGTCAATTTCTCAGACTTCATTTTTGTCATGACGCCCGCACACCGGGACCGTATTGTCAGTGACTATCCTGAGTCCAAGGCGAAGGTTTTTTTGATGGCTGAGTACGCCACCGGCAGTCCAGTCGAAATTCTTGACGCCTATGGCCAGTCAGCGGAATTTTATGCAACTGTTTTTACGCAGATCAGTGGCCTGGTTCCGATGCTCATGGAGAAATTGCCAAAGAAGTGAATGCATCTCTGGTGAAGTTGGTAGAGCACACCGCGACCGTGGCCAAAGCGGTTTGAGAAATCCCACCCAAAGGTGACTCAGCAGGGCGCGGGTTAATATTCGTCGTCGGGCGCCACGGCACGGCTGTAATCCAACTCAAGAAACTGTGTCGTGCGCTGTGAACGAATAATCAAACGCGCCATAAATGTCCGACCATCCAACAGGGAAACATCGAGCAGGTAAGCTCCAGAAGGCATGCTGCTGACGCGGAAAAATCCTTCGTCGTCGGTTGTTAGCGCGTCAAAACGACTCGCAGCATTGCTACGAACTTGAACGGTAGCGCCTGAAAAAACGCGTGCATCGGAATTATCCACGACCCTGCCTACCAACTCTGTAGCCATTGCGGGCGTTAACAAGGCAGCACTCGCACAAACTAATGCTTGTGCGAAGGCTTTGATGCGGCGGCTATTAAAAGTCGTCATTGAATTACCATCCGACAAGACTGCCACTTGCGGTGGCGTCAGTCCCAGATGCAGATCCTGAACCAAATGCTTGTCCCAGTCGAATACTCACGGAGGTATTCTCAAAATATCCTGAGAATGCATTCGCACCCGTACCTTGCGCGGCTACGATCACGTCGTCACCTGCGTGTGGGGCGATTTCGATTGCGCCGCCGGTCTTATTGGCACCAACTTTGACATTCCGTGTGGGCATGTTGCCTGTCATTAACAAACCCTGTGGCTGACGCTGCGCGTTGGGTAACGCTGGCAGTTCAACCACCTTGCCATCCTCAGTCCTGCGCGAAGCGCTTGGCTTGAGCGGCTGAAAATTGGTCAGAAACGTCGTACTGTAAGTTGGGCGACCGCCATCTTCGATGATCAGCTTGATCGACGGATCTGGGTCATCTGGAAATCCGTCTTTGTTCCGATCGTCATAGGTCGTAAATGTCGCATCGTTAAATGTGCCTATCGCGTCTTGCAAATCGCAGGGGCGATCGGGATCGTCCTGCGAGCCCAGGGTCATTGGGTAATGGCCATTCGTCGTCGTGAAGCACTTGCCGGCGGCACTTTCCAGCGCACCCGTCAGTGCCACACCAATAATTGTCTGCGGCTGAGCATGATCTGACGTCACAACCATCAGTGCCTGCTTGTCTTCACCCAAGCGCTTTGCAGTCGAGGCAATCACCTGGTCAAGTTCAATGACCTCATAGATTGCCCGATCAAATTCAAGTATGTGCCCCATCTTGTCAGACTGAGACTGCTCGACAAGCAGCATCCAGCCGCCGTCCGCTCTCTGATCCTTGGCAGCCAGTCGCTCAAGAACGGTGATCGCCTTGTCGACCATCTCGGCCTTCATCGGAACCTGCTGAAAGCACTTTGCCACCGTTTCACCACAATCCGTGCCCTGGGGGGGCGCCACGTTCATCCCAACTGCCGGATCGTCTGCCCCACGCCCGCGTATCGTTGCGGCCCCACGTGAGACCAACCGGTCGAGTGTGCCCGGGAGGTTGTCCGGCCCAAGGCCGCTTGAGGTCTTGCGAAACTCACCCGAGAACACACCGAGAAGCATCTTGTCGTCAGGTGCCTTGCTCAATTCGTCAAGATTGCGAACGACGTGATAGCCCTTGGATGGTGCAATGTCTGCGAACAAATCCACATCCTTTCGGCCACCGGCAGCGTACTGATAGAAGCTTCGAAGCGCCGGATTTTTTTCACTCATCCAGTGCACAGCGCCGCCGCCCATTAAAACGTCGAGCGGTTTGGACAATTCTGCCAATGAGGCATAACCGGTCTTTTTCATCGCGGTTTGATCGTCGTAATACCCGATCATCTGCTGTGCGATATTGAGGTAGTTACGACGTCCGCGATTGTGTGCTTGTAAGGCGGCAGGTGTCGCATCAACCAGGAAGGCATCCGTCACGACACCGATCTTCCAACCGTGAACGCGCTTCATGTATTCGAAAATGGTTTCGATGCGCGGGTTGTCAATTGGGTTCTCAGGTGTATTGTCCACCGATACCTGCAGACTATTGTTTGCCTGCTTCATCCCGCTGACTAGGCTGGCCATTCCAGGCGCAGAGTCTGTAATCAGACTATCAAACGCAGTGGTCCGACTGATGCCATGAACCGGCATTTTCTCCATCGCAAGCGGGTCGGTGACCCGTCCTTCAAATATGCCCTTTCCGACGATTCTGGCCGCAGTCCACATTGGCAGTCCGACACCATCGCCAAGAAAGAAGACCAGTTTTCTGGCCGCGTCAGGTGCGGCGGGGTTGGGGGCAGGTGCTACGTTGTACTGGTTCTGTATCCGTCGTTCGACGCCATCAATCTGGACAGTCGCTTGAACCACGTATCGCCCTGGCTGATCAAAACTCAGGTTTCTAGCCGATGCCCCAAACAGAAGTTCGGACGGTGGGGTTCCAGATTCCGGTCCAGTCCCTTGCTGCGAAATTCGACGATTGAACTCCTCTGTAAAGTTCTTGCCGTTTACTGTGATATTTACCAAGCGGGGTGACTGTTTGGCAGGGATCTGAGACTCGACCCGCAGATCAAATCGCTGACCGGCAAACAACTCCGTGCCAGTCGGGGGCAAGACGCGTAGCCCTGTCTGCTGCTCGGCATGCATTGGAAAGTCAGCGAGATTACGGCCAAAGTAGATCGGATCCACAGCATTGCGTGTTTTCCCGTCACCTGAAAACGGTGCATCGTCATCCTGACCGGCGGTCGCGACGAACGGGGTCATGGTTAGCGCGAGTGCGGTGCAAACGCTGGTTAAACGGAACAGAACCTTCATTGGGAGTCACTCCACCGGACAATTAACAGTCTTGGAACTGTAATGGCCGCAGATGACAGAATCGTGAACATGCGCCGACGTTGGGTTTGAACCGAAACCGGCAACTTGAACATGCGCCGACTTTGGGTTTGAACCCAATACGACAACTTGAACATGCGCATGAGAACTGGCAACGATCCGTTGGCATCAGCTCTTAAGTAACACCCTCACCGTAGCCTCGAGTTCATCAATCGGCACCGGCCTGCCAAAGAAGTAGCCCTGGTACAGACGGCAACCATTGTCCGCCAGGAACCTGCGCTGCTCCTCGGTTTCGACGCCCTCGGCGATCACTGCCAGGCCCAGGCTCTGCCCCAGGACGATGATGGTGCGCACAATGACACAGGCGTTGGGCTCGTCCGGGATGTCCTGCACGAACGACTGGTCGATCTTGAGCTGGTCCAGGGGCAGGCGCCGCAGATACGTCAG
>CAIJKV010000337.1 GCA_903821335.1 uncultured beta proteobacterium
CGAACCGAAACGATCAGCCATCATGCCCGCGGCAATCGCGCCAAAACCCCAGACCAGGTTCTGCAGGGCGAAGGCCATCGAGAACACTTCACGAGACCAGCCATGCTGAAGTCCCATCGGTTGCATGAACAACCCAAAGGTTGCACGCACGCCCATCGCGAGCAGCACGATGAACGTGCCGATCAGGATGGTACGTACGGAAGATTGTTCGGTTGCGCTGCTTGTCATGGGTTTTTTTTAAGGTTTTTTGGTGCCGCCGAGACGAATCGAACGTCCGACTCCCTTCTTAGGAGGAAGGTACTCTATCCACTGAGTTACGGCGGCGTGGCGTGTAGTTTAGCAAGGGAACTGCCAACTGAAGGTTCTGACCGCCACGACGCCCTGTCCAGGGGCGTCAATGCACCAGGTGAGCCTTGCAATCAGCCGCGCGGATGGTGCTGCGCATGCAGGCTTTTCAGTCGTTCGCGCGCGACATGGGTATAGATTTGCGTGGTGGAGATATCAGCGTGGCCGAGCAACATCTGTACGACCCGCAGGTCAGCGCCATGGTTGAGCAAGTGCGTCGCGAACGCATGGCGCAGCACGTGCGGGGACAGCGGCGCGCGCACGCCGGCCAGAACCGCATATTTCTTGATCAGCAACCAGAACGACTGCCGTGTCATGGGCGCCGCACGCGCCGTGACAAACAGGGCGGCCGTCGTTCTCGACCCCAGTAACGCCGGGCGCCCCTCCACAAGGTAGGTCGACAGCCAGTGTGCGGCCTCGGCGCCAAGCGGAACCAGGCGATCCTTGCCGCCCTTGCCTTGCACCACACGCACCACACCATCGGTCAGACTGACCTCTAGCACGCCAATCCCGACCAGTTCGGACACACGTAACCCTGTTGCGTACAGAACCTCCAGCATGGCGCGATCGCGCAGCCCGCGTGGGGTATGAACAGGTGGCTGCTGCAACAGGGCGTCGACCTGGGCTTCGGACAGTATCTTGGGAATGCGCAACGGCTGGCGCGCGGTGGTCAGTTGCAGGCAGGGATCCACGCTGACCCGCTGGTGGCGCATGGCCCACAAATAATAGCGACGCAAGGCGGCCAGGCGCCGGTTGGCCGTGCTCGGCCGGGTCTGCGCATGACGCGCGGCGAACCACGACTCGATATCACCTGCCTGCACGGCATCGAGCGCGATGCCGCGTTGCGCCTGCAGCCACTGCTCGAACGCAGTCAAGTCCCGTCGATACGCAGACAGCGTGTTCGCCGCCAGACCGTCTTCGAGCCAGACAGCATCAATGAACGCACTGATCGCGGCGGATTCTTGTTGAGTCATTCTGTGTTGGGTAAGGCAAGCACGCGCACGGCGTGAAACGGGATGAGCGTCTCATCATACAAAAAGAGGCCTCGCGGCCTCTTTTTGAAGATCAACACAGTATTGGGGACCGCTTAGTTCAACTCGATTTTCTGCTTGACCACGACATCTTTGGCCCAGTCGTACTGGGCTTTGATCTCTGCGGCGAATTCTTCAGGTGTGTTGCCCGAAGCCAGTGACCCCTGTTCCTCAAGGATCTTGACAACGTTGGGGTCTTTCAGGGCAACAACGACCGCGTCACGCAACTTCGTAATGATCTCCTTGGGTGTGCCAGCCGGTGCCAGCAAACCGTACCAGACAGGCTGATTCAGCTGGGGATAACCCACTTCGGCAAGCGTGGGGACATCCTTGAGGTTGTCGATACGTTTGGGCCAGGCCACGGCCAGGGCGCGCAGTTTGCCAGCCTGAATCTGGTTCATCGACGAAGGCAGGTTGTCAAACAGGATTTCAACCTGGCCACCCACGGCGTCAGCCAGAGCCGGGCCGGCACCCTTGTAGGGCACGTGAACAATGTCTGTGCCCGTTGCCATTTTGAAGGCTTCACCAAACAGGTGCAACACGCTGCAGGTACCCGAGCTGCCGTATGAATATTTGCCTGGGTTCTTTTTCAATTCTTCAACAAAACCCTTGAAATCCTTGGCTGGAAACTTCGGGTTCACCGAGATGACGTTTGCCGTATTGGCAAAGTTGGTGACAGGCGCGAAATCCTTGATGGGGTTGTAGGGCAGGTCCTTGGGCCGGCAAGCCGGCAACACGGCCATGGTTGAAACCGTAGCAACCGACAGCGTGTAGCCATCCGGGGCTGCGCGGGCGCCTTCAGCGGCACCAATGGCGCCACCGGCGCCAGCCTTGTTTTCAACCACAACGGGTTGGCCGAGTTCCTGGGACATCCGCTGCGTCACCAGGCGCGCAATGATGTCGGTCGAACCACCCGGGGCAAAGGGCACAATCACACGGATCGCACGGGTCGGATAGGTCTGGGCCACAGCGGCGGGCACCACGGTAACGGAGCCGGTCAGCGCAGTCAGGGCAGCTACCAGTACTTGAATCTTTTTCATAAAAACCTCTTTAACAAATGCTGCCGGCACACCCGCGTTCAGCGGGGGGCGACACAAACATGCTTACGTGTGGCAAGCACCTACGGTATGAGTGACAATAGTAGCATTCGGGTCTGCGTGCACGCCCAGGCGCCCCCCCCTTCCATCCCCCGGTTTTCAAGTGTCCCCATGTCTGTTGCGCTACTGGTTCTGCCTGATTTTCTGCTAATCGCTTTCGGCTGGTTACTGAACCGCAAACTGGGATTTTCACGGGACTTTTTTAACGGGCTCGAGAAGCTCGTCTACTACGTGCTTTTTCCGGCGCTTCTGTTCCAGTCGATCCTGCACACCCCAATCAGCATCCATACGGCTGCCGATATTTTCCTGGCCACCACGACTGTCGTCGTCATCGGCATCGCGCTGGCGTGGCTGGCGGCCCCGGTACTGCGACCGGCGCCACTCGCCCAGGCGTCGGTGGCGCAATGTGGCTACCGGTTCAATACCTACATCGCCCTGGCGCTCGCGCCTAGCCTGGCCGGTCTGACAGGCCAGTCGATCATGGCACTCATCGTCGGTTTCGCCGTGCCTCTGGTGAACCTGGCGGCGGTTTATGCACTGGCCCGCCACCACGGTACCAATATCTGGGGGGCACTGCTGCGCAACCCCCTGCTGATGTCGACCGTGCTGGGCCTGGCCGGCAACCTGGCTGGCCTGGAACTGCCCACTCCCATCGACACCCTGCTGGTTCGCTTGGGGGCGGCCGCGGTGGCCCTGGGTATCCTTTGTGTGGGTGCCAGCCTGACCTGGCAACCCGGCGAGACTCGCTTTTCGCTGATCGGCTGGATGCTGACGGTCAAGCTGATCGCCCTGCCCGCCGCGGCCTGGGCCGTTGCCCTGTGGTTCGGGCTTGATCCGGTCAAACGGCAGATGTTAGTGTTGTTCGCCGCCGTACCCACCGCAAGCGCCACGTATGTTCTCGCCGTGCGGATGCGTGGGGACGCCAGGATGGTTGGCCTGATCATCTCACTGGGGACCCCGCTGGCTGCACTGACCATTCCCCTCTGGCTGCTGCTGGCTTCCTGACGCTATGACCTCGCCCCTGCGCTCCCTCATGTTTGACTTGCCGGACGAACAAGCCACCCAGGCGCTCGGCCAGACACTGGCGCGCGTGGCCGCCGACCTGTTGCCCGGTTCACCCGGCCATCCCATTCCGGGGCCACTGGCAGGTGGTCGTCTTCACCTTCAGGGTGACCTCGGAGCGGGCAAAACAGCACTTGCGCGTGCTTTCCTAAGGGAATGCGGAATATCGGGTCGAATAAAGAGCCCAAGCTACGCACTACTTGAATCTTATAAAGTTTTTAACTTATACTTGTATCATCTTGATTTTTATAGATTTAGCGACCCGTCAGAATGGCTGGATGCTGGATTTCGCGATATTCTCAGGGAAAATGCCCTGGTTTTGATTGAATGGCCCGAACGCGCAGCCGATTTGCTGAGCCCACCCGATCTCTTAGTGCAACTGGATTATGCGGACAGTGGCCGTAAAACAACACTTAGTGCA